>CAZFWM010000001.1:0-80986 GCA_964522545.1 uncultured Thermodesulfobacteriota bacterium
TCGTGCAGTTCGTGATCGTCGGGGATGAGTTATTGCAGTAGATCCCCCCGCCATCTTCTGCATATCCATTCCTGATCGTAAACCCGTCGATTACCGCCTCCTCGGTCACATCACTAGAAAACGTTACCACGGAACCTGCCTGATTCCCGTCGATGATAGTCACATCAGCCCCGGCCCAACTCCTTACCGTGATCGCCTTCCCGAGGAAGTCGATGTTCTCCACATAGGTGCCGGGAGCCACCAGGCAGGTGTCCCCATCCACGGCCGCGGAGATGCACTCCTGAATGGTCGGATAGTGCGCAGGGACGAGTAATACCGACCCGGCCTCTCGGGCCTGTTCAGCCCCGGCTGAAGAGATTGCAAAGGTCGCAGCCAGGGCCGCAGTGCAAATGATCGCAAGTCTCTTTTTCATGGTCTCTTACCCCTAATTTTCATCGTCCAGCGAGAAGAAGCTCTTGGAGCAGCCGTAGATCCCCGATTCTGCAAAGGCCCGCTCGAAGTCCTCGAGCCGGTAGACAGGTCCCATCACATCCTCCACATCGAGGCGGCCGTCGGCCACCATGGCGATCGACTCGGAAAAGGAGCCGTAGTTCACGGCGTGGATGGAGAGCTCTTTTCTGATGGCCGCGGAAAAGTCGACGGCCACCTCCTCGAGCTGCCGGCTCTTGAGCACGATCTTGCCGAAAGGGCGGATCGCCCGGATCATCTCTCTGAGCGACCCTGAAGTGGCGACCGTCTCGATGATGAAGTCGTAGGCGCCTGCGGCCAGCGGCTCCCGGCCGTCGCCTCGGTGATCATGGATCGCCACATCCTCGAATCCGTGGGCCGCCAGGATCTTTCTCGTGAGCAGAGCGATCCGGTTGTCCCCGTAGATGAGCCCCTTTTCGCTTCGGCCCAGGCCGGCCTTGAGCACGGCCAGCGAAGCGGCGATCGGCTCGGTGTAGGCGCCCACTTTGAAGGAGACGGTCTCGGGGAGGCGGTAGGTCATGGCCGCCGGGCATTTCACGTACTCGGCAAAGGCCCCGTGGTGGTCGATGCCTAGCATGGTGGGGGCCTGGCAGCTCGACGGCCGTCCCGCCCGGCAGCAGTCGCACTCACCGCACGGGATCACCGGCATGACCGTGACCCGGTGACCGGGACTGAGGTCGCCGGCGGCGTCTCCCGCCTCGCTCACCACGCCCGAGAATTCATGGCCCAGGATCAGGGGATCGATGCACTTCATCCGTCCCTCGGCCACGTAGAGATCGGTCCGGCAGATCCCCGCCTTCACGACGCGGATGATCACCTCGTCGTCGCGGGTGAGCTCGGGCCGGGGCACCCTATGCACGCCCACCGATCGCCCTTCCTTTACCAACGCCTTCATCGTGTTCATTCGGTTGAGCTCCCTGAAAAGCCGTATCGCCCTACGGGCGGACTTTTGTTCTCTGACAATTCAAACCTTTCGTTATATAAATTCACCACAGAGGACACAGAGAGCACAGAGGAAGAAGGAGTTTGATTCCATTAATTCTCTCTCTGTGACCTCTGTGTCCTCTGTGGTGAAAAAAATCTTTTCCATTTGCTCCACGATTTTTTCTCTGCGTCTCTGCGCCTCTGCGTTAAAACTCTTCTACGGAAAAAATCGGATTTCCTATTGAATCAAGTTAATACGGCAGATCGATTCGAACATGCAAGCTTAACAATTCATCGACAAAAAAACGAGGGCACCGATCTGTTACAAAGTCAATCCATCACATAGTAGTCCACCATGCCGGGGAAGTGGTTGTGCTCCAGGTATTCGACCGAGTTCGGGTCGCCAAAGAAGGCGGCGCTGAAAAAGGCCCCGGCATAACTGTTCAGGGCCTCGTGGAGGAGGTCGTGGTCGGGATTCTCGAAGAGCTCCCCCGTGCAAATCCTCGTGCCCGAGCCGCACCCGTCTCCGATGCTCGCCATCGTGGTTGAAAATCGGCACAGGTCGCTGAAGGCGAAGTGCCCGGTGTCGATGAAGTCGAGGACGTACTTGGGCGAGGGCATGAGATCGATGAGCTCTTCGTGCAGCGCCTTGAAGGGATCCACGATCTTGTCCTGAAGTCCGTAAACGTACAGGGTCGGCGTGGCCAGGCCCCCGGGCACCCAGGGGAAGCCGAACATGGCGAGCTGGATCATGGCCGAGACACGGGGCTCGATCTTCACCGTCTCGGTGACCGTCAGTCCCCCGAAAGAGTGCCCGAAGATCCCGACATGCTCCGTGTCGAGCCTTCCGTCGAACATCTCCGGAGGGCTTTCGGTGAATACGTCGATGAGGAAGCGAACATCTCCGATGCGCTCGAACAGGGACAGGGGGGCGTTGAGGACGGAAAAGAAGACGGGGCCGTCCGGGAAAGGGGCGATCTTCGCGTTGCAAGTGTGATCCGGGGCGACCACCAGGAAGCCGTGACTCGCCAGGTAGGTCGACATGGTGACATTCTGGAACCGGTTGCTCGAAAATCCGTGGGAGAAGATCAGGATCGGCATAAGAGGCGCGTCGGGATGAAGAGGGGCGCCGCGGTACGATCCTGTGGGTAAGTCGATGAGCTCTTCGGCCCCGAACCGCTCCTCGGCCGCTTCGGCCTGGTCGAGCATGAAGTCCGAGATCCAGACCTCGGGCCATTGGTAGGCGTGCTCGTCCGCCGGGTACCAGGCCTCGGTCACGAGGCGGCGGTTGCCCGGGCCGCAGCTCAGCGCCCGGCTCGGGTCCTCGAGGATGAAGGTCGTGTTTCCCACGAAGTAGGGGCCCGGCTTTTCCGGGGGGACGCCGGCGCCGTGCTCCCCGTCGTCGCTGTGGCAGGAGCCCATGAACACGGCCGCGATGAGAATGAGAAGAGAGAAGAGGAAGTCCTGCTTCATTTGGCCGCTCCTTGTCCGTGAATACCGGCAGGTCCGATGGTCGTTGCTTCTTCCATACGATCCGGTTTTTCGCGTTTGTTGTACATTGAATCAAATGTGGTATACTTTTACTAGAGCAGCCGTCTTCTGCCTGCCATTTCGGTGAGCCGAAGCCCTGAGCAAAGCGAAGGGGAAGCGAGAAATCTTTCCGATTGTACAATTTGAAAAGCTCAGATTTCTCCCTGCGGTCGAAATGACATATCCGACCTTTTGCGAAACCATCTTCATTGACCATGAGGAGAACCCACAATGAGTTCTGAGCCAGCTCGAAGGATCTTTCTCAAGGAGTACAAAGCGATCAGCCGGGCCATCTCGACATACGAGGATCTGAATCTGCTGATGAGTCACCTGGTCGAGGGCATTTGCATGGCATTCAAGATGAAGGGGTGCAGCCTCATGCTCTACGACGACCGGGAAAAACATCTCATCCACGCGAGCAGCTACGGACTCAGCCAGGAGTATCTCGACAAGGGCCTCGTCGTGGTCGACGACCAGACCTCCCCCTTCTTTTCCGGCGAACCTGTCTTCGTCGAGGACTTCCAGACCGACCCCCGGGTGCAGTATGCCGAGGCCGCGGCAAAGGAAGGGCTTGTCTCCATGCTGTCGGTTCCCATCAAAATCCGCAAAGAGACGATCGGCATCTTCCGGATCTACAACAGCGAGCCCTGGACCGTCCACGAAGACGATGTCGAGGCCCTCTGCTCCCTGGCCGAGCACCTGGGCCTGGTGATCGAGAACAGCGGGCTGAAGAACTTCCTCGGCCAAGTCAAAGGCGCCATGGCGAATCTGCCGCTACGGATGCTGGGAGATATCTGAGACGTGAAAGGCCGCCTCTTCGAAGACACCACGAATTTCCTCTCCATCGACTGTGGTGACGAGATCCTGATCGACGGGAAACGGTACAAGGTGACGGGCCATGCGCGGGAAGGCCGGTTCGGAATGACCGATCCCAAGTTCTGGGTGAAGCTGGCCCAGGATTCGGAAACAGGTGAGAAGAAGATCATCAAGCTGGCCTTCTTCGAGACCTTCGAGATATCCCTGGGGGGGGTGAAGATCCACTGCTTCCGGAGCCCGGACAAGGAGGCGGAAATCCTCGAGACCGTGAAGACACACTCCCATTTCATGCAGGGCGAGTCCTTCCGGGACCCCAAGGGAAACAACATCCGCGTGCTCGACCTGGTGCGCGGACCGAACTTCTACGTTTACATCGATTCCTTAAAAAAAGACCACGAGGACTACTTCAACACCACCCTTCCCGGCATACTCAAGAAGCTGGTGAAGCAGTTCGAAGCGATCCGCTTTCTCCATTTTCACGGGTACCGGCACGGAGACATACGCAACGATCACATCATCGTAGAGAACGACACCGGGAATCACGTCTGGATCGACTTCGATTACGACTTCGAAGCCACGGAAAACCCCTTCGGCCTTGACATCTTCGGACTGGGAAACATCCTCCTCTATGCGGTCGGCAAGGGGTACCACGATTTTCATACCATTTCGAGCGAGACGTCGACCTACAGAGACCTGAAGGATCGGCTGACTACCGAGGATTTCTCCATCCTGAATCAGTGGAGGCTCACGAACCTGCGCAAGCTCTACCCCTATATTCCCAAAGTGCTGAACGACATCCTCCTGCATTTCTCGAAGGGGTCCGATGTCTTTTATGAAACGACGGAAGAAATAATCGAGGATCTGAACAGGTGCCTGCACCTGACTTTTACTTCTTAGAGGAGGAGAAGCATTGAAGAACTCCATCCTTATCGCTCTGAACGATTCCATCAGCTCCCGGGTCATGATCGATTTCGTCGCCAACCTGCCTCTCCGCCGCGAAGATTTCCGGATCACCCTGCTTCATGTATACAGAAAGCCCGCAGCCGTCGAAGAGCTCATGGGCCAGCGTTTCACGAACGAACAGCTGATCCGGTTTCAGTCGGTCCTGGAGGAGTCCAGGGTCAAGCTGGTGCAGCAAGGTTTTCCTCCCGAGAAGATCAAGATCAATCTGGAGCTGGAGCCCTATGACACGGTCACCGACGGGATCATCGACCAGTTCAACAAGGGGGATTTCGATATGGTGGTGATCGGCCGAAAGAGCATGACCAAGGCCGAGGAATTCGTGCTGGGCGACATCAGCGTCAAGCTGATCAGAGAAATGAAAGGAGCGTCGGTTCTGGTCGTCAAGACACCCTGAATGGGCGTAGTCTAGAGCAATCGAACGAAACGGGGTATAACATCATCGAACTAGAGCGCTTAGTCAACAGTCAACAGTTCAGAGTCGAGAGTTACCTGCCTCTTGCTCTCGACTCTTGACTCTCGACTGTTGACTCACTGTTCACTTTGACCCTGTTCAGTTGTTAATTCCCTCCCAGGCTCTTCCCGCCTCCCTATTTCTTCTTCACCTGCTGGAAATATCCGTGGAACCTGCGCTTGGTGTCTTCCACCGTAACGAAGGCCGCGGGCGCCCAGTGCCGGATGATCTGGAGAAACTCCTTGACCCTTCTGCGCCTAACCACGCTGAACAGGACATACACCGGGCCGTCCATCCCCTCCGCGCCGACCTGGGTCAGCGCGAACCCTGAGCCGCGCAGTATCTTGATCAGCTCGTCGTTCTCCTTCTGGGTGATCACCCGGATCATCTGATAGCCCAGAGCGATCCACTCCTCCAGGGTGATCCCGACGAGGGTTCCGGCCGCGAACCCCGCGGAGTAAGCGATCACGTTCCACACATTCCCCATGTTCCCCACGACCTTGCCCACGGCCACGATGAAGATGGTCACCTCCACGAACCCGATGGCCGCGGCCAGGTTCTTGCGACCCTGGATGATCACGATCATGCGAATGGTGCCCAGCGACACATCGGTGATCTTGAGGCAGAAGATGAACAGGGCTCCCAGCAGCGTTTCCATGATATTCTCCGAAACGACATGCTCCGAAAAGGATTGTTGGGCAGAGCTTGCCCTTGGCGAGACGCGACTCTACTCCTTATTTTGAGCGGCCTTTTTCTTGCGCAGCGCCTTCACATGACGCAGCTCTTGCTCATAACAATCCGGGCAATAGCCGTGTGAAAAATCGACGCTGGCTCTCTCCGAAATATATTCTTCCAGGACCTTCCAGGATCTCTGATCCATGGAGTCGGCATCTTCGATCCGAATCTTCTTGCACCCCAGACAGATGGGCAGCAGCCCTCGCAACGTGGATTGGACTTCCGATAAGAGTCGGGCCTGGACCATAATCCCCATCAGTACAAAGACGGCCCCGAACAGGAAGATGACGCTCACAAAAGCCTGGCCAACCAGGGGGAAGCTGAACCAGAATGACAGCATCACGACAATATAGCCGAAGAGGAAAAACACCATCAATGCGCGATGCAGCCTCAGGAGCCACACAATGCGGCGTCGATGGCGCTCTGCGACCAGAGGGGTCACCGCCAGGACCCCCTTCGCTTTCACTATGCTCACGAACATAATGATTGCGCCGCACAAGATCCCGACACAGCTTACGATCGTTTCCATGGTCATTTTCTCTTCTCCTGTGGCACAACCCGAGCGATCCGGTCCGCATGCAGGAACCAGAGCTCGAAGCGGGGCGGCGGGGTCGCTCCTAGCGCCTCCCGGACGGCTCGCAGGTAGACCTCACCCTGGGCCTTGTAGATCTGTGTGCGCTCCTCAAGACCGGCCTCGTCGTCGACCCGGTCGGTCTTGTAGTCGGCCACCACGAAGGCCCCTGTTTCCGGGTCTCGATAGAGCAGGTCGACGGTCCCTATGATCGCGCCCACCGGCCCGGCCTCTTGGTCCCCGGCCAGCAGAATCGGCAGCTCCCGGGCAACGATGTTACCGGCCAAGGCCGTTAGTTTTTCCAGCGTCTTTGAGCCTGTGAGGCGATCCAGGATTTCGCCGGCCTCGCTGAGGGCCTCGTCGAGCCGGTGTGGAGGAACAAGGGCCTGGAGTAAGGTGCGGAGACGTCCCCGCTGCCGCTCGATCTCCACGGCCGAGTCCGCGCCGAGATCGAAGGTCTCGAGCACCTGGTGGATCGCGCTCCCGGCGGCCATCCGGATGTCCCGGACCTGTCTGGCCCGTGCCTCCCCGGCGGCCCCCTCGACGACGGAGCCTCCCTCCTCCAGTCCTTCGTCGAGGGCCTCCCGCAGGGCCTCATGCGATTCGTGCGATGCAGGGGATGTGAAGTGTAGGTCCATTCGCCTGCCCGCCCCCTCCCTGAGCGCCCGCAGCCTCTCCATGTCCCGGCGGGCCTCGTCGACCGCGACCGCCTCGTCCCCCGGCTCCTCTGTCCCGGCGGCCCGCTCCACCGGTGCAGGGTCCGGGATGACCCAGCGAACGCCGTCGGCGCCGGTCTCGGCCGCCTCCCCCTCGCCAGCCGCCCTCGCCGCGACCTCTTCGAGGGCGGGACGCCCGCCCGTCCGGTGCAGCAGGAGGTCCATGTGGGACGAGGCCAGCTCCGGCGGCCGGGCTTCCGCGTCGTCCTCGGGCCACTTCCCGGCCATCACCAGACGATCCCTGGGCCGGGTGGTCGCCACGTAGAGGGTGCGCACCATCTCGGCCCTGCCCACCCGCTCGCGCCGCTCGAGCACCCGGTCAAAGCCGAGGGTCGGAACGCCGAAGAGACACATCTCCCAGTCCCCGCCTTCCTCAACCGCCTCGGTCTCCGGCCCCCCTGTCCCCCGGGCGGTCGTACCGTGGAGCCCCACGAGATAGACATTGTCGAAGGTGAGGCCCTTGGCCTTGTGTATCGTGAGGACGCGCACCGCGTCCAGGCTTTCGTCCGACATGGATCCCTCTTCCTCTTCCCGCATCCCCGCAATCCCGGCCCGCAGCTCCCGGAGCACGGCCTGGGGCCCGCCCTCGACGGAGACGAAGGCCTCCAGGAGCCGCCGGAAGAAGCGCTCCAGATTGGCGAGCCGGTGTCCGCCCAGGAAGCGGGCCGCCTCGGTCGCCTCGGTTAGCAGCAGGGCCCGGAGTTTCTCCACAAAGAGGTCGGCCGGGTCTTTCCGGAAAGAGCGACGCAGGAGGGCGAGGGCCCGGAGGGCGCTCTTCAGAACCAGGTCCCACTCCGCGACGCGGTCGAGGCCGGGAGGGGTATCGTGCGGGATTCCGGACAGCTCGGCCGCGGCCCCCTCCACGCAGCGGTCGATCGCCTCGAGGCTCGCAGCGCCCGGTCCCTCGAGCCCCGTGACGAGATCGGGCAGCCCCTGTTTCCAGAGGGGGATGAGCGCCGCGTCCGGCACGCCCACCACCGGCGAGCGGAGCCAGGCGAGCATGGCCACGTGGTCGCTCGGGTCCACGATGGCCCGCACCAGGGAGACAGCGTCGATGATCTCCCGGCGCTTGTAATAGCTACGGTCCCGCTCCACCACGTAGGGGATACCAGCCTCCCGCAAGGCCTGAAGGTACATGTCCTGGGCCGTGGTGGTCCGCATGAGGATGGCCGAGCTCTTCCATGGGAGGCCGTGATTCTTGTTCAAATCGTTGATGTCCCGGACCACGGCGGCCGCCTCGATCTCGCGGGCCCGGTCGGCCCCGGTCTTCGGTCCGACCTTGTTTTCGGCCATCCCTTCCTGCGGCTCCCGGTCCCAGGCGGCCCAATGCTCCACCGGTCTGCGGTCCCCGAACCGGAGCCCCTTGGCCTTTTGTTTGGCCGGGCAGGGCAGGAGCGGCTCGAAGGGGGGCTGGATCCCTTCCTCATCCTCCATGACGGGGGCCGCGATCCTCTCCACCTCGTCCAGGACCTCGGGAACGGAGCGGAAGTTCACGTAGAGGGTGTGCTTTTCCCCCTTGGCCCCCCGGACCTTGCCGACAAAGGCGTGGTAGGCGGCCAGGTCCGCGTCGCGCCAGCCGTAGATCGACTGCTTCGGGTCCCCCACCAGGAAGAGCCCCGGCCTCTCGGCCTCCGGTCCCTGGAGGGCGATCCGGTCGACCATGTCGCACTGCACCGGGTCCGTGTCCTGGAACTCGTCCACCAGGAGCTGATTCATGGACCGTCGAACCCGGCCGAGAACCTCGGGGCTCCGCTCCAGGAGGCCCCGGGCGTGGCGCAGCAGGGCGTCGAATGTTTCGACACCGCTCCTGCGCATACGGCCGTGCACTTCCGCGAGCAGGGAGCCGAGGGCGCGGCGGGCTGGGATCATGACATCGGGATTGATCTCCTGCAGGAACGAGAGGTTTGCGTTGAGCTCCGCGCAGGCCTGGGCGAGCTCCTCTTTACGCTCTTCGAGGAAAGACTCCGCCTTTGTAAACTCCGCCTGTGCCCATTTTCCCAGCCTGTCGTGGGAAGCCTGAAGCTCGTCGGCCGCGACCCGGTCGGCGAGGTCCCCGGCGGTCCGCACTCCGGGGAGCCCTTTCTCCAGGGCCTCCAGCTCATCGAGGGCCTCCCGGGCCTTTTTGAGCCGTCCGCCCTTAATGTTGTTTATCGGGTCGCGGATGAACCCGAGCACCCGCGCCACCTGCTCCTGTAGGCGGTCCCGTGCATCGGCGATCCTCGCTTCCGGATAGGGATCCCCGGCCAAGGCCTCGGGTGGGACTCCCTTTTGGGCCAGCGTCTCAAGGGCCCCGGCCATCTCGGTCGGGCCGAGGCCGAGCCGGGCCAGGGCCAGGAGGTCCGGGTCCCCCGGGTCGCCGTAGGCCCTGTGCAGGCTGTCCGAGATGACCTCCTCGGCGATCCGCTGCACGGCCGTCCCCTCGGCGTCCACGTCGAAGGCGGGATGGAGACCCGCCTCCAGAGGGTGGGCGGCGAGGAGGCGACGACAGAAGGCGTGTATCGTGCCCATGTCGAGGCGGTCCAGGGAGGTCAGAAGGGCCGAGGCGCGCAGTCTCTTCTCCTCCTCGGTCAGATCGAGATCCTCGAGGTAGAGCCAAGGCGTCTCGCTTCCGTCCAGGATGCCGGCCAGGCACTGGGCCACCCGCTCGGACATCTCCGCGGCGGCCCGCTCCGTGAAGGTGATGGCCGTCACCCGCTCCAGCACCCGGGCGGCCGAGGCCTCCGGCCCGGCGCCGATCCCCGGCCCGGCTTGGCCTTCGCTCTCGAGATCCGAGCAGGCCTTGTCCCACCCGGGCCCGAGACACCAGTGGATCACGCGGGCCACCAGGGCCGCGGTCTTGCCCGTGCCCGCCCCGGCCTCGAGCACGACCGGCCGGTCGAAGAGGGTGCGGGCCGCCCTCCGGGCCTCTTCGTCTCTGCGGGATAGTTCTTGTCTCGACCGGCCGGTCATCCCCCGCCCTCCTCCCGCCCGGCCCGGCCGGCCGGGGCCGTGGTCTTCTTCCGGCCCAGCAGCCGGATCCGCACGAGCTGCTCCAGGTCCCGGCGGACATCCCTCCCGGCGAGGAGGTCTTCTTCGGCCCGGCCCACGACCTCCCGCATCCGCAGCCGGGCGCCCGAGTCGCTGCGGACACAGGCCTCGGCCACATCGCACCACTTGCACGCGTTCGGCTCTTTACCGCCCGGATCCTCCGTTCGCGGGTAGAAGACCCCCGCCTCCCAGGCCCCGAGCAGCGCGCCGGCCGTGGCCGGAAAAATCGTTTTCACCGCTTCCTGCTCGTGATCGAGGACGGCCTTTGCGAGGTCATCCTCGAGGTCCGGATTCAAAAATAGATAGCGTCCCCGGGCCGGCGGATCCTCCCGGCTGGCCGCGTAGGCAGCCGCCTGGAGATGGGTCCCCGCCTCCACTTTCGCTCTGAAGTGCTTATCTCGGGTAGTCTGCATCTTGGCTTCCGATATGGGCTTGCCGGTCTTGTAGTCCGTGATAGTGACGGCCCGCTCCTTCACGTCGTCGACATCGCGCCGGTCCGCCCGGAAGAGGATGATCCGCTCCCCCCCCTCCAGGGGAATCCTCGCCTCCCCCACGACCTCGGCCCCGAGGACCATCACTTCGGTGTCCGCCTCCGGCCAGTCGAGCTCCAAAGCCCTCTCCACATAGGGCCGGGTGAGGTCTGCCAGGGCCTGCTTCAGGCCGGCCAGGTGGATCCCCTCGTCGCGGGCGACCTGGAACGCGGAGCGGGCGATGAGGTCATCGACCCGATCCGGGCCCGGTCGGATCATCGGCACCGGGACTGGACGGGACGATTCATCCGGGTTCTGCACCCGGCGGTCCAGCACCTCTTGCGCAAGGAGCTGCAGCGTGCGGTGCACGGCGATGCCGACATGCATCGGGCCGAGACCCGGTAGGGCGGCCATGGGATCAGGGACCGGCTCCAGCCTGAGGATTCGGGTGAGGAAGGTCTGCCACGGGCAGGCGGCCATGCGCTCCAGGGTCGTCACATAGAGATCGCCCTTCCTGGGATCGGCCCTCCCGGCGGCGGCACCCACGAGCCCGAAGTAGGGGCTCGGCAGACGATGCCGCTCCCGCCCGTCCGGGGTTCGCCGGTCCGGGTCCTGCTCGTCGAGGATGCGCAGCCGGGCCTGGGCCAGCTCGGCCGCAGCTGCCTCCGGCTCTTTGCACAGGACCTCACCGGCGAAGCGCTCGGCGGACTCCTCGAGGGCGAGGGGGAGGATCTCCCCGAACCGGCGCCGGGAGCCGGCGAGGGCCGCGAGCACCAGGGCGTCCCGGGCCGGCCTGGACCGGCTCGGGCCTCCGGCAAAGGGGGGCACGAGGGCCGAGGTCCGGATGCGCGGGACCTTATTTACTTCCTCCATTGAGGGTGCGATCCGCAGCCTTCCAACCAGGGGCGACGGGTTGAGGGCCCGGCCCTCCTCTTCGGTCCGCTGCCAGGATATGCAGACTTCGGGGGCGGCCGACAGGAGGTCGGCGAAGAGGTAGCGCTCTTCATCGAAGCCGGCCCCCTTGATGGGCAGATGGGGAAGCCCGGCCAGCAGGCGCCGCCGGGCATGATCCGGCAGGAGTGTGTCCTCCCGGATCCGGCGGGGGAAGACGCCCCGGTTGGCCCCGACCAGGAAGAGGTGGTCGAAGGTAAGCCCCCTGGCGTGGGTCACGTCGAGGACCTGCACTCCGGCGCCCGCCCCGCCCAGGGACTCCTCGCCCGCGCCCTTGAGCTCATTGGTCACCAGAAGAAGGACCTCGTCGCGGCGCAGCGCCATCCCCTCGGGGACCATGGCACGGACGCTCTCCAGGGCGCGGGCCATCTCCTTCTCGATGATGCGGCCCCCTCTCTTCTCTCCGGCGAGGTCCCAGCACAGGTGATTTTCGAGAATCTCCGTGATCTTGTCGATGTGAAAATCGAGGGCGGCCTCGTCCGGCTTCCATCCATTCCCGAAGGAGATGAGCTTTTTTCCGTGGCGGATCGCCTCCACGAGGACCTTTCCATCGAGTTTTCGCCGGGCCGCCCTGACCCCGGCCGCTTCCTCTCCGTTAGCCTCATGATCGTCCGGTGCCTCCCCGGATGCCTCCGGACCTGTCGTCCTGAATCCACGTCGCACCGGAAGGGGAAAGGGTTGCTCCCCTGGGGGGATAACTCCGGCGGGGAGCTTTTGCAGATCACCCGTCCTGGCCACTCCGAGGGCACGCAGGGCCAGCCGCAGGTCTCCGAGCAGCGCCCTGGAGGGGCGGGAGTCCGGGAGGAATCTCATGCAAAAGCGGCCGAAGTCAAGGGCATCGAGCCACCGGTCCGCCGGGATGCTCTTTCCCCGGGTGAGCACCTCCATGGCCGCGTCCATTTTGCGGCCGGCCGGGAAGAGCCCGGCCGGAGCGAGGCCGCGGCCCGCGCTGAAGGGTATCCCGAGGGCCTCGAAGTGCCGGCGAATCGGCACGGCGTAAGCCTGGAGGGTGCGGGCCACGACGGCTACGGACTCGGGCCGAACCCCGCCGTCGAGGAGGGCGCGAACCCGGTAGGCCACCTCCCGGGCCTCGGCGTCGGCGCCCGATGCATCGAAGAACCGAACATGGGGCGGCCCGTACGGCGTAGACTCGGGCTCTTGAATCTCTTCGCCAAGGAGACGATTTGCGAAGCGCCGCATGAAAGAGGCGCCCAGGTCCACCCTGTCCGGTGAGGCCGGGTCCGGGGGCTCGTCCAGAAGTATCCGGGCCCCGCCGTGCCGGATCAGGGCCCGGATGAACTCCGTGGCCCGGCCCGTGGCGTCGGAAAAGCCGTGAACCAGAATCTCCCGCGCAGGGACCAGCTCCGGCCCGCACTCCTCGAGGCAGGCCGCGGCTTCTTTGAGGAGGTCTCCGATCCGGCCCACGCCGGCTCCGGCCATGGCCTCGGCTGTGTGGGACGCCACTTCGAGGATCGCCAGGGCCCTCGCCTTCACAGCTCCATCCGGGCAGCCTGTAAGAACTCGTTCCAACTTCTTTCGTCCGCCCGGCTCGAAGCCGGCACTGAGCAGGTCCTTCACAACAGAGGCCACGATGCTGTAGCCGTCGTCGAGCTCCTCCAGTGATGCCTTGAGAACCGCCTCCTTTGCGGCCTCCCGGCGGACCAGGACCTCGAACAGGGCCCCCCTGGCGGCCGGCCGCCTCCCGGCCCGCTCGAGGACTTCCCCGGCCAGGCTCCAGAGGGTCTTCACCTCCACGCCGAGTACGGACGGCCCCAGGCGGGCAACGATCGCGGCCGCCAGGTGCTTACGCAAAGTCCCGGAGGAGACCACCACGAGGACCGGCCTGGCAAGCAGAGAGGGATCACTCTTCGCCTCGGCATACCTCCGCTCGACTAGCTCGAGCAACCGCTCTTCCGTGGCCCGGGCGCCCCGGGCCAGAATCATTTTTGAAGTCACAGAAGATTTCTCTCTTACTGTTGGAATTTGAATTCCTCGAATGCCGTGATCGCTGTTTGAACCAGAAGCCTGTCGTAGCTGCTGCGGTTTTCAAAAGTCGGCTCTATCGAGTAGTCAGGAGGCACAGGGACAGCTTCCACGGGGCGTCTTGTCTTTCCACTGATTTCATAACTGAAGGCAAACTGAAAAATACCTAAATCAGCACCATGATGGGGATGATGTACTGGGTGCATGAAACGATACACCGTGTATCCACTGGATCCTGATGTTCCAATCAACGGCCCAAAGCCGTTTTCCTTAAAGATGAATGAGAAATGGTCACACGAACTGATGCATCCCGGCCCAACTAACAAGGCAAGGCGCTGATTGGTCACTTGATTTTTGGGAGTATATTGATTGTCCCAATCTGTGCAATCCGAAGCAGGACAAAAGAACGGTTCCGGTCCCCAGAATTCCTGCTCGGCTGTTTTGTTCTTCAGTGCAGCCAGGTAACGCTCCCGCTTTCCTTGATCCCAGCCGGTTATCCGTGCTGCGCGAAGCTTGTTCCTATCTTGAAAATCGTCGTGCAATCTCGTGAAGACAAAATGATCGTAATAGGGTGCAGGAGCGAACCAATCCAAAAACCAGTTGGGATTGTTGCCGCCGTGGTTATCCCGGAGGTCGAGAATAATTCCCTTGATGGAGGGCATATTCCCGAGTTGGGTCTTCAGATTCTGATGGTCCATTTTCATCAGTCGCCGCCACTTCCGCCCCCCATACCGGAAAGAGAAGAAACGTACGATGGGATACTCGGAATAAGGTCGCTGCCCGGATGTATAGATTTCGAAATTGTAGCCCATAAATTCTCGATGATAGGGGCCGTAATCCACAATCTCGTCCGCTGAATAGTCGATAGCAAAATCGCCTTCAGGCGGACGTCCAGATGTATTGAACCGATGCCATGTTGCCTCGATTCTTTTCTTTTGGTTCGTTTGACGGTCCAGGAATACCCACTCGCCGGATTCACCAGGAACCAAGCCATGGACCTGGGCTCTACGTTTCCATGCGAACTGTGCAATATCGAGGGCGATGGACCGCCAGTTGTTGCCATTCGATTTTAGATGGAACATTTCTAGAAATAGGCCACTTGGCACTCCGTCCATCTCGACCAGCAGATCTCCCGGCTTGATTGTATTCTGCAACGCCTTCGCCGTGACATGACTTGCATAAAACTGCGGACGACCATCCCGCCATTCCACGTCGATTTTGAATCCAACCGTCAACCACTGGGACGGTTCCGGTGTGTGGTAGCGGACATGCGGATTATGCAGATTGTTGCCGAAGTGCCAGAGAGCTTTCATCAACAGGCCATCGGTCCTGGCATCGCTAAATTCCTCTTCCAACATGGGCAACGCCTTTTCCCAGGAGAAGCCCAAATTCAAATCGGTCTGCTCGGCAAAGACATGGTATTTACGAACAGTCCTGACGAGCTCCCGAAAAAGGTCGAGGTTGGCCTTGGCTTCCGGCGATTCTTTCTCGTCAGGTTCCGGTTCCGACAGGAGACTCGGGTGACGAGCGCTGCACGCTGAAAAAAATGCCGCACAAAGCCAAAGGCAGAAAAAGAAACTCTTGAGCCTTCTAAATATAGATCCCATGTTGATTTCGTCGCTTATGGCAGTTCGATTCAATCCAGCAGTGATCACGGATTGTGCAATATGGCTCCCGAAAATACCACCAATCGCTTTTCATTGCGAGAGTCGATCCTGGCGATGGTCGACCCGGCATTTGTTTCATGCATTTCATTGACAGAAGCATTCAGATCATGTTGTATTCTACGACCAATCCGCATTTCATCCGCGTGAATCTGTGGCTGATAAGAACAAAACCGCGTCTTCGACGCGGACTCAATTGAGGGATGTCGCGAGGAGCGCCAGCGACGAAGCGATCCCCCGAGCCCATTGGCAAAGTGAGCATTAGGGGTTGCTTCGTCGCTTTCGCTCCTCGCAATCTTCGACTTCGCTTCGCTCGCAACGTCCTCAAGGTGCTCAATTGTCGAACTTATAATTTCCTATGCATGGACAAAGGTAGGAGCCGCGATGAAACTCCAATCAACCATACAACTTCTCAGGCAGGTAGGACCGGCCGTCTTCTTCCTCTGTACCCTCTGTCTCGTCGTCATCGGCTGCGGGGATGACGACGACGGCTCGACCTCCCGGCGCGACGTCCCTCTTTACAACCAGTGGGAGATCACTTCGACCGCCCCCCTGCTCGATCCGGACGGAACCCTGGCGGCCTGGGGCTGGGCCCGGTATCCCCTCATGGTGTATGACCGCGATCTGATCGCACAGGACAAGAAGCACCGCCTCAAGGAGTGGGACTACTACGCCGTAACCTCCCCGGACCTCTATCTCGAGCTCACCCTGGCGGACATCTCATGGGCCGTAATGGCCGCCGTGTCGTTCATTCACTATCCGTCGGGCAGGGCCGGGGCCAACCTCTACTTCAACCTCGGGCCGGACCCGCTGCTGACCCTCCCGGCCGATCCCTATGCAAGCACGACTTTTCAGAGGGGCGCACACTTCGTCTCTTTCGATTTCGATGGAAGCACCCGGACTCTCATCTTCGATTTCCCGGCGTCCGTAGTGGGGCCTCGAATTCGGGGCAAGATCGAAATTCAGGACGACCCAAACGAAGAGAGCCTGTCCACGGCCTTTCCCTTCCACGAGCCGGACCTCTTCTTCTACACGGACAAGATCGTGGCGCTGCCCGCCTGTGGGGACTTCGAGGCGGGAGGAAGGACCTACTCGTTTCAGCCGGACCGGACCTATGCCATCCTCGACTGGGGCCGGGGCGTGTGGCCGAGCGAGTTCGAGTGGGGGTGGGCCGTGGCCGGCGGCATGGCCGAGGGAAAGCGGTTCGGCTTCAACATCGGCTTCGGCGAAGAGGACAACTCCAGGGGGACCGGAAACAACATCGTCTACGACGGCGTCCTGCACAAACTGGACGAGATCGAGTGGATCCAGCCCCAAGACAACATGGAGCCGTGGCGATTCATCACCCCGGACGGCCGCTTCGACATGGCCCTGGAGCCCTTCCACGATCAATCCGGCAAGCTCGACTTCATCATCTATTCCACGGACACCACCAAGGTGCACGGCCTGATCTCGGGCCGTGCGATCCTGGACGACGGCAGCGTCGTGGTGGTGGACGACATCATCGGCTTTGCCGAGCACTGCTTTCAAAAGTGGTGATCTTATAATTTCCTATACATGAGCAGACCGCTGTGAAGCTTGCGCATCTGATATTCTTTTTCTTTCTGGCTTCTGTTTTCTCATGCCACTCGACGGTATCGCCCGGCCCAACGGAAGCCCTGTCCCGCGAAGTCTACGCCGACCGACTTCGCGCGATGTGGCTGGGGGAGTGTATTGCAAACTGGACCGGACTCGTTACCGAGGGGGTGCGGAGGAAGCCGCCCTTCTTCACCGACGAGGACTGGGGCACAAGACAGGGGCGGCCGGGGATGAACGGGGGGTGGATCGACTTCGTGTTCCAGGACCCTTGGGGCTCGGATGACGACACGGACATCGAGTACGTCTACCTCGACGCCATGGCCCGTCTCGGTCGGGCCGAGCTTACGGCCGAAGAGATCCGTCATGCATGGATCACACACATCGAGCCCGGCAAGAACGTCTGGGTCTCCAACGACGAGGCCCACCGACTCATGCTCGCCCCCGTCTGCACCCTCCCGCCGTCCACCTCCCTGCTCGCGGCGAATGACCAGTCTCTGATGATCGATGCCCAGCTCACAACCGAGATCTTCGGGGCCCTGGCCCCGGGAATGCCGGTCCGAGCGCTCGGGCTTGCGGACCTACCGATCCGGGTGACCGCTTCGGGCTGGGCCGCCCACGCGGCACAGTTCTACGTGGCGCTCTATTCCCTCGCGGCGGCGGCCGGGCCTGACCTGCCCCTGCGCGACCGGATCGTCTGGATGGTCGGCACGGCCCGCCGGCTCATACCGGATACGTCCAAGACCGCGGACGTGATCGACTTCGTGCTCGAAGAGTACCTGACGAACCCGGACGTGGGCGACTGGGAACGTACGCGCGACTCCATTGCCCTACGCTACCAGGAACAGGACAGCGCCAACGGATTCAGGTATCTCAACTACTATGAGTCCTCTGTCAACTTGGCGACCGGCCTCACGGCCCTGCTCTACGGCGGAGGCGATATTCGGCGGACGATCCGGATCGGCACACTTTCGGGCTGGGACTCGGACAACGGCACGGCCACCATGGCCGGGCTTCTCGGCCTGATGCTCGGCTCGGCCGCGGTCGAGGCCTCGTTCCCCGACGTGGAGCTGTCGGACTACTATGACATCCTCCGAACCCGAACCGGCTTCGATCCTCCCCACTGCGTGAGCCGGCACCCGAACTGCCTCGACACACTCACGGACATGGCGGACCGGATGATCCCGCTCGTTGAGCGGCAGATCGCGGAGGCCGGGGGATCGGCGGACGGCGGGACCGGGGCCTGGCGCCTGCCGGAGACGGGCCTCGGCGGGCTCGGCGCCGCGGACAACCCGCTCACGAGGCTCGATGGGACCAGCGCAAATAACAGGCTGCGCCGGACCGGGGTGATCCCTAAAGTCTCCTGGTCGGGAGTCTCCTGTGTGATCAGCGGCCCCTCGGGCGAGAACGGCTCCGAGGCGGCCGACGGGCTCGAGTACGATTTCTCCGGCATCGATCGCCGCCTTCCGGTTCGCAAGACGATCCCCATGATGTTGAATCGGCCGGGGATTCATTATTATGCTCTCGCAGCGCTTGCTGACGATGCCGGTGAGATAACGGTTTCGGTCACGTGGGAGAGCCCCCTGAACATAGATGGAATTCGATTCATAGAGGGCCCGCACGTCCTTGAGCGAGAAGGCTGGAGCGGTATAGGGGGGTTCGAGATCCTGGCCGCGGAGGTGAGGATCTCGGGCGCCTGGGTGGCGGTTCAGGGCCGGCCGACCACGGGAGAGCCGAGCCCTTTTCTCTCCTTCGAGATCGTGGAGTGGATCTTCGATGAGCCCGCGCCGTCGACCGGCGTGCGCCTGCGCGGCCGGCCGCTTGAAGGAGCGGGCTTCGTGACGGTATCCGAGCTCGAAGGGATACTCAAAAAATAATGGAACTCGAAATCACGACCTACTACCTGGAGATGCTCGACCCTGCCGAGCTCCGGTTCAAGGAATGCCCGGACCCCGATTTCCGGATCGACGAGTGCATTGTGAAGCAGTCCGCTTACAATCGGTTTCTGTACGAGTTGGTGGGGCGACCCTGGCAGTGGACCGGCAGGAACCGGTGGACCGAGGAAGACTGGCGGGACTATGCAGAGAATGAGAATCTACGGACCTGGGTGGGGTATCTTGCCGGGTCGCCGGCGGGCTACTATGAGCTCCAGAGGCAGTTGGATGAGAACATCAAGATAGTCAACTTCGGCCTGGCAAATCCTTTCATTGGCAGGGGCCTCGGCGGCCACCTCCTCAGCTATGCTATCAGGTCGGCCTGGGAATGGGGGGCGAAGCGGGTTTGGGTCCATACCTGCACACTCGATCATCCGAACGCCCTGGCTAATTACCGGGCCCGAGGCATGCGACTCTACCGGAGTGAAACATCGAAAAAGTAAGGGCGAAGGCTGTGGGAGGATCTGACAGCTGAAGGCTGACAGCTGGTAGCTTGCGGCTTTGCCGCATTAGACCTACCACTTCATGGTGACCATGAGGCCCGCTTCCTTCGGTGTGACAAAAGGCGTAATTCCGGTGACGATAAGCTCCGCATTGCGGATCTTCGACGCCGTGCGCCCGGCATCGATGACGGCGTATGTGTAAAGCCCGACGGTCGCGATCGTTGAAAAGACCTGGAACCCGATCTCGTCTTGGTTGTTTGTGAGGGTTTGCGCCATGGCCGCACCGGCCGCGGCGGTGCAGACGAAAACCGCGATGGCCTTGCGGAACTGCTTGTTGTAGACCTGACCCGCTCCGGGAAGGACCAATGAGAGTAGAATCGGCTTAATGACGCTGTGATCGACGATCGGCCCCTCTTCATCGTCCGCTCCCATAGCTGCGATCGGGAAAGAAGTTTGGACGGCGATCAGACAAGCAAACAGGAAAACGGCTGTTTTCATTTCGACCCTTTCTTCGAAGATGGTTCCGGGAGCTCGATTTGTCATACAATACTAGAGTTCGGGATCGAGATATGTCAAACCAAAGTAAATTAAACCCGAAAAATGCAGTAGGTGCCTACTGCATTTTTCGGGTTAACTCTACAGAGGTGATCGTACTATGAAAATAGCCGTTCTGAACGGAAGTCCCAAGGGTGGCATGAGCGCCACTATGCAATATGTCCACTACATACAGAAGAAGTTTTCCCGTCATGAGCTGAAGATCCTCAACATCTCTCAGCGGATAGGAACGATCGAAAAAGACGAGAAAGTCTTAGGGGAAATCATCGATGAGGTCCGGTCCTCGGACGGCGTTCTGTGGGCCTTTCCGCTTTACTTTCTTCTCGTTCCCGCTCAATACAAGAGATTCATCGAGCTGCTGTGGGAACGCGGAGCCGCCGATTTCTTAGAAAAAAAATACACGGCGGTCCTGGCCACCTCCATTCACTTCTTTGACCACACGGCGATCAATTACATGAATGCCATCTGTGACGATCTGAAGATGAAATATCTGGGGGCCTACTCAGCGGACATGTACGACCTGCTGAAGGAGGAGGAGAGAGAGCGGTTTCTGCTCTTTGCCGGGAGCTTCTTCGATTCCATCGAAAACAAAGTTCCCACGGCAAAAAGCTATTGGCCGGTGACTCACCGTAAGTTCGTATATGTCCCAGGCCCCGCTGAAAAGAGAATCGACGCGGGCGGGAAAAGAATCCTCATCCTGACCGATGCCGGGGAGAGACAGAAGAATCTTGCCGGGATGATCGAACGATTCAGAGGGGCTTTTACACAGGAGATCGAGACGATCAATTTACATGACCTGGACATCAAGGGGGGCTGCCAGGGGTGTATTCAGTGTGGATATGACAATCAGTGCGTCTACCAAGGGAAGGACGACTATATCGAATTCTTCGATTCAAAGGTAAAGACCGCCGACATCCTCGTCTGGGCGGGGGCGCTCAGGGACCGGTATTTATCCTCGAGGTGGAAGACCTTCTTCGACCGGTCCTTCTTCAACAATCACGCGCCGGTCCTGATGGGAAAGCAGGTCGCCTTCATCCTATCCGGGCCGCTGAGCCAGACCCCCAATCTTCGACAGGTGCTCGAGGGCTACCTGGACAATCAGGCGGCGAACCGGGTCGGCTTCGTGACCGATGAATTCGGGGGCTCTGCAGAGATCGACCGCCTGCTGCAGGACCTTGCGGAGCGTTCGATCCGCTGTGCCGCGACCGGCTATGTCGGGCCGCGCACGTTCCTGGCCGTCGCGGGGAAGCTGCTCTTCCGGGACGAAGTCTGGGGAAGGCTCCGCCCCGTCTTCCAGGCCGATCACAGGGTCTACAAAGAGCTGGGGGTCTATGATTTCCCGCAAAAGAGGCTCAAAAGGAGAATGACCAACGGACTCATGACGATTATGCTCAAATCCCCGAGGTTCCGAAAGGAATTCACAAAGCGGATAAAAAAGGGGATGATCCAGCCCCTTCAGAAGGTGCTGGAGGATTGAAGCCCGAAAAGAGGGATCTTAAGGCCTCGGACTCGAAGGCACCGGCCTCACTTCTTAAGGTGATGTCCTTGCCGAGGAAGTTGATGTTCTCCACGTAGATCCCGGGAGCCACTAGGACGAGATCTCCGTCCACGGCGGCGTCAATAGCCCCCTGGATCGTCTCGAAATCCGAAGGTATACGGCTCGTCACGGACAGAGTTGGGTGTGCTTGCAAGGTGAGGAGCAGAAAAAGAACCACGCTCACAGTACAGCTTGGGTTTTTCATAGCCTCTCCCCCCCTTCTCTTGAAGAGTTTTACCTTATCGAATCCGTTCCAACTTTTATCCTTTCACCCTCTTGCTCGGGGCTGCCGTTGAGACGCCCTAGAAGTTCACGGCTCGCCTTGAAAAACGGGAGCCGCTTGGATTTTACCTCGACCTTTTCCTTTGTCCTCGGGTTGCGGCCCGTATAAGCGCCATAGCTTCGTATCGAGAAACTTCCAAATCCCCTGATCTCCACCCTGTCGCCCTCGGCCAGGGCCTCGGCCATCCCGGCGAAAAAGAGATTTACGATCTCCTCGGCCTTCTGGAGGGTAACGTCATTGTGGGCCGTCAGGGCCCGTGCCAGGTCGCTCTTTGTCATGGGGATCCTTTAAACCCGAAAAATGCAGTAGCCACCTACTGCGGCATGGAAAACCTTGCTGCAACGCTTGTTTCACGATTTTGGTCCTCGACGTAGTTTCCAACTACGCCTCCGGGCCAAAATCGCTCCAACTTCGCGTTTCGCTAAGGTTTTCTGCGCCTCATTACGGCGCCTACTACATTTTTCGGGTTAAATCGGAGGATACCAATATATCGAATCAAGGGGCTGGAAGCAAGGTTTTTTTCCAATCCGGAATTTCCATCCCCTCACAAAATGACATCGACGTTTATTGTTGAATTATCGCCCTTCGGGCGGGCTAATGAGCTCAATTGCTCCTGGGGTTGACACCCCAGGCTACATGACCTGACCCCTTCGGGGTCAATTGGATTTCCTATCGAATCCAGTTTTTTATAAAACCCCAAGTATGCTTTCGAAGGAGCTCACCTCCCACGCTGCCGCATCCTTCTCCGAAATAACAGGATCCCCATGGGGACGAGAAAGGCAACCAGGAGATGGCAGGGTGTTGAGGTCGGCGACGGTGGCCCTGTCGCGACCGTGGAGGCGGGCTGGCACGGCAGCAGCCAGTTCGTGTAGAATGAGGCCTCGTCGGACCAGTCCGACCAGGCGAGGTGCTCGTCCCGGTAGCGGAGGCGCAGGTAATAGGTCTTGGCCGGCTGGAGATCGACCGTGTAGGTGGTGATGTCCGCCCCGGCCTGCGTGTCTTCGTCCATCCAGATGTTCTCGAACCTCGTCCCGTTCCCCCAGGCGTCGATGACCGGATCGCCGTATTGACCGGAGACGGTCGAGATCTGCCAGTGCGTGGAGAGGTGGAAGTCACCGTCCGGGTCCTCGAAGACCGAGGCCCGCAGGCGGATCGCCGCGGGGTCCACCTGCGCGTCCACCGGGAAGATCACCTCCGGGGTCTCGGGCGCCCTGTTCGCCGCTTCGATGGAGAATTCATCCCGGATGGTGTCGTCCGTGTAGCCGTGGTACGTCGAGTCGTCCCCGCCGGTTCTACGCACCATCCGCAGGGCCGGCTCCTCTCCGGCCGTCACGTGCAGCACGGAAAAGCCGTACTCGTCGTAGGAGACCTGGAATTCGTCGTAGTCTCTCTGGTCGTATTCATCCCAGTAGTCGATGTTTCCTGCCGACGTGGCCACGTTCACCTGGATGTGGGGCAGGTCCCTCGACTGGCCCCGGCTGTAGGCGTGGGTGTGGCCGAAGAAGTGGCCGCTCGGCTTTCCGCAGGACCGCGTGAGCTCGATGAGCTCCTCTTTGAAGATACATGCC
Organism: uncultured Thermodesulfobacteriota bacterium; assembly: GCA_964522545.1. Lineage (GTDB taxonomy): Bacteria > Desulfobacterota > DSWW01 > CAZFWM01 > CAZFWM01 > CAZFWM01. The sequence goes on from CAZFWM010000001.1 coordinate 23,165, forward strand.
TGGAGATCCTCGCCCGGCGGCCAGACCTCGGAGCGGCAGGGATAGTGGAACTGGGCCAGGACGTAGTCGATGTCCGGATCGGAGCATGTCGAGTCGAGGATATCGTCGAACCAGGCCCACTGCCGCACCGTGTAGGCGCAGGTGTTGAGGGTGATGAGGCGCGTATTCAGGAGGTCCGTGTAGTACCACTGCTCCTCGCGCCCGGGCGTTCCGTTGTCGGGGAGGGTGAAGTAGTCGAGGTAGTTGAGGGGCAAGAGATCGTGGTTGCCGATGGCCGGGAGGACCGGGACGTAGTGAAAGAGCTCGCGGCACCGGCCGAAGAACTCATCCCTCCACTGTTCGACGACCTCCCCGTCGCTCACGAGATCGCCGGGCACGATGACGGCGGCGATGTCAGAGGGGCAACTCTCGGCGAGGCCGTCGGTGCACTCCTTGTCGATGATCCCCATAATGCAGATGTCCTCGAGCCTCTCGGGATGGTTCCCCTGGGAGTCGGAAAAGAGCACCATCTTGAAGGATTCCACGCCTTCTCCGGCCGCCGGCCAGGTCTTGAACTTGTAGGAGGGGCTCGGGCCCTGATCGGTGAGGGCCCTGTAGTTGTAGATCGTGTTCGAGTCGAGCCCGGAGAGGGTTACGAAATAGATATCCCTGCCCGACACCCTTTCGGCCGTGGCCGTGGCCGGCTCCTGTCCGTCCTTCCAGTACTCGAGCCGGCTGCCGCCGTCCGTGGTCTCCCACATGACGGTCATCCCGTCCGTGGACGGATTCTGGAGATACGGCTCCACTAGAAACGATGGGGCCGCTGTAGCGGGCTGGATTGGGAGAAGGATCAAGACGGCAATCAAGCTGATAATAACCGCTCTATTCATGGTCTGTTGCTCCTCTAAAAACGTAAAGCGACTTTTCTTATTCAGACACCAAATTTGGTCGTTGCGAGGAGCATAGCCCCGAAGCAACCCCCCGAGCCCATTGGCATACTGAGCCCAGGGGATTGCTTCGGGGCTTTGCCCCTCGCAACATCCATGACTTTTTCCGAATTCGCCCCTGAATTCTCTTCCCTCTGCGCCTCTGCGTCTCTGCGTTAAAATCCGGAAATGCTCCTTTTACCCCAGCTCGTACATCGTCACGGAGTAGATATCCTCGCTCGTCCCCTCGATCTCCCGGAGGGCGTCGTCCGGCAGGGCGCTCCCGATCTGGATGTTGGCGCACGCTCCCTCGGCACCGCTGAAGATCACGTTCTCCATGCTCTCCACGTTGATTCCCTGGTCCCGGACCACGCCGAGCACGCCGGCCAGGATCCCGATCCGGTTCCGGTGGTGGACCGACAACACGTACTTCGCCGGTGTACGCGCCATCAGGTTCACGCAGTTTCTCACCTTCCCGGTGCTGATATAGTCCCCCACGATCCGGACCGTCTCGTCCGCCACCGCGTTCTGGGCCTGGGTCGTGGACGCGCCGATGTGGTGGGTGCAGTAGACGGTCTCCCGCTTTGCGATCTCGCTCTCCACGGGCCCTGACTTCGCGGACGGCTCGGCGGCGATCACGTCGAGGCCGGCGCGGATCCCCTTTTCTTCCACGGCCCTCAGGAGGGCCTGCTCGTCGACCACATCGGCCCGGGAGGTGTTGATGAAGAAGGCGCCCGGCTTCATGGCCTCGAAGAAGGCGTCGCCGATGAATCCCCTCGTCTCCTGCGTGAGCGCGAGGTGCAGGCTCACCACATCGGCCCTCCGGGCCACGTCCTGTGGGTCGCTGCAGAGCTCGACGCCGAACACCTCGGCCCATTCGGGCGTGAGAGACCGGCTCCACGCGACGACTTCCATGCCGAAGGCCTTGGCCCTGTGTGCGAGCTCCCGGCCGATCCTCCCGAGGCCGATGACGCCGAGGGTTCGCCCGAAGATGCCCTCGGCCCTGGAGTACTCCTTCTTGTTCCATCGGCCCTGCCTGAGGTCGGCCACATTGTCCGGAATGCGCCGGTCCAGGCTGAGAATGAGGCCGAAGGCGAGCTCGGCCACTGCCACGGAATTCTTTCCCGGGCAGTTCGCCACGTAAACGCTCCGCTCCGAGGCGGCCTCCACGTCGATGGTGTTGATCCCGGCACCGGCCCGGATAACGAGCGAGAGGCGCCGGCTCGCCTCGATCATGTCCTTGTTCACCCGTGTCGAGCGCACCACGAGGACATCGGGCTGCTCTTCGGTCAGCGCCGCCGCCAGGGACTCGTCCTTCAGGCCCTGCTCATAGACGACGGTGCAGCCAAGCCGCTTCACATCGTCGATCTTTTCATCCGGAAACTTGTCGGCAATGAGTACCTTCATGGTCATGATCTCCTCCTTTGTCTTAATCCTAGCCTTCTATGATGCGGGTAATGTACAATGGGTGTCAACTCCACGCCAATGTATGGAGGGCTCTGACCATGAAAGAACGCATCATACTACCGGGACACCTCATGCTCGTCCTGGCATTCCTCTTTTTCGCGGCGGGCTGTCACGGCGACAGCGACGCCCCCCGGACCTGGCATCATGAGGAGCTCATGCGCGGGGCCGGGCTCGTCGAGCCGGACGGAGCGAACGGCATCCGGATCGTCTATCTGGCCGGCAAGCCGTACCAGATGGGGTACCAGCAGGGCGTGCTGCTCTCGGAGGAGCTCGGAGCGCTCCTGGCCACATTCGAGGAGGAGCTGATCTGGAAGCTCTTCTACGAGCTGGTGAAGGTCCTTTCACCCGACGGTTCGCGGAGCTATCTCGAGTACGTCCGCGAAAACAGCTATGACTTCGTCATCGAAGAGTGCGAGGGCATGGCGGCCGGCTCGGGAGGCGTGATGGACGCGGATCTCTGCATCATGCACAGCAGCGGCATGTCCATCATGGACGACCTGTTGCCGCGCTATCTCCCCTGGATATCGGACATCATGGAGTGCTCGGGTTTCATCGCCGCGGATGGGGCCACCCGGGACGGACGCATAATCCACGCCCGCAACCTCGATTACCTCGCCATCGACTTCATCATGTCGAGCCCCATCGTCTATGTGCGGCAGCCGGAGAACGGGCTGCGCCACGTGAACCTGGGGTGGCCCGGAATGGTCGGCGTGGTGACCGGAATGAACGAAAAAGGGCTGGCCGGCCAGCTCAACGACAGCAGCTGTGCATCGTCCAGGTTCAGGGACCTGTCGGGCGTCCCTCCCGAGCAGCAGCTCCTGCTCATGCTCTCCTCGGCGGAGACGATCGCCGATGCCGAGGCGATCCTCGACACAACGGACCAGGCCGCGTGCCAGGTGCTCATGCTCTCCCACGGGCCGTCCCGGTCCGGCGCGGTCTACGAGATGTGGGCCCACGGCTACGGCGCGAGGTACCTGGAAGACTCGGCCTCGGGCGACGTGGTCTTTGCCACGAACCATTTCATCCACCCGGATGCCCGAAAGGCGCAGAGTCACATAGACGAACGCGATCTGAACGAGAACAGTGTGTCCCGCCACTGGCGGTTGAGCGAGCGGTTGACAGGGGAGAGCCTGCCGCCGCATGCCGGGCTAGCTCCCGGCGCCCCGGACTATTCGTATGGGAGGATCGACGTGGAGACGGCCATCGACATCATGCGCGACCCCGTGGACCTGCGCCCCGATCAGGGGAGGAAGATGTTTCCCTGCACCGAACATCTGGACGGGAACTGGGCCCTGGGAAACAACCACGCCGTCCAGTCGGTGGTCATGATGGCGGGGGCTCTGCGGTTCTGGATGGCCGCGGGCTGGGACGAGGAGTGCACGAACGCCATCTACAATCCCTTTGTGGGGTTCGACCTGGCGGACCTTCTGTCAGGGCAGTATATGCCGGGCCGGGTGCCGACCTACGACCCTCCGTACAACGGCGCTTACGGAAGCGGATTTCACGGAGGGTAGGATGTGTAAGGAGAGGAAAAAGGGGAAAGCTGGAAAAATGGAAAAGGGATGAATTGAATTGGATGTCATCTAGTCTCGTAAATAAACCAGATTGATCGGATGTGTCGTATCGACCAAAGTCTTATGTCATTTCGACCGCAGGGAGAAATCTTCTAATTTTATAAAATTCCCCCTTTTCCCCATTTCCCATTTTTCCCTTGCTTACACATCTTTTGGGTTGCGGCTCGGCTGCGCTCGCTTTACAGCTCTCCGTAGAAACACTCCACGGGCCTCTCTTCGAGGCACATGATGCAGTAACAACAGGATATGCACTCGGAGGCGTCGCTCAGCTCCGCCTGAAACAGATTGACGATATCGGGCTCGATGATGAAGGCCCGGCTCATCCCCACGTAGTCGGCCATGTTTCCCTGTATGATCTCTCGGATATCGCCCAGGTCCTTGATGCCGCCCACCGCGATCACCGGGATGTCCACCCTTTCTTTTATTTCCATGGCCGCACAGACATTGTAATTGTCGACCGGCTTATACGGTTTGACCAGGAGGGGGGAGAGGGCCGGGATCATCTTCTTGACGAAGGCCGGCTTGTCCTTGAGCCGAAAGCTGTACTCCAGCGCGGCCTCCACCGGGACCTCGGGCCCCCTGACCGTGGAGAGCCCGTCATCGGCGACGCCGCAGGAGACCTCGATGGCGTCGCAGCCGGCATCCTCGAGCATGGATGCGATCCTCGCGGCCTCGTCCACCCTCATTCCGTTGCGCTGAAAATCGTAGCCGTTCAGCTTCACCAGGATCGGGTAATCGCCGATCCGCTTTCTCGCCTTCCCGAGTATCTCCCGCAGAATGCGAACCCTGTTCTCCGTGGTGCCCCCCCACCGGTCCTCTCTCCGGTTCATGTCGGGTGAAAGGAACTCCGAAAGCAGGTACCCGTGGGCCCCGTGGAGCTGGACCCCGTCGAACCCCGCCTTCTCGGCCCTCTCGATGGCCCGGACGAAATCGTCGACGATCTCCAGGATCTCGGATTCCGAGAGCTCCCGGGGGACATCCTCGTTGTAGTACCTGCTCTTGATGGCGGAAGGGGCCACCGTGGGGAGGCCGGTCAAGGCCGAGCGGGTCTGGCGCCCGCTGTGGGCGAGCTGCATGAAGATGGGCGTGTCGTGGTCGTGCACGATCTCGGCGACCCGCCCGTAATCGTCGATGTAGTCGTCGCTGTCTATCATCAGGGCGTTAGGGGTGCCGGGTATGCCGTCTTTCCGGATCGCCACGAACCCTGTGATGATGGCGCCCACGCCCCCTTCGGCAAACTCTATGTATTTCTCGACAAGTTCGTCGGTGGGTCTGCCGGTTTCATCGGCCAGGCCCAGCGTCGTTGCAGATCGAATGATTCGGTTCCTTATCTTCACCCCGGCGAGATGAGAGCTTTCGAATACCTGCTTCCCCCCGCTCTCCCGAACCGGACGGACTCCTTCGATCAGACAGTCCCCGGGGGGTTGATAGGAGCTGCAAGCAAGGATCTTCGGCATGGCCGCCGTCGTAAGGGCCAGGGAGGAATAGCGGATGAACTCGCGGCGGGAGAGCGGTCGGCCGGCCCGGCAATGACGATCGACCTTTTTCTTATCGTCCATTCTGTTTCCCCTCATCCTTACGTCGCATTCAGCGCCGGATGCGTCAGAACCCCGGCAAGGAGAGCGATTCTCTCGAAGAGGGAGTCGACATACATGTACTCGCTCGGCCTGTGGTCGTCCCCGCCGATCGGGCCGAATCCATCCAGTGTCGGAACACCCAGGGCCGCCGTGAAGTTGGCATCCGAGACGCCACCCCTGCTCTCAGAGGCGATCTCCTCTCCGGCCGCCTCTCGGATAATATCCAGGAACATCCTCGTCTCGTCCGTCTCGACCATGACCGGCCTCTGGATGATGCCGCTGAAGGCGCCTCGGGTCCCTTGAACAAAGGAGGTCTCCGATATCCCGGCGAGCTCCTCCTTGATCCGCTTTCCCTCGCCTGCCATCTCGAAGCGAAGGTCGATCACCAGCCTGGCCGAGGGAGAGATGGTGTTGGCTCCGATGCCGCCACTGACCTCACCGACATTGAGGGTCGTCCCTTTCTCCAGGTCGGTGAGCCCGTGCACGGCAATGGTTTTGTGGGCGAGCTCGAGGTTTGCACTGATCCCCTTCGTGTAGGAATGGCCTGCGTGCGCGGCCCTCCCCTCTATGTCGATGAAGAAGGTGCCCACGCCCTTCCGTGCGGACGCAAGCTCCCCGTCTTCGCCCCCGCACTCGAAGCCGAACACATAGTCCTTCCCCCTTGCGGCCTCCTCGGTTATCGCCCTGGAATCCTCGGACCCCGCCTCCTCGTCGCTTACCGCGGTCAGGGTGTAGTCCCTGTCCCCGGGCAGGTCCAGGTCCCGAAGCATCTTCAGGGCGAAGAGGAGGACCGTTATCCCCCCCTTCATGTCGATCACACCAGGCCCGAATGCCCTGTCCCCCTCAATCTTAAAATCCACGAATCCGGACTCGGGCGGAAACACCGTGTCCTTGTGAGTGAGGAAAAGGAGCTTTTTCCCTCTACCCGGCCTCGTGAAGACCTGCTGGGCCCCGAGGCCCTCTATCTCGATCCTCTGTTCGTCGAATCCCAGCTCTTTTAGGAAATCGGCCATGATACAGCCGACCCGATCCACGCCCTCGGGATTCCTCGTGAAGCTGTTCACCTCGACCATCTTTTTCAGGAAGCCGAGTATCTCGTCTCTGCGAGAGTCGATGTAGTCCTGGAATTGATTCTTCATCAGGTATTCTCTTTTCTCATAGTCTGGAGGGTCCGGTTCCATCCGGACCGCGGTCGGCGTGGAAGCCGTCCCTCCAGGTTATCGATTCTCTGCAAAGGCCGGGAGCACGGTGGAGAGGTGCCCTACCTTGAAGGAGGTGAGCTTGTCCGTGGATGCACGGACATAGATGCCGCCGAAATCCCCGTTGAACATGTAGGGATTCACATTGTAGATCAGCTCCTTGGTGAACTCATTCACGCCGTCGAAGAGCCGGACCGGCATGGTCGGGAGATTGATCTTCTCCTGGACGATGAAGTCTCCTCCGAGGGCCATGTCCACGATCTGGCCCCACTCCTCCTCGTCCTTGTCCTCGCCGATGAACACGCCCACGCTGGAGTAGGAGTTGGCCTCCTTGATCACCAGCCTCTCCCTCTCCTCGATCAGGAACTCATATCCCTTCCGGGGCTCGCCGGACACTTCGATCTCCTCGCCGATCTTCCGGGTCCAGGGGAGTATGTCGCGGATCCTTTCGACGTGGGGCGCCAGCTCCGGAGAAAACACGGAATCGTACGATTCGTCCTTTACCAGGACCATGATGTTCTTCGAATCCACGCGCTTGGTGCAGAAGGGGTTCACTACCGCGGCTCCGGAGTCGTTGAGCTTCTTGGCCAGGCCGAAGCCGTACTCCGCGTGCTTGGGGAGCTCGTCGGACGTGAACCTGCGGTAGAAGAGGTCCACCTTCTCACCCATCTCCGGATTGATGGCGTCCCGGCCTTCGAAGACGAGCTTGTTGGGGTCGATGACGTCGCACTTGCACCCCTTATCGCGGATGGTGTTGATCAGGACGTCGTACTCCCCCCTTATCCTCTCTATGTCCCAGTCCCAGGTAATGAGGTTGACCGTCGGCTTTTCCTTGACGGGGATGGCCTTGTGCTCCATCTGGACCTTGTAGTGATCGATGAGGGTGTTGAAGACAACGTCCAGTCGGTCGAGCTGCCGAACACCCTCCAAGCCCATGACGTCCAGGAATCCCGTTTCCAGTGCCGTGCACTCCTCATTGCCGCCGGGGGTCTCGGTGTTGGACTCCACCATGCGCAGACCGTCGACGGTGCGGAAGATGTCGAGCCTCGCGAGCGCCATATTTCGCGGGTACACGGTCATCTCCCGGAGGTGGCTCTCCAGCTCCCCGCTGTAACCGAGGACCTCCCGGATTCGTTGGTCCTCCGGGTATTGCTGGAAGAGATACTCCAGTATCTTCGCATAGGAGATCGATATCTCCTTTACCTCCTGCTGGAGCTCGGGCGAGTAGACGAAGGGTGTGAGTGAGAGGGTCGCTTTGCGAATCCCCAGAGGATTGAGGTGCTTCTCCACGTAGTCGAAATAGAGTTTGTTCTTGTCGTCCATGATGGTCTCCGGTGTTCATGCAAAATGGATAGGACGGCGGCCGCGGGCCGCCCTATGAAAAATGCCGTTCACGAAATATCCATAAATTTTTATGGGATCATGAAATGAGCCCATAAAAATTTATCGGTTCTTCCGGATCTGGTACGTGGCCGTACTCTCGGTCACGACGTTCCCCTGTTCGTCCTTGACCTCGCAGTCCAGGATGAACTCGGTCTTTCCGCTTTCCTCGAGCTCCAGGTGCATCCGGTCCACCTCTTCCTCGCTCAGCTCCGCGCTGACCGTGACGTCCGTCAGGGCGGCCTTCTTGAAGCGGACCTCCATCTGCTTGACGATGGGGAAATACTTGAATGGGTCGAAGGTGCTCAGGAAGAGCGCCCCTCCCGGGATCTCGGCCACCGTGAAGAGGATGCCGGCGTACATGGTCTTCACGTGGCTCTCATTTCCAGCCAGGGGCATCTTGAGGGTGACCCTCCGGGGGGCCAGCTCCAGGACCTTGAGCCCCATGCGCTGTACACAGGGGATCGATCCCTCCAGCAGTGTTGCGATGTGTGAGAAATCCAGCTCTTGCTCGCTCATCTTCGCCTTCCTTTCCAGTGCATTTACTTGGGCGGTTTTCCCTTGCGTATGGACAGGTGATCCTGCTTGACTCGAAATGTGTCCCCCAGGATCCTCACGGCCGGGCGGAGGTGGTGGGAGAGGTCGAACTTCCACCCGTCCGGCTCCCTGCGGAAGTGAAGCTCCGCGGAGAGGCCGTCCTCATAGACGACCTCCACCAAGGCCCGCTCCTCGTCGAGACTCTCGGACACCGGCCTGGGCTTGAGCTCCCTGAACTGCCTCATCACCTCCTCGACCGGATCCTGCGCCACGGACGTGGCGTGGATGAAATCGCGCCTCCGGATGTACTCTTCGCAAAGGGCCCCGTGCTCTCGGTCCAGGAGTCCCCGGAAGGCCGGGCGCTCTCCGTCCCCGGCGAGCTCGACCAGGAGATCCAGGATCCGGGCGGGGCTCAGGACTTCATCCCTTTGGGCCGTCCCGCGGTCGGAGAGCCGCCCGCCGCGGACCTCCCTCCAGAGCCGGGCCGCCTTCTCCCGAATTCGCGGCGCAATCCGTTGGGCTTCCTTTCTCTCTGCGACCATCTCCATGTGGGCATCGAGCAGCCCCTCGGTCTGGTCCGGCTCGGCAAAGTACATGTCCGCGCAGCGCCGGGCGCCCGAGGTGCCGACCGGATTGAACTCCTCCGGCCACATGCGCGGGATGTGCGTGTAGGCCTCGTCGTCGGCCGAAAAGGTGAACAGATCGTACATGGGCTGGGCCGCCTCGTCGAAGATCGTCATGGGCGGAAGCCCCAGGAGATACTCGACCGTGGCGTAGAGGTGGGCCTCGTTGTAGCGCACGGGGGAGACATAGCCGCTGCGCACCCAGGGGGAGACCACCATCATGAGGGTCCGGTGGGGGTCGATGTGGTCGTACCCCTGTTGGGGGTCGTCCTCGGTGATGAAGGCCACGGAGCTCGTCCAGTAGGGGCTCTTCGATAGCCACTCCACGAAATACCCGGTCGCCTCGTCGTTGTCGGAGACCATCGACTCGTAGGTGGGCATGAGAGGATCCCCTCCGAAGGTGTGGTCGTTGGGCAGGAGCATGAAGATCAGGCTGGGGAAGTTCTCCCCCGAAAACCGGTCCGACTCCCACTCGGCGATCCGCACCTCCATCTTCTCCATGTCCCGGGAGAACATGTTGTACCAGGGCGGATCGATGGGCCCCTGGTGGACATAGTCCTCGTTGAACATGAGGAAGTCCCGGCCCGCCCCCACGGCCTCGCCGTAGTTGCGGAAGGAGACGCCGTGCCGCATGGCGTGCTGGAAGATGAAGTCCTTCTTGGGCCAGGCCACCGGGTGCAGCACCATCTCGATCTCGAACTCGAGGGGCCGGTTCTTGGCACGGACGAGCTTTTCCACATAGGTGTTGGCCGTGGTGGAGGTGAGCATCTCGTGGCCCTGGCTGCTCGCCTCGGCATTGCAGTAGTAGTTGTCGCAGATGGAGAACCTCTCGGCCAGGCCGTAGAGGTTCGGGAGGAGCCGCTCGTGGTTCTCCATCACGAGGTCCGCGTCCCCCCGGGCCTCGCCCTCCCGGGGCCGATACGGGCCGAGGAGGTAGTCGTAGGTCTTGTTCTCCCGGACCACGATGAAGACGTGCTCGATCGGCGTGGGCCCGCCGCGCTGTCTCGGGACCGGATTGTCCAGGGCACCTTCGCCTAAGTCTTGGCCCAGGTCGAAGAGCCGGCCCGGAAAGGCGTTGTTCTCGGCCACCGTGTCGGTCAGGCCCGCCAGGTCCTCGTCCGCCGGCACGGGGATGACGGAGATCGCCCCGGGGACATCGCCCATCCCCCCTTGCCACGGGGTTCCGATCCCCTTTCCGTTCAGAACCACCAGGGACTCCGCATCGTCCCCGCCCCGGGCCGGGCCGGTGTGGAGGGCCACGGCCGTGGGGTAGTAGGCCGTAGGGATCTCCCCGAGGTGCGCGCCGGTCTCGGGGTCGAGCACGGTGAGATTGTTCAGCCTGGCCTGGGCCACGTAGAGCCTCCCCCGGGCCGGCGAGAAGGCCAGGGCGTTCGGGCCGGCCCCGTACTCCGGCGTGCCGCGAAGGTCCACGGTCCGGAGCGGGCTCGGGGCACCCGACCCGATATTCAGGATGCTGAGAGAGTCGTCATCGGAATTGGTCACGTAGAGCCTGGTGCCGTCCTCGCCGACGAGAAGGTCCTCCGGGTTCTTTTGGACCTTCACGGTCCCCATTCTGCGGATCCGGGTCGGCTCGGAGATGTCGAAGGCGGCCACCTCGTTCGCGGCCTCGCACGAGACGTATGCCACGCAGTCGGAGGGGTGGAGGGTCACGGCATAGGGCCTGGAACCGACCCATATCTCGCCCACTGGCTGGACGCTGTCGAGGTCGAAGATGGTGAGCCACCCGGAGAACTGGGACAGGGCCAGGAGGAACCTACCGTCCGGGGTGACGCAGAGGTCGCCCGCGAACCCGGAAAGGGCCATGGACCGGTCCGGCCTGGGCGTGAGCTCCCCGGTCTCGTGGTCGAAGGCGTATGTCTCGATGACGTCGCGCCCCGACGCGGAGGCGTAGACTTCGTCCCAGCCGGGGGGCCTGAAGGCGAGGCCCAGGAAGTAGCCCCGTCCATCGACGCGGTGGATGACCTGTCCCGAGGAGAGGTCCACCACCAGCAGGGCCCGGTCCCCCCCGCCCGAGGTGGAGACGAAGAGGTGCCTCCCGGCGGGGTGAACGGCAAGCCCCAGGGGCATGGCGAGATCGATGAGGAAGAGCCGGCTCTCCGGGACGGCGAAAGGTGTGATTCTCTGGCCGCTCGGCAGCATCCACTCCATGGGGCTCCCCAGGGCGTCCCACCCGAGGGGGCCCGTGGTCCAGGTCGCCTCGGGCCGCATGGTGACCCGCGCCGCGGGCAGGCGCTCATCGTCGGGCGGTCGCCCATAATCCCCCCCGCCGTGGCAGCCGGCGACAAGGACCGCCACGAGGATAAGGAAGGAAACGAGAAAGAGCCGATGGCGGCTCCGAAGGCGAGGCAGGCCTGCTCCGGATCTCGCGGTCCACTCTTTCATTCAGACCTCCCTTCCTGACGCTGATAACGGGCGCCGCATAGAGCGTCCCTCCACAATAAAGCCCGCCCAGAGAGTGACGAGTATAAATGATCGATAAAAGATCATTCGTCACAGTCTCCGTCTTTGCGTCGAGATTCTTCTCAAGAAATAGAGCGGTAGATAATACCACACCAAGCCCGGAACGGTAAAACCCCCCAGGAACAAAATCACGCTTCTTGAGCAGATGACATTACAATTCCCATGCTGATTTAATATAAGTAATAAGGAAGCTAAGACATGCTTGCCTAAGGAAGATAATAAGAAGATTCGATGGCACCACTGGACGACAACACAATCATGGAGACCCTCGCCAAAGGCGACCGCCAGGCGCTTCACGTTCTCTACGAGCGGCATGCCGAGTTTGTCCATCGGGTTGCCTACCGGTTTCTGGGAAACGAGGAAGATGCCCGAGACATCACCCAGTCGGTCTTCGTGACGATAATGGAGTCCGCCCATCGCTACCGACCGGAGGCCAAGCTCACGACGTGGATCTATCGCATCGTGGTCAACCGCTGCCTCAATCACCGATCCAGGGCCGGTCGGCGATTGCGCACTTTCCTGAGTGATCGCGACCTCGAAGAGATCCCCGGCTCCGAAGAGAATCGACCGGACCGAATCGTGGACCGGGCCGAGCAAAGGGCACGTCTGCTGGCTGCGATGCGAGAGCTGCCGGAGCGCCAGCGCATGGCCCTGATCCTGAGCCGCTTCGAGGGGCAACGGTACGAGGAGATCGCAAACGCCCTGGGCTGCTCGAAAAAATCCGTGGAATCCCTGCTGGTTCGAGCCAGACGGTCCCTTGTAAAACATTTTTCAAAATAACACCGAAGGTTTTTCCGACCTCATCGGTTTCATAGACAGGAGGACTCGACATGCGGTGCTACCGGGCAAGAAGATGGCTTTCCGCCTACCTCGTCGACGAGGTCGATCCCAGTCGCCGAGCATCGCTCGAATCCCATTTCGCGGGCTGTGAAGCTTGCTTTACAGAGCTTGGGAGGTTGAGAGGGCAGTGGGATGCACTGGTCGAAAGCGACCCAGTGCCTCCGCTGCCCTCCGATCTCTGGGGACAGGTCCTAGCATCGCTGGACGAGGCCGAGCGCCTGTCCTGGCATCGCCGATACAGTGCTCGGCTTCTGCAGGCAGCCTGTGTCACGGCCTGTATCGTCCTTGGCTTTGCCGGTGGCGCGAACCTGTCGTGGAAGCAACCGGCTGTCGAGAGCGCTTCATATAGCGTCTCCCTGGACGAGCGAATGATGGTCGCCGAAGCCTTCGATGTCACGGTTTTTGGCCTCAGCGAGGGAAAGGAAGGGTTGCTCCAATGCGTCCCCATGTGAAATCCACCATCGTCTACTCGGTCCTCGGCTTCTCGCTGGCCCTGAATGTAGCCATGGCCATCGGGCATCTCCGAGGCTCTGCAGATAAGCCGGATGCCCCAGCCGCTCACCCGGCCGGGGACGACACCTGCCTGCTCGACCGCCTGGAGCTCGACGTCGAGCAACAGCGCCGGCTGGCCGAGATGCGACGTGGGATGCACGAAAAGCGAACCGCCTACTGGCAACGCGCCATCGTGATCAAGGTCGAGTTGGCCGAAGCGATCTGTGCGGCGCAAGCGGACAGGGCGGCGCTGGACCTACAGCTCGAACGCTACGCCAAGAACCAGGCGGCTATGCAGCGCGTGGTCGCCGATCATCTGGTCGACGTCAACGCCATTCTGCGCCCCGAGCAGCGTGAAGGGTTCCGGACCTTGCTGCGCACCGAGATGTTCCGGGGCATCCATTCGTCACAGTGCAAACCGGCCGGTGCACCATGATGCTCGAGATGACGCGCTCGCTGCCCGGACTGCTCGTATTTCTGATGCTGTCGGCTTGCGCGGTGATCCGGCCCACGCGGGTGGATGACCCCTCGACGGTTCCGCCTCCACGGCTCCAGCAAAACACACCCGGGGCCGAGCTTTCGAAAGCTCCCTTGACGGTCGAAGGAGCGCTGGCCATCGCACTCGACAACAACCCCGATGTGGTGGGCGACGGATGGGAGATCAAAGCGGCGCAGGCGCGGAAGAGGCAAGCATCATCCGAGCACTGGCCGTCCCTGGGAGTCTTCGCAGCCTACCGACACCACTGGCATGAAGAGCGGCTCGTACCGGCGCGAGGTCAGTCGATTCCAGCGTCTTTCTCGCACGACATCTTTGCCGGTGATATTGTTCTGACGGTCCCGTTGCTCTCGGGCGGGCGAGTAGTGAGCGCGGTCGCAGCGGCGGATCTCACGGTGAGGGCCGCGGACAAGAGGCTCGCGCGTACGCTCGAGGAGTTGATATTCAACGTCAAGAGCAGCTTTTACGCCATCCTGGTCCAGGACAAGCTGATCGAAGCGATCCAGCACTCCCACAAGGCCCTGACCGAGCATCGCAAGAGAACCGTGCAACTTATCGAGGCGCGCAAAGCAGCCAGGGTCGACCTCCTCAACATCGAGGTTCGGCTGGCCGACCTCAACCACCGTCTGGTCAAACAGCGCGGCATGGTGGATCTCCACAAGCGCTTGCTCCTGAGCTTGCTGGGCGTCGATGTCGCGCCGCCGGGCGGTCTGATCCTCGATGGGAGCCTCGCACCACGCCGGTCTTCGCCTGACGGCGCGGAGCTGGCAGCCGCGGCCATCGAGGCTCGCGCCGACATCGCTCAGCTCGACCTGGAGATCGAGGTCCAGGCAAAACGCATCGACATGGTGAGAGCGGAGTACTGGCCGGTGGTGTCGGCCAAGGGGACCTACGGATCGCGCTGGAGCATCCAGGGTGAGTACGATGACCTCGGTTTCGTCGGTCTGGAGCTGGCCGTGCCGATCTTTACCGGCTTTCGGACTCCCGCCCGCGTCGAGGAAGAGCAGGCCAGGCTGAGGATCTTGCAGCAGCAAAAGCGCAAGCTTGTACTCACAGTACGCCGGGAGGTCGACTCTGCCGTTATCCAGGTCAAGACCGCCCTCGCCGCGGTGGAGGCGACCGAAAAATCGATCGCCATGGCCGAAGAGAGCCTTCGCATCACCCGCGACAAGGCAGCCCTGGGCCACGGCACCGCGACGGACGTGCTGGACGCACAAGCCGCACTGCTTCGAGCGGAGACAACCTATTTCGCGGCCCTGGCCGATCTGCACACGGCATACGCCCTGGTCGAGCTCGCCGCGGGAGGTGAATCATGAGCCGGCGAGAGCCCACCGAAAGATCTCTAGCATGGTCGAGGACGCTGCTGGTCACCGCGGTGCTCCTGCTGACAACCGATTGCTCGGTCGTGGAAGACCAGAAGCATACCAAGCAAGAGAAACCGCCGCCCGAAGTGAAGACCGCTCTGGTCGAGGTGAGGCCCCTCACCGAGCGACTGGAGCTGACCGGCTCGATCGAGCCCACTCGTGTCGCCAGAATGGCCTCGCCCGTGGAAGGGCCGGTCATCGCTTGCCCCGTGCGTGAGAGCGATCCGGTCCGCGCCGGACAGCTCTTGGTGCGCCTCGGTAGAGCCAAAGGCGACGACGCGGTGGCCGCGTCCGCAAAGGCGGAGCTGGAGCGCGAGGCGATAGAGCTCGACCGTATCGAGAAGCTGGTCGAGACTGGGGCGATCCCCGGCGAGGAGCTCGACGAGGCGCGGGTGAAGGCGAGCGAGGCGCAGGCGAGGCACGCCCGAGCCATGGAGAGGCTCGGCGACTATCGCATCTCGGCTCCCTGGGCCGGTGTGGTATCCAGGGTGCACGTGGCCGTGGGAGACTTCGTGATCCCTCGCGCGCCTCTTGTCGAGCTGTTCGATCCGGCGAGCCTGGTGCTGCGCTCCGCCGTGCCCGAGGACAGCGCGGTTCGAGTTCGCTGCGGCGCACCGATCACGGTCACGCTGGACGCTCACCCCGGCAGGACTTTCGCGGCGAAAGTCACCCGGATCTTTCCCGACATCGATCGTAGGACCCACACGCGCACCGTCGAAGGCGTCATCGAGGGAGATCTCGCACTGGCCCCGGGTATGTTCGCCCGGCTGCAGCTGATCCTGGCATCCGCGCTCAGTGCCCTGACCGTTCCCGTCGAGTCTGTCGTCCGTCGCGAGGGTCACCTCGTGATCTTCGTGATCACGAGCAACGGGACCGCAGAGCAGCGCACGGTCGAGCTCGGTATAGAAGACGACGGCAGGGTGGAGATTCTCACGGGTGTCGACCAGGGCGAGTCGATCGCGGTGGCCGGCCACAACCGTCTGCGCGACGGCAAGAAGGTGCGAGTGGCCAGGGAGCACGGAGATCAGGACGGCAAGGGGCGGCCCGGGGCAGCGCACGTTAGAGGAAAGAGCCGGTGAGGAAGCCGGTCGAGCTGGCCGTGCGCCGCAAGGTTGCGACCGGCGCCATCGCCTGTGCCCTGATCGTCCTGGGCGTGCTCTCGCTCACCAGGCTCCCCGTGGATTTTCTGCCCAACATCGCCTATCCGCTGATCAAGGTTCACATCTGGTGGCGCGGCGCGACCCCTGAGGAGATCGAGGAGCACGTGGCCGAGGTCATCGAGAGGGAGATGGCCTCGGTCGAGGGACTGGACTACCTGGAGTCCTCCTCGATCGAGGGCGGCTACACCCTCCAGGTCAACTTCCGCTATGGCGTCGATGTTAACGTGGCGTTCCAGGACACCCAGGCGGCCATGGCCCGGGCCGCCAGGAGCCTGCCGCCGGACATGGATACACCCATCGTGATCAAGGCCGATCCCCAGCAGCTCCCCGTGGTCCAGATCACGGCGCAGTCGTCGCAGTGGGATCTGGTCGAGATCCGAGACTGGACCGAAAACTGGCTCCTGGATCGCGTGCTGGCCGTTTCGGGAGTGAGCGGCGCCGAGATCATCGGCGGTCTGAAGCGCGAGATCCGGGTCCACCTGGACCCCCTGTCTCTGAACAAGCACGAACTTGCGGTCACAGACATCCAGCGTTCACTCGCTCGGGCCAACGTGGAGATGTTCGGCGGGAGGGTCAACGCCGGCCCCCGCGAGCTCATCGCGCGCACGCTGGGTGAATTCACCTCCCTCGAGGAGATCCGCTCGGTTGTGGTGAAAGACCTCGGCATCGCCAAGGTCTATCTACGGGACGTGGCCCGGGTCGATGACGCGCACGAGGAGGTACGTATCATCACCCGGCTCGACTCGAGCCCATGCGTCAAGCTGAGCGTCCAGAAGCAGCCGGACGCCAACACGGTCGCGGTCGAGATCGCCCTGCGAGAGCGGATGCGCGAACTCGCGGAGGCGATACCGGGACACATCCAGATCGGCATGGTCGAGAGCCAAGCAGAGTACGTGGACGGCGCCTTGTCGGAGGTGAAGACGGCGGCCTTTCAGGCGGCGCTGCTTGTACTGGTCGTCTCGCTGTTGTTTCTTGGCAGCCTCAGACAGGCCCTCGTCCTGATGACGGCGCTGCCCATCACCCTGATCATCAACTTCGCCCTGATGCGGCTGGGAGGGTTTTCCATCAACATCTTCACTCTGGCGGGCCTCGTGATCGCCCTCGGAGTGATGCTCGACAACGCCATCGTAGTGATCGAGAACATCTCCCGCCGGCGCGAGGAGGCCGGCGAAGAGGCAAGCGAAGAGGCCGACAAAAACGCCGTCGACGCAACACTCCAGGTCGCCGGAGCCGTCATTGCGGGCACACTGACGCTGCTCGCCCTGTTCGTACCCTACGTCCTCATCTCGGGGCTGACCAGCCTGCTCTTTCGAGAGCTCATCCTCGTGGTGGCGGGCGTGGTGGTCGTGAGCCTGGTCTGCTCGCTCACCCTGGTTCCGATGCTCGGCTCCGTGCTTCTCGGCAAGCCGAAGGGACGCCGATCGTCGGGTTGGCAAGAGCGAATCCGGGACGGCTACGGTCGTTTGCTGGAAGGGAGCCTGCGCCGACGCTACGGGTTGATCTCGTTTTTCCTCGGGCTGGCCGTCCTCGCCGCAGTGCTCGTTCCTGCTCTGGGTAGTGAGTTCCTCCCCGAGATCGACGACGGGCGTATCATGATCAAGGTCAAGCTGCCCACCGGAACATCTGTGGAAGAGACGGACCGGCTCCTCGCGCGGATCGAGGAGAAGATCGGCGACGATCCGCTCATCGAAAGCGCATTCACGCTGGTGGGAGGCAAGGTGTGGGGCCTCTACACGTTCGAGGTGGCCAACGAGGGCGAGATCGACCTCCAGCTCGTTTCGCAGGATGCACGCACGGTCAGCACCGAAGCGACCATGGAGCGAATGAAGAAGGCCCTGTCAACGATGTCTCCACCGGGCGGCAAGGTGATGGTGCGAAAAATGCGCATCAAAGGGATCCGCAAGATGGGCGAGTCTGATCTGGAGATTCAGGTGCGCGGCCCCGACCTGGCGACGCTCTACGCCCTGGCCGGAAAAGTCGTCCGCGTCGCACAGGAGCGCCCGAACCTCGCCAACGTACACCTCGGGATGGACCTGACCAAGCCCGAGCTGCTCGTGAAGATCGACCGCGCGCGGGCGCACGAGCTCGGCGTCTCGGTGTTCGATGTGGCGACCACCTTGCGGGCCCTGCTCCACGGCGTCATCGCCACGCGCTACCAGGAGGGGGAGGAGCACTACAACATCCGGCTGCGCATTCCCGAGGAGAGCATCCGTGGCAAGCGAGACGTGGAGAACCTCGTCGTCTCCGCGGCGGATGGACGCCAGTACCGGCTGCGCGATCTGGCCAGGGTGACCGAGGGAACCGGCCCGGTGGAGATCGTCCGCGACAACCAGGTCAAGCAAGTGGTCGTACGCGCCGATGCCTGGGGCGCCAGCGTCGGCAAGACGCTCGGCGAGCTCGCGGAGGAGCTTGGGAAGATGGAGTTCCCACCCGGGTACGAGATCAGCTACGGCGGAAAGGCGCGGCTCATGGAAGACCTGACCGGCATGGCCCTGGGCATCCTCGGCCTGGCCGTCTTCCTGGCGATGGTGGTGCTCGCCGTGCAGTTCAACAGCCTTCGGTATCCGCTGATGATCTTGTGCAGCATTCCCGCGGGCGCGGCCGGCATGGTCTTCGTGCTCTGGGCCAGCAACCTCGCCATGGGCGCCACCGTGATGGTCGGCCTCCTGGTCGTGGTGGCGGCCACGGTCAACGACGGGATTCTGCTGTTCACGCTGGCGGATGCGCTGAACACCGGCTCGTCGCCTCCGAATCCGGTCGATGCCGTGCAGCGCTCGGCCATGCTTCGTCTGCGACCGCGGGTGATGACCACGGCGACCACGATCGCCGGTCTCTTGCCCCTGGCGGTCAACGTCGGTACCGGCGGCGACATGCTTCGGCCCATGGCCGTCGGCGCCATCGGTGGGCTCCTGCTGGAGATCCCGGTGGCCCTGTTCTTGATGCCCTGCCTGTACGTCATCGCGAGCAGGTCAAGGAGTCTACTCTAAGGGATCGAACAACGGGAGATCGCATTCCCGGCTTCACTCGGGATGACGGAACGTCTGTGTAATCGGTATGGCACTTCGGAGTTTCTTCAGACGACTTACTAGTTAAGAAAACTCAAAACAAAACGAACTCCTCACCGGAAGCCACACGCCGCCGCTTCTATCCTTTCCCGCTTGGTTCGTTTATAATTTCCGGACCACTACGCGCACCCTGAAAAATCGTAAGGAGGAGACATGACACCTTTTGTGGCTCACTCTGCACAGATCGACCTCGCCAAGGTCTTCAGCTCGGTCCGGCTCCTCGGTCCCCCCATGGGCGAGAAGCTCGTGAAGCTCATTGCCCACCTCTTCTCTCCGGCCGAGGCCGAGGTGGCCAGGCACCTCCCCCTCTACGTTCCGAAGCCCCTGGAAAAAATCGCAAAGAGGGCCAGGCGGCCCCCTGAGGAAATACGGCCGCTCCTGGAGGCCATGAGGGCCAGGCGGGTGATCGTGGGCGGCCGCCGGGGATACTCCCTCATTCCGCTGATTCCCGGCATGTTCGAGTACATGCTGATGAACGGGGTGGACACCGAGTGGCACCGCACTTACGCCCGGCTCCTGGTCGACCTCATCTCCACCCGTTACTTCCGCCGCTACAATAAACGGCCCATTCCACTGGCGCGCAACATTCCGGTGGAGCGGACCGTGGACGGGCAGAGCCGAGTGCTCGACGCCGACCTCATGTCCGAGATGATCGAGCGCCACGACTCGTTCGCCGTCCTCAACGTCTGCCAGTGCCGGCAGTCCCACCGCTTCGTGGGCCACGAGTGCCGCCGGAGCTCGCCCGAGGACGGCTGCCTCATCTTCGGTCACTTCGCGGACAGTGCGGTGGCGGACGGGAACGGCCGGGCCGTGAGCAAAGAGGAGATGCGAAGGATCGTGGCCGACAGGCAGGAGAAAAATCTGATCTTCCTCACCGGCAATGTCTCCCCGGCGAGCCCGAACGCCATATGCACCTGCTGCGACTGCTGCTGTCACTTCATAGAAATGATCCAGCACCAGGACGGCAGGATGGCCCTTGCGCCGCCGCACTTCATCGCCCGCCTCGACGAGGGGCTCTGCACCCAGTGCGGCCTGTGCGCCTCGGCCTGCAACGTCCGGGCCCACACCTTCGAGGACAAGACCCACGGTTACCGAGCCGAGCTGTGCATAGGCTGCGGACTCTGCGTGGAGCCGTGCAAGCCGGGGGCCATCGCCATGGTCGAGAACCCGGGCTACAGGCCGCCCGCGAGGGATTTGAGGAGGATGGCGCTGAAATCGCTGCCGGCAACGATTCTCTCGACGATCCAGGTGAAGCTGTCGCGATTCGGGCGGACTTTTTCTCTCTGACATTTCAGCCGTTACGTTTTATAAATTCACCACAGAGGACACAGAGGTCACAGAGAGAGAATTAATGGAATCAAACTCCTTCTTTCTCTGTGACCTCTGTGTCCTCTGTGGTTGAAAAAAATCTTTTTTATACGCTCGAATGAGGTGAAAGATGATTCGCAACAAAAAGTTAAAGACGATTGCCCTGTGGTTTCTCCTTCTCTCAGCCATGTTTTTCACGAGCTGTGCCCCCCATATCCATGACGCCAGCCGGGCAGGCGTCGACGCGGCCGCTCCCCCGGAGCTTCCCGCGGAGGTGGAGCTCCTTTACACCCTCGAGCTGATGCGCTCCCCTTTTGCTGCCGCCAGGATCACTGTGACCACCCGCGGCACCCCGGAGGGCGCGACCGCATTCGCCCTGGCCGAGCGCTGGGACGGGATCAGGCGCTTCGAGGACGAGGTCCACGGAGTCACCGTCCGGGACGGGAGCGGCGAGCCGCTGCCGGTCGAGCACGACGGAGTGCGCCTGTGGACCGTGGAGCACGATCCGGGCGTGCCGCTCTCCCTCTCCTATTACCTCGTGTCGACCATCCACACGCTCACGTCCGATTCGGACACCTACTACCGCCCCATCATCCGGGATGGCCTCTTTCACATGATCGGCAACGTGGTTCTGATCTACCCGGAGCACCTCGACACCGTGGATCCCCGGCGCATCGAGGTGCGCTGGAAGGGATTCCGCGAAGCAGGATGGAAGGCGGTCTCCTCCTTCAGCGCCGACCCGGATCGGTTTCAGGTCGAGGAGGTCCTGGACGACTTCCGGCACGCCCTGCTTCTCGCCGGAGACCTGCGCGTCCACCAGCGCAAGGTGGAGGGGCGGCCGATGGTGATCGCCATGGCCGGAAGCGAATGGGGCTTCACGGACCGCGAGTTCACCGACCTCGCCGTCCGGATCGTCGAGACGGAGCGATCCTTCTTCGACGACTTCGACTACCCCTACTTCCTAATCACCCTCATCCCGGTGGGCAAGAGAGAGCCGAACTCCTTCTGGACCGGCGGCACGGGTCTCACTCAATCCTTCGCCCTGTTCCTGCCGGCCGGCCTCGGCCTGGAAGAGGGGACCGAGGAGGCCAAGCGGATCAAGAATCTCATCGCCCACGAGCTCTTCCACAACTGGAACGGGAGCCGGATCTTCCTGGGTGACACCGGGCCGCTCGGCTACTGGTTCTCGGAGG
Organism: uncultured Thermodesulfobacteriota bacterium; assembly: GCA_964522545.1. GTDB lineage: Bacteria > Desulfobacterota > DSWW01 > CAZFWM01 > CAZFWM01 > CAZFWM01. Next base: position 44,826 of record CAZFWM010000001.1, read on the forward strand.
GTTTCACGAACTTCTTCACCCGCCGCCTACTCTTTCGGGCCGGCCTCTACTCGATGGATGAATACCTCGAAGACCTGAACGAGACGCTCGCCGACTACATGCTCAACCCGGCGCGCAACGAGCCGAACGAGCGGATCAAGGCCGACTTCTGGAGCGACGGGGACGTACACAAGCTCCCCTATCTCCGCGGGGACATGGCGGCCTTCCTCATCGATCACGAGATCCGCCGCTCTTCGAGCGGAGAAAAGAGTCTCGATGACTTCATGAAGGAGCTCCTCGCCCGAGTGACGGCCGACGGTGCCTCGGTGGACAACGACAAGCTCCTCGGCCTGATCGAGGCGTTCACCTCTCCCTCATTCAGAGAAGGGATTCGAAGAATCGTCCTCGACGGAGAGACCGCGGCCCTTCCCTTGGACCTCCTCGAGCCGTGTCTGGAGATGACCTTGGAGCCGATGGGGCCCTTCGATCTCGGCTTCGACTTCGAGGCATCTAAAGAGGAAAAGATCGTCACTGGCGTAAAGGAAGGTTCCAATGCATTCCAAGCCGGCCTACGCGATGGGCAGCGGCTCAAGGGCTGGAGCGTGCACGGGAACCGGCCGGACAGGGAGGTGGAGCTGAAGATCGAGGATGGAGAGGGGGAGAGGACGATATCATACCTCCCGCAGGGAGAGCCGATCGATGTTCCTCAACTCTCCCAGCGGGATTCGGATCTCTGTCAGGATATTCTGTAAATCTAACCTTTCAGGCCCGGATCACGAGCCTGTGTCGACCCACGCTATGTCGTCGACCACGATGACGTCCGTGAACAGGGCCGAGTAGATACCCAGCTGTCCCACGCTCGGCACCGGGAAGGAGACCGGTATCTCCATGGGCACGGCGATCACCGGCAGAGGTATCGCCCATATGGGGATAACTTGCGTTTCCGGGGTCGTCAGAATGAGATAGGTCGCCCAGGTGGCCTCCTCCGGCGTGGCCACGGTAAAATTCAGATCGAGCGTGCCGGCGTCGTATGACGCGTCCATCTCGAGCGTAGCCTGGGGCTCCGAGCCGGAGAAGAAGGTGATCATTTCGGCCAGCAGCTCCGCCTTGGTGCTCGGCGAGACCCCGTCGTCCAGGCCGCCGAACTCGAAGGAGGTGCCGATCGTCTTGTAGGTGCCGCCGTCGTAGGCGACGCCGTTCACATAGGTCGGGGACTCATTGTAGAGGATGGTCCAGGCCCCTTCCCCGGGCAGGATGCGATCCATATAGCTGTTGTTGCCGGAGTAGTTGAAGGTCATCCCTTCCGTCATGGTCCCGTCCACGCCAAGGACCGTCTCGGTGTCGCCGGACCCGTCCGTCAGACCGGTGATGTGGAAGTACGGGTGGACGCTGGTCTTGGTATCGTAGTCCCAGGTGTCACCTCCCTCCATGTAGATATTCCCGCCCTGATCGAGGAAGGCGGCCAGGAGCTGGCCCTCTGATTGGCCGAGCACATGCTTTCTGCCTTCCCTCGAGTCATCCCTGCTTTCCTCCTCGCTCCACCATGAGTAGATGCCCAGCAGCACGAAGATCGTGCGGTACCCTTCGAAGTCCAAGGAAAAGTCGACGGCATAGTCGACCGTCCTGCCCATCGCCTCGAGCAGATACTTGATGACCGGACCGCTGGCGTGGGCGTCATCGAGGTCGAGAATGAGGTACTCCGGGTGCCCTATCATCACGGAGAGATCCTCATCCATGGTGTAAAGGCCTCCGTCCGAGCTGAAGTCGAAGGCCATGGCCGCCGTATGGCTCATGGGGGTGGCCGCATCGGCCTGTACGACGAAAGGATCGGCCTCGTTGCTGGCCGAACCCGGCCCCGGGACTGTACCGAAGGAGGAGGACCCGGAGAGAATCGTGATGTACGGATCGGTGGAGCTCAAGGTCCCAACGGCGTCGCTGGCGGCCTCGGCCCCTCCATTCACCACCGTGACGATGATGTTCACGGTCTCACCGGGATCGAGTATCCCGTTGCCGTTGCCCCCGGAATCGTCGACCTCATAGCTCTCCATCGCCACGACCGGTGCCTGCACTTCAATGGCGAAGCCGCTCTCCCATACCTCCAGACCCGCATCCGAGGCGGTCAGATCGAAGAGTACGGTGTGGCCGTCGGGACAGGCCGGTGAAACGTAAAACTGATAGGCCAGCCCGCTCGAGACCGCTCCTCCGGCGGCGATGGTTCCAAAAACATGGGAGCCGTCGAGTATCGTCACATAGGGATCGGATGTGGCTAGGTCGGCCGAGACGCCGATGGCAGCCTCAACACCGACGTTCTCCAGGGTGATGTCCAGATCGATGGTCTCCCCGAAGTCCACGGTTCCGTCCCCGTTGCCCGCGCTGTCGTCTATAGCGAAAGCATCATAGATCACATAGGGCCCGGACGGCGGAATCACGCTGATCGTCGTGATGTAGGGGACCTTGTTCAGGGCCGTCACCGTCAGCGTCACGTCCATGGGCGTCGCCAGGGGCGGGTCGAGGGTGATCGTGGCCAGCCCGGAGGCGTCCGTAACCGCCGCCCCGTAGTTGACCCCTCCCTCGTACAGAGAGGCCATGGCACCCTCGACTCCCGGCACGACGACCGAGAGGGAAGAAGCGCCGATGAAGAGCATGGAGGCGTGCTGCACGCTCATGGCCTCGGGAACATCGGTGCGAACCTGTAGCGAACAATCTCCGAAGATGTTGTACTGCTCCATCACCTGGGCACCTTCCCCTCCGCCGCTGTACTCGTCCAGGGCCTTGGCAGACCCCCCGAAGAAGAGCCCCCCGATGGTGGTGGCCGCCTCGGCCACCATAAGGTCCACCACTTCAGCCTGCATCACGCAGGGCGGAATCCAGGCCGCCGAGGTGGAGGCCGAGAACATGGCAATAGCCCCGGTGGGCTCCTCCCAGGTCCCGGCTCTAAGCCACGCCTCTGCAAAACAGGTGGGGCGGGAGACAAAAGAGCCGTTGAGGCAGGAGACGTCCACGATGAAGGGGAGCTTCCAGGTATTGCTCAGACCTGCCACGTGGGAGACGGAATACCCTGTCGTACTCCAGGAAGTCCCGGACCCGTGCCCTAAATAGTTGAGGATGCTCCGCCCCTCGTGCAGCGCGGCCGTGACATCGCTGGCGCTGGCCCCCCAGTCGTAGATCTGGTCGACCTCGGTGTAGGTGTAGCCGAGAAGATCATCGCGCAGCCAGTCGGCCCGCTCCCAGTCTTTGATCGGGCTCCCCCCCCCCGACTGGTTGCTCGCGATCCCTGTCCCCTTGTGGTACCAGGCCGCGGCCGCCCCGGTGGCGGGATTCTTCTCGTATCCGATGAATTTGGAGACCTGGGTGTTCACATGGGCCACCGACTGAGCCGAAATACGAGAGATAAAGGCATCCGGGTAGTGATCGACCCCCTCCAGCTTTGTAAAGCAGGGGTCGGAATGAGCGTTCTCGTAAGTTCCACGCAGGGTCGGTATCTGATCTCCGTCCCCCACCAGCACGATGTAGGTGATACCTTCCGTTGTGTAGAGATTCAGGAGATAGGTCCTTAGCTCGGCCGCCGTGCTCCCGATGGTCGAAAAATTCACCATCGTGGCGTCCAGGCCCTTCTGGAGCTTCCACTGGTAAAAGCTCTGCATGGCGCCGCTGAAAGAATCGTCCGTTATGATGATCATCTTCCCCGGTTCGGAGATCGGCGTGTAGCGCCCCCCCTCCCTTGTGAAGTTGAGGAACATCTTCTCGTAGACCCGCTGGAAGTCGGCGCTGTAGCGCCCCACAGCCCCGCGGCGATCCTTCAGGTTCACTGTGCCGGGGCCGTCCGCGACCAGCTCCACCACCACTCGCCTGTTCACGCGGAGCTCCCGGCTGGCCGGGCAATACTGGAGCGGGTTGTACTGAATCGTGATTCCCCGGAAATCCCTCAGAATGTACGGCTCACCGAGGTCCGCCGGCCCTGCGGGATACCAACCGTCGCTCCGGTAGAACCGATCGAAGGTGAAGGGGACCGTGCGGGGGTTGATGTCTCGAGTGAGGTTCCCCTTGGAAGGGGCGACCGGAAGGGTGGCGATGGTCGACTGATCGCACTCGAGCACGCGCATGCTCATGTGGGCCAGGTCCGGGATGATCACGGACTCGCGCGCCTTGCTCAGGTCCGGAAGCCCCTCTTCAAGAAGAGGCGTCGCGCCGGGGACCATGATCAGGGCGTGGGGCTTGCCCTTGATGGAGACCGAGTCCTTGTAGAACCCTCTCATCCGAAATTCCACCACGGTGCGCTCCGGACTCGATTCGAGCATGTTCACTTCCACTGCTTTGCCTTCCGATCCGCTGAACCCGACCCACGTGGTATCGGCCCAGGCGGACGCGGAAAAGAGGACTACTGCAACCAACCCAAGGAAAACACTCATCTTTTTCATTGTTCCGGCTCCTTTTTAGGGGTTCGAAGAAAAGAGTCGCAAACGGATATGACTCTATATGTAAAAAAAAATCGATTGGATATTATATCGTTCACTCTTTAAGTGCCTATCTTCAATAAGATTTTCTTACAATAAATTTATTTCGACTGACGGCAAGATGGGGACACGGCATGCCGTGTCCCTATCTCGAGCCCCGCTCCGGCACGATCCTGGCGGCCGCCAGGTAGGTGCAGAAGGAGATGGCGAAGCCGACGAACCACGCGTAGGTGTACAGGGTGAGCCAGAACCGTCCCACCTCGACGATCTGGATGGTGCCCAGGAACCCAGGGAAGTTGGGCAGGATGCCCAGAAGGAGCGCCGCGATTGCCCGCCAGTTGAATCCGCCCGTGAATGAGTACCTGCCGACACGGTAGAGGTCCGGAAGGTCCAGCTCCATTCTGCGGTGCACGTAGTAGTCGCATATGAGCACCCCCGCAATGGGGCCCAGGAGGGCCGAGTACCCGATGAGCCACGTGAAGATGTACCCGGACGGGTCCGCCAGCAGCTTCCACGGCATCATCAGAATGCCGATCAGGCCGGTGATGATGCCGCCGGCGCGAAAGGAGATCCGCTTCGGCGCGATGTTGGTGAAGGCGTTGGCGGGGGCCACCACATTGGCGGCCAGGTTGGTCGTCAGCGTGGCAACGGCGAGGGCGAGCATGGAGACGACCACCACGGAAGTCGACTGAAAGCGCCCCAGCAGCTGGACCGGGTCCCATATCTCCTCGCCGAAGATGACCACCGTGGCCGACGTGACGGCCACCCCGATGAAGGCGAACAGGGGCATGGTCGTGTTGAGGCCCAATGCCTGGCCCAGCACCTGGTCTCGCTGGCTCTTTGCATACCGTGTGAAGTCGGGGATGTTCAGCGAGAGGGTCGCCCAGTACCCCACCATGCCTGTGAGGGCCGGAAAGAAGAAGGCGAGCAGGTCGCCCGTGGTTGCGAACTCGTCCGGCTTGGAGAGCATCGGCCCCAGGCCTCCGGCCGCGAAGTACGCCCAGGCGAGCAGCCCCAGGCCGATGAGCAGGAGAAATGGGGCGCCCAGTTTCTCGAGGAAGCGGATCGATTCGATGCCGCGCCAGATAATGACCATGTTGATCATCCAGAACAGGGCAAACCCCATCCACGCCCCCAGGCTCATGGCGCCGATGAAGCCGAGGTCCACCACGGGAAGGTCCGCCCACCAGTCGAAGCCGGCGCTCATGAGCTGGTGGATGGCGGCGCCGCCTATCCAGGTCTGGATCCCGAACCAGCCGCAGGCGACGATGGCCCGCAGGATCGAGGGGATGTTGGCGCCCAGCAGCCCGAAGGACGCCCGCGTCAACACTGGGAAGGGGATGCCGTACCGCGTGCCCGCGTGGGCGACGAGCACCATCGGTACCAGGACAATGAGGTTGCCCAGGGCGATGGTGATGATCGCCTGCCACCAGTTCATGCCGCTCTGGATGAGGGATGAGGCGAGCATGTAGGTCGGAATGCAGACGCTCATGCCGACCCACAGGGCGGCGATGTCCCACTTGCTCCACTTTCTGTCGCTCAGAGCGGTGGGGGCGATGTCCTCGTTGCAAAACGGGCTGTCATCCAGTCTGACCGTAAGCTCGCGAATCTCCTCGCTCAAGGCGCTCTCCTTTGTGATGAAAAAGGAATCGGTTTTTTTCTCTGACATTAATAACGTTACGTCATATAAATGCACCACAGAGGACACAGAGGTCACAGAGAAAGGAAGAGCTTGATCGCTTTAATTCTCTCTCTGTGACCTCTGTGTCCTCTGTGGTTAAAAATCTTTTTCATAAGCTCAACGGATTTCCTCCTCTGCGCCTTTGCGCTGAAACTCTTTGAAAAGCGGCATCGAAGGCCGGGGCGCGGACTTCCCAGTCATACCGACCCAGCCAGGCACGCAGATCCAGGCCCCGGGCGATACCGGGATCCTTTGCCATAACTATCAGCTTCTCCGCGAGCTCTTCGTCCGTTTCGTAGAAGAACTCGCTATGCTCATCCTCGGGGAAGAGCTCCGGGTAGCTCAGACGCCGCGGCAGGAGGGGATGGCAGCCGGCATAGGCCGCCTCCACCACGCTCATGCCGAAGAAATCGTGATCCGCGGTGGAGACCACCACATCGCACCGACACAGGAGCGATTCATATTCCTCCCTATTCTCCACCCACCCGAAGTGCGCGAGCCGCGAATAGAAGCGCTCCCGGATCCGGCCGAAGGCCTCGGGCACCTCGGAGAACCTCTCCCCGCACACGGCCAGCCGGAAGGCGGCCCCGCTCTCTTCGAGGCGACAGAGGGCTTCGTAGAAGCGCTCCGGGGCCTTGTCGTACTCCCAGCGGTGATTCCAGAGGATAGCAAGTTCCCCTTCCCTCTTGCGCGGATGTCGTTCGAGCGAGCGCAGATCCAGGCCCAGCGGCTCGACACGGCCGAAGCCCTCCCCCAGGTGCGACCAGAGCGACTTGTGCTCCGAGGGGCACCGGTCGAGAAAACCGTGAAGGGCGCTCACGAAGTCGTCGCGGTGCCAGCGGCTGTTGAACCAGACCTCGTCGGCGCATTGAATGCTGGTGAGGTGGGTCATGGCGAAGTGAAAGTCTCGCTCATCCTCTTGCCGAACCGGGTAGGTGAGCTGATTCTCGTGAAAATAGACAACGCTGGCCTGGGAGGAGAGCTCGGGCCGCAGGCCGAGAAGGCAGGCGAGATCGAGATAGCTGCTGGCAAAGAGGAGATCGAAATCCCCCTCGAGCCTGTCGACCTCGGGCACCAGCTCGAAGGCCGAGGCCCGCATCCGCCACTTCCAGTGTCGCGCAGGCTGAGTCAGCAGGACCCATTCATGGGAGCTCCTGGCAGAGAGCCCGTCAAGAAAGGTCCGGTGACTCCCCCCGTAGAAGGGCTCGACGGCCAGAATGCGAAGTCTCTTCAACGGCTGTACTCTCCCCATGCATGCAAAAGCTCACAACGGCATCTTCACGGCAGTGTAGCTTATTTGCGACATGTCTTCAAAGCTTCCAGAGAATCGCAGGAAAAAATGAGATGAAAACCTCTGAGGAACCCCGGAACCCAGGAAGAAAGACAGCTTATTTCTATTTTAAATTGACAAATCAGGTTCTCTTTGTTATTTCAAATTGCATTAGGGTATAAAAGATCCGGAGAGCGCTGATGGACAAACCCACTATATTTATCAGCTATAGCCACAAGGACGAAAAGTGGAAGGATCTTCTGCTGCCGCATCTGAAGATGCTGCAGCAGGAAGGTCACATCATGAAAATCTGGGACGATCGAGAGATCGCTTATGGTGATAATTGGTACGACCGGATCGAAGAAGTTATGAAAGACGCTGATGTTGCGGTCTGTCTGATCTCTGCCGACTATCTGGCCTCTGATTTCTGCGTAAAAGAGGAAATCCCCTACTTACTCGAACGTCGCAAATCAGAAGGCATGCTCATGGTTCCTGTCCTATTGCGTCCGTGCGCCTGGGAGGCAATTTCCTGGCTTAGACAGCTTCAAATTATTCCGCGAGACGATAAGCCTGTATCTACTGATTATTCTGAAACATATGAGGTGGTCTTTACTGATCTGGCAAGATCGATCCTTGAATACTTGAAAACCTCGAATGCAAAACCATTTACTCCACGGCCGCCTCTTTGGTCGCCTCCGGAAAAATGCGACATCCACCGTATGCCGGTGACCGGTGCGGAGCTCTTTGGGCGGCAGAAGGAACTTGAACTGCTGGACGAAGCCTGGGAGTCGGATGAGATTAATGTCGTAAGCCTAGTGGCCTGGGGCGGGGTCGGTAAATCGACCCTGGTGAACAAGTGGCTTGAGAAGCTTGATGCCGATAACTACTATGGGGCTCAACGGATCTATGCCTGGTCATTTTACAGTCGGGGGACCGGCGAGCGGGTCACCTCAGCCGACCTCTTCATCGCCGAGGCCCTGGCCTGGTTCGGCGATCCCGATCCCACGGTCGGATCACCCTGGGATAAGGGGGAGCGCTTGGCCAAGCTGATTCAACAAGAAAGAACCCTTCTGGTGCTGGACGGCATGGAGCCGCTCCAGTCATACCTGGACTATGAACGGGGCAAGATCAATGATCCGGCCCTGGCGGTCCTGGTGTCAGATTTGGCACGATCGAACCCCGGTCTCTGTATAATCACAACGCGGGAAGAAGTGGCCGATCTCTCTCAATTCCCTGAGACGATCCACCAGAAGGATCTCGAACAGATCTCGGCCGAGGCCGGGCGTGCCCTGTTGCGGGTGGGCGGAGTGAACGGCACGGATGCCGAGCTGGAGGGGATCATACGTGACTTTGGCCACCACGCCCTGGCCCTAAACCTGCTGGCAGCTTATCTGCACGAGATACCCGGACACCACGTCTCCAATACCTCGGAGATTCCGGATCTCGACATACCGGAAAAAGAGGGCAGGCATCCCCGCCGGGTGATGGCCGCCTTTGAGAAACGTTTTGGTAAAGGTCCGGAAGTGGAGCTATTGCGAATGCTCGGCCTCTTCGACCGCCCGGCAGAAGGCAAGAGTATCGCCGCCCTGCGGGCCGCCCCGGCTATCCCCGAGTTGACGAAACATATTCAGGAATTGTCAGATGCAGACTGGCTCCGCCTGTTGAACAAGCTGCGACGGTCAAGGCTGATCGCCGCCGAGAGCCAGCACAACCGAGATACCCTGGATGCCCATCCCCTGGTGCGGGAGCATTTCGGCCAGCAGCTCAGGCAAGAGCACACCCATGCCTGGCGGGAAGGGAACAGCCGCCTCTACGAGCACCTCAAGGCCACGGCAAAGCAATATCCCGAGACAATAGAAGAGATGATGCCGCTCTATGCTGCGGTGGGGCATGGGTGCCAGGCGGGGCTGTATCAGGAGGCAATGGATGAGGTGCACTGGCGAAGGATTCGAAGAGGACAAGAGGATTTCAGTTTGAGTAAACTTGGCTCATTTGGTGCCGACTTGGCGGCCATGTACGGTTTTTTCGATCAATCCTGGCGCCAGCCGATGTCTGGACTTACCGAAGCTTCTCAAGCTTTGGTCCTTAGTGATGCTGGCTTTTGCTTCGGCGCGCTGGGCCGGCTGGCCGAGGCGGCCCAGCTGATTCAGGTAAGTTTGGAATCATACATTGTGCAAGAAAACTGGAAGGCAGCGGCAATCACATCCGGCACCCTCAGCGAGCTCTACCTGACCATGGGCGACCTGGCAAAGGCACTCGATTGCGCCCGACAGTGCGTAGAGCTGGCCGACCGCAGTGGAGATGCATTTCAACGAATGGGGAATCGAACGACCCTGGCCGATGCTTTACACCAAGCTGGCCAGATGGAGGATGCAGATACCGCCTTCCGCGAAGCCGAGGCGCTGCAAAAGGAGCGCCAGCCTGAGTACCCGCTTCTTTACTCCCTCCAAGGCTTTCGGTATTGCAATCTGCTGCTGAGTCAGGGGAAGAACAGAGAAGTACAAAACCGGGCCGGGCAAACGCTTGAATTGGCAAAACAACAACTTGGACTACTCTCCATCGCCCTGGACCACCTCTCCCTGGGGCGGGCCCATCTGCTTCAGTCTCGACAGGAGGGAACGGGCGATTTTAGCCAAGCCACGACCAATCTGAATCAGGCAGTAGACGGTCTGCGGCACGCGGGTCAGCAAGATTACTTACCCCGCGGCCTGCTAGCCCGGGCCGGGCTGTATCGAGAGCAACGCAATTTCGACCGAGCCCAGCGCGATCTGGAAGAGGCCATGACCATCGCCACCCGCGGTAATATGGGCCTGCACCAAGCAGACTGCCTCCTGGAATACGCCCGGCTCTATCTCGCCTTGGACGAAGAGGAGAAGGCACGAGAGCAATTGGACACTGCCGAAGAGATGATCGAGCGGATGGGGTATCACAGGCGGGATCGGGAGGTAGAGGAGCTGGAGGGGCAATTGGGATAGGGGCGATCGCACGTTTTGGGCGGACACATAGGTCCGCCCCTGTTTCGGAATGGGACACGGCATGCCGTGTCCCTACGTTTTTGCCGGCCCGTCGCCTGTGGCGGTATTACCGCTTCTCGACCCGACAGGGGATGTGCCTGTGCAGGGGGATTCCGGTCATGGGTTCCCGGTGCGCGGCCGAGATGAGCTCGTTCACGTTTACGCCGATCTGCTCCAGTTCGCCGGTCTCCTTGTTGGTGTGGAGGAGCCCGAACCCGTGGGGGATGGAGAGGTTGCCGGGGTAGATGTCGTCGGTGACCCGGGCAGGGATGGAGACGGCCGAGGTCTCGGTCACGAGCCGTACGGTCTCGCCGTCGGCGATCCCCAGGCGCTCCGCGTCCTTCTCGCTCATCCTCACGTAGTTCTCAGGCATCTTCTCCCGGCGCCAGTCGTGGTCACGCTGGATCGTGTTGCACGTGTAGTTCGTGCGCTCCCCGGTCTGCAGGATGAAGGGATATTCCTTGTCCAGTGCGAGCGCCGCCCCGTCGGGAATCTCGAGCTCTCTGAGCAGCTCCGGCACCCTGGGAACCACGAGGTGGATCTTCCGGTCGTCGGTCTTGAGCTTTTCGATGTTGTTTTCATCGAGGGTGTCGCACAGGTAGATCCCCTCGGGGTGGTCGAGGATCGCCTGGAAGAGATCGGACGTGTCATCTCCGGATCCGGTGATCACTCCGTTCTCGATCAGGGCGTCCCGGTGCTTCATGACGAACATCATGCAAAAGCCGCGGATCAGGGATAGGACCGGGTGGGGCTCGCCCTGGTCCTTGGCTTGCCTGAGCAGAGCAAAGGGGAGAAATCCCGAGACGTCCCGGGCCATCTCTTCGAGGATGGCGAGGAAGATCTCCCCCTCCTGCCTGGCCGGCTCCGGCCCTTTCACCACGGGCCTGCGCAGGTGGTAGTAGATCCCGGGGAAGCCCTTGGGGAAAAAGGAGGCCTCGTATTTTTCGTACCCGCATTTTGCGGGCAGCACGTAGTGGGCGAGCCGGGCGGTCTCGCTCATGGCCGGGTCGATCACCACCAGGAGATCGAGGGCCTTGAAGGCCTCCTCGTACTTCCCTGAGTCCGCGTAGGAGCGTAGCGGGTTGGCTCCTTCCACGATCACGGCCCGGATGCGGCCGTCGCCCGGGGTGAGGATCTCCTCGGGCAGGGCGTTCGGCGGAAAGAGCCCTCGGATCTCTTCGATGCCGGCCACGCGGGTCCTCCACTTGTCCCGGACCTCCTCGCTCTCGATCTCCATGAAACCCTCGGGAAACACCACGCCCCCCGGGGTCCCGATGTTTCCGGTCAGCGCGAGAAGAAGCCGCTCCAGGTAGACATTCTCCATCATGTGGATTCCGTGGTAGATTCCGAGGTCGATCCGGGTGGCGGCCCTCTCGGCGCTGGCAAAGGTCCTGGCCACTTCCACGATGCGCTCCGCGTCGAGATCGCAGAGCCCGGCCGCCTTTTCCGGCGTGACCCGGTCCGCGAGCCAGGCCACCTCGTCCCAGCCTGCCGTGTGTTCGGCCAGGTATTGCTCGTCCCACAGCCCCTCCCGGACGATGACGTTGATGAGGGCGAGGAGGAAGTAGACGTCCGTGCCCGGCTTGATCATCAGATGCAGGTCGGCCTTTGCGGCGGTCTCGTGGCGGCGGGGGTCGACCACGATCAGCTTCCGGTCCGGGTTCTTTGCGATCTCGTTGATGACCGTTCTCGCCCGCTGGATTCCATGGCTCATCCAGGGATTGCTGCCGATGATCAGGAAGACCTCGCAGCGGTGCTCGTCGGCGTGGAAGTCGAGGCCTTCGCTGCCGAACATGTGGCCGTTGATCCAGTACTTCTGGGTGTACTCCTGGGCCAGTGCGTTGTAGACGTACTTCGATCCGAGGGCCCTCATGAAGTAGACCGCATAAGGAATGTCGAGATGATTCGCCTGGCCGCCGCCCCCGATGAAGGCGAGGCTTTCGGGCCCGTGCTCCTCGATGATCCCCTGGAGCTTCCGGGCGACCTCGTCCGTGGCGGCCTCCCAGTCGATCGCCTCGAAGGAGCCGTCCGCCCGACGCCTCAGCGGGGTGCGAACGCGCTGGTCGTGGTCCTGGTAGAACCCGATGCTCAGCCCCTTGTTGCAGACGTATCCCCTGCTGAAGGGATTGCTCTTGTCCCCCCTCACCTTGACAATCCGATCGTCCGCGACCTGCACCTCGAGCCCGCAGTTGTTCCCGCAGATGCAGCACGCCGTGGCTTGCCAGTCCGTATCGTTCATGATCATCTGCCTTTCTGTTGCCTCGACAGTCGAGAGAATGGAGGGTCCGGTTCCACCCGGACCGCGGACGGCGTGGAAGCCGTCCCTCCAGGGGACTCTCGACCCAATCTACATGATCACGAAGATCACGGCCAGAGCCAGGGCCGAGTTGAAGGCGGTCCAGCCCTTTGCGTACTCGGCCCCCCGGCTCCATGCGCCCGCAGAATTGACGTGGAGCGCACCCCAGAGAGCATGCGTTGCGAATCCCGCGGCCAGCCAGGCCGCGCTTCCCTCGACGCCCACCAGAGACATGCTGAAGACGGCGGCCGCAGCGGCCAGGGTCAGGACCGACCGCACCGGACCGGGATTATCAAAGGCCAGAAAGACGTAGATCCACCCGGACGTCCCGATGAGGGCCGCCAGCAGGCGGATTCCCTGGTCGGGCAACAAGGGGCGTACCAGCAGGACCGCACCTGCCGCCAGGATGCCTATCGCAACAGGGAGAAGGGTGCCCGGCGTCATCGCCTTGAGCGCGGCCAGAGCGCCTGAGAATCGCGATCCCTCTTCGCGGCCTCCCGTCTCCCCGGCGGGGAATCGGACCGCGGGCGGTGTGGATCCGGAGGTAAAAACCGGGCCTGTGTTTTGAATGGCTATTTCTCTTGTATCCATTTTGCTTCTCCTTTCTTTGGATGCTTGTGTGTTAGTGCGCAATTTAGATTAACCACAGAGGACACAGAGGGCACAGAGAATGATAGAAGTTCGACTGATTGATTCCCTCTCTGTGTCCTCTGTGATCTCTGTGGTTAAAAAAAATCTGTTTCATAAGCTCCTTAGATTTTCTGTACTCGGCGGGGGCGACCGGCGGTCGCCCCCCCTACTTATCAGTAAGTAAGTCTTTGAATCAAAAAAAATCATGACAGGCCCAGGTCCCGACGGATCTCGCCGATGACCCGCTCCAGAATCTCCGGGCCGAGCATTCTCGCAAGCTGGGCCGCCCCCTGCAGGCTCGACTTGATCGCGATTGCGCGGTCTTCGGGCCGGCCCTTGAAAGATAAGGTGCCGTCCTCCCGTCCCACCTCCAGGATCCGGGTAAGCCACGCGAGGATCTCCTTCACAAGACTGATCGCACTCTCCCGCATTCGATCCGGTATCGTGTGATAATCGGTTCCCATGATCCCGATGGGGCAGACCATCTCGAACTGGTTCAGCGCACTGCGCAAGAACTCGAAGTACCCCTCCAGCTGCGGCAGGGCATCCCCGCCGTGGGCCATGAAGTCCTTTGACCACCGTTGGAGCACGTCCCGGTACCGTTCGATCAGGGCCACCCCCAGGTCCGCCTTGGTCGGGAAATGGTAGTGGATCGCCGCGTTCTTGATGCCAAGGGGCCCGGCAATGTCCTTGTAGCTGAAGCCGTTATAGCCCCGGCGCTGGAGCAGTCGCTCCGCTTCGTTCAGGATGAGCTCTTTGGTGTCTACTGTCTTGGACATGGTTTCGGACCTCTTTGCTGTCTCACTTACTTATATATAAGTAAGTTTTCATTGTTTGTCAAGAGGGGAGCGGAAAATTTTTTCGGGATTCACCTAAAGCGGCCGGGCCGCAACCAAATCCCAACTCCCTCACCCAGGCCCTCTCCCGGGGAGGGAGAGGGATTAAAGGTTATCGCAACGACCATATACCGACATCTACGCAAGAGACGTAGATGTTACGATGAAAAGTTCTAACGCGGCGAGGTGAGGGCCTCTACCGGCTGCAGGCGCGAGGCGCGCCAGGCGGGCCAGGTCCCGAAGGCCGCGCCCGTGGCCAGGGCGAAGAAGAGGCCGATGGCGAGGCCGCTCGTGGAGACCACGAGGCCGTACTTGAACTGGGGGCCGAGGAAGCGGAGTATGCCCACGGCGATGCCGGTTCCGATGAGGCCCCCCACGAGAGAGAGGACCATCGATTCGACCAGGAACTGGAGAAAGATCTGGGCGTCGGTGGCGCCGCAGGCCTTGCGGATCCCGATGGCGAAGAGGCGCTCGCTGATGGAGATGAGCATCACGCTGAGGATCCCGATCCCGCCGATGAGGAGCGAGACCCCGGCGATGGTCCCGAGCACGATGTTCCAGTTCCTGAGCATCTCGTCGATCATGTTCTTCGATTCCAGGATATCCTCGCCCACGTCGTGGGTGCGGAAGTCCTCCACGCCGCGGCGGCGGTGCTTGAGGGCGGCCTTGATCTCCTCCAGGGCCGGGCCGAGCCTCTCTTCGTCGAAGATCTTGACCATGAGGTAGTGGACCTGCCGGCTCCCCATGAACCGGTGCATGGCGGTGGTCACGGGGAGGTAGCAGACCTCGCCGAAGATGTCGATCCCGCCGGCGCCCACATTGGCGTTTTTGAAGTCGGGCTTGGCGAGCACGCCCACCACGGTCAGGCGCTCCCCGCCCACCACGATCTCTTTGCCCATGGGGTCCTGGCCCTCAAAGATCTCCTCGCGCAGCTTGTCTCCCACAACACAGACCCGGCTCGCATCGATCATGTCGGCCCGGGTGAGGAACCGGCCGGCGCCGATCTCGAGCTTGCGGGCCGCGGGCAGGGCCTCGCCCACCCCCTCGAACTTCACCTTGAACCGCTCCCCGTCGATCACGGCCTCTCGCTGGAAGGTGACCACCGGCACGGCGACTCCGTCCAGATCGGGCAGGCCGGCGAGGTAGTTCACGTCGTCGAGGGTGAACATCCTTCCGGCCAAGAGGCGCGGCCAGAGGATCGTGCTATCGGGCCGCTCGTAGTTGATGAAGATCAGTCCCTCCAGGCCGATCTCGTCGAAGACGGCGGTGATCATCTCCTGGATCCCGCCCACGAGGCTGAACATGAGGTTCACTGATAGGACCCCGAGGATCACCCCGATCAGGGTGAGGAAGGAGCGGAGCTTGTGGGCCCGGATCTCGCCGAGGCCGCACCGTATGTTTTCCGCGAAGACCATATGAGCCTTTTGCCCTCTTCCTAACGCCGTTTAGCCGAAAACGAAAAGATGTGTAAGTAAGGGGAAAAATGGGAAAATGGGGAAATTTTAAATATTAGATTTCTCCCTGCGGTCGAAATGACATAACCGACTTTTTTTCTAAGCCATCCTAGTTGACATTCTTTTTCAATTCATCCCTTTTCCATTTTCCCCTCTTTCCCCTTTTCCCTCCACTTACACAATAAAACTGTCATGAGCCAGTTGACATGAAGTCAATATCAACTTGAGTCGAACTGTCATTACTCGTACCGCAGCGACTCGACCGGGTGGAGTCGCGCGGCCTTGATCGCCGGGTAGAGCCCGAAGATGAGCCCCACGGTGATGGCGCTCCCCACGGCGACG
This sequence comes from uncultured Thermodesulfobacteriota bacterium, assembly GCA_964522545.1. Taxonomy (GTDB): domain Bacteria; phylum Desulfobacterota; class DSWW01; order CAZFWM01; family CAZFWM01; genus CAZFWM01. Next base: position 60,782 of record CAZFWM010000001.1, read on the forward strand.
CCCACGGTCATGGGCGAGATCATGGTGGTCTGCTGCATCAGGTCCGAGACGATCCCGGTCAGGTTCATGCCGAGGAAGGTCCCCAGCACGGCCCCCCCGCCGGCGATCAGAACGGATTCGATGAGGAACTGGCCGAAGATCGAAAAATCGGTGGCGCCCAGGGCCTTGCGCACCCCCACCTCCTGGATGCGCTGGCGGAGAGAGGCGAGCAGGATGTTCATGATGATGATCCCCCCCACCAGGAGCGAGATCGCCCCGGAGGCGCCGAAGGCGATGTCGTAGACCAGGCCCTCGGCCTCCCGCTCGGCCAGGAGCTCCCCGCGGTCGATCACCTCGAAGTCGACGGCCCCCCGGTGGCGCCGGCTCAGGAGCCGCTCCAGGCGGTCCCGCGTCTCTGGCATCGCCTCCACGTCGGAGGCGAGCACATTGAGGTCCGTGATCTCCCGGCCCCCGGTCATCCGCTTCAGGGCCGTGGTCACCGGGATGAAGGCCTGCCGGTTCATCCATTCCAGCATGTTGTCGTGCATGTCGTTGAAGCGGTACGACTTCTCCTCCATCACCCCGATCACCCTGTAGCGCTCCGTGCCCACGATCACGTCCTGACCCAGGGGCACGTCGCTGCCGAAGAGCTCGTCGCGCACTTCGGTCCCCAGGACGATGACTTTATGGAAGGCGGCCAGGTCGGCGTAGGTGATGAACCGGCCATGGGCGACGAAAAAGCTCTCGAGGGTCTGGTAATCCTGGGCCACCCCGACCACCGGACGCCGGCTCTTTTTGGCCCCCGTCCGGAGCAGCAGGCGCTGGTGGAGGACCGGGCTCACCGCGTCGGTCTCCTCGGCCATGTCGTCCCGCACGGCCACGGCATCCTCGTAGGTGAGGCCGTAGGAGGCGGTCTCCCGCGCGTAGAGGGAGACCCGGCCCGTGGTCTTCTTGCGCACGTCAAGCTTCGCCAGCCCCCCGGTCTCGTCCAGGTAGTCCAGGCCCTGTTCCTTGCCCCCCTCCACGAGTGAGAGGGTGACGATCACCGCGGCCACGCCGAAGGTCACGCCGATCATCTGGAGGATCGAGCGGCCCTTGTAGGCGCGCAGCGTGGCCAGGCTGTCCCGGATCGATTCCCCTACGGTCATGCGATCTTCCCGTCCACGATCTCCACTTTGCGCCGGGCGTGGCCCGCCAGCTCCCGGTTATGGGTGACCAGGATCACGGTGCGCCCCTCGGCGTTGAGCTGATCGAACAGGCCCATCACCTCCTGCCCAGAGGCGGAGTCGAGATTTCCCGTGGGCTCGTCGGCCAGGACCACGGCCGGGTCGTTCACCAGGGCCCGGGCGATGGCCACCCGCTGGCGCTGTCCGCCGGAGAGCTCGGCCGGCCTGTGGCGGGATCGATCGGCCAGCCCGACCCGGTCGAGGAGCTCGGCCGCCCGGCGGCGCCGCTCGCGCCCGCTCAGGCCCGAGTAGATCAGGGGGAGCTCCACGTTGCGGGCCACGGTGGCCCGGGGCAGGAGGTTGAAGGTCTGGAAGACGAAGCCCACTTCGCGGTTCCGGATGTGGGCGAGCCTGCGGCGGCTCAGGCGGCTCACGTCGTCGCCCCGGAAAGTGTAGCCCCCGGAGGTGGGACGATCCAGGAAGCCGATGATGTGCATCAGCGTGGACTTCCCGCTTCCCGACGGGCCCATGATGGCGATGTAGTCTCCCTCCTCGATCTCGAGGGAGACCCCCCGTAGGGCGGGTACCTCCACCTTGCCCATGAGGTAGAGCTTGGTCACGTCATTGATCTGAATGAGCATTATTTCTTCTTCTTGCTCTTCGGCTTACGGACTTTCTTCTCTCGCTTCCCTTCCCGCTCGGCCTTTTCCATCTCCTTGAGGAAGATGTCGGGGTCCTCGAGAGCGACCACATCCCCTTCGGCGAGGCCGTCGAGGATCTCCACCTCCTCGAGGCTGATGAGCCCCACCTTGACCGGCGTGCGCTTGGGCACGCCCTCCTCGATGAGATAGGCCACCTCGTCTCCCTTGTAGTGGAAGAGGGCCTCGATCGGGATCTTCAGTACGTCATCCTTCTTTTCCCCCTCGATGTCGATGTTCGCCGACATCCCCGGATAGAGCAGCTCATGGCCGCCTTCGACGCTGATCTCGGTCTCGAAGACCCTGACCTCGCCCTCCCTGCGCGCCGCAGGGGCGATCTTGTCGATCCGGCCCTGGAAGGTCTGCCCCCGGTAGGCGTCCAGGTTGATCCGGACCGGCATGCCGAGGGCGATCTTGCCCCGGTCGACCTCGTTGATGGCCGCCTTGATCCGCAGGGCGCTGAGGTCCGCGATCTTGCAGATTACGGTTCCCGCGTTGAACGAGGAGAGACCGGAGGTGACGACCTCTCCCTCCTCCACCGGGACCTCCGTGATCACGCCGGCCGCGGGCGCCGTGATCCGGAAGGACTGCAGGCGGTCCACGGCCCCCAGGGGAACGCCGGAGCGCTCGAGCGTGGTGAGCTGCGTAAGGGCCGACTGGTGCTCTATGATCGCATTCTGGTATCTCTTCTCGGCCTCCTTCACGCTGTCGCCCGAGGCGAACCCCCTGGCGAGGAGGTCTTTCTCGTGGGCCCGGTCGATGCGGGCGTCCTCGAGCTCGAGGGCGGCCTTGTCCACCTGGGCCCGGATGTGCGACAGGTCCCTCGACTGGTCGACACCCGGCTCGAGCACGGCGATCTCATCCCCCCGACGCACCCGGTCCCCGGGCTCGACCCGGAGGTGGACCGCCTTGCCCGAGAGCACCGACTTCACCTCGACCTCCTTGACCGGCTCGATGATCCCCACCTCGGCGATGGTCACCTGGATCTCGCCGCGGTCCGCTTCGCCGCGCTTGAGCTCCTCGTATTGAGCCGCGCCTTCAGTCTGCTCGCCGCCCTCCTCCTCCCCTCCCCCTTTCAGGACACCGCACCCGGGCGCGGCCAGGCCAAAGGCCACGAGGGCCGCCGGAAGACAGATTCGGATACCATACTTGATTAACATCGCATCCATCATATCCAATCCTTTAGATAGGGCGGGCCATGCCCGCCGGTTTCTATTGAACGGAATCATTTTGGCGGCCACAGGCCGCCCTATGGAATTAATGGAGGGACGGCTTCCACGCCGTCCGCGGTCCGGGTGGAACCGGACCCTCCATCCGTGTGAAACATACTCCATTCGGTCAATCCACCCGGATCGGCTCGCCGGTCTGGTAGGCGAGCTCCGCCTCGGCGAGCCTCAGATCATAGTAGGTCTTCACCTGCTCCAGCTCGGCCTTGGCCAGGTCGGCCTGGGCCTCTGAGAGCTCGTAGCGGCTCGAGATCTCCAGGGCGTACCGCTCCCGGGCCGACTCAAAGTTCTCGCGAGCACTGGCCACCTGCTTCTCCGAGAGATCGAGGGCCTCCCGGGCTGTCTCGAGATTGTGAAAGGCCCGCTCCACCTCGAGGGCGATCTGCTGCTTCTGCTCTTCGAGCTCGAGGCGACTCTGCCGGAGCGAGTGCCGGGCCGCGGCCGGCCGCTTCGCGGTGGCAACGGTGTCGACCAGGGGGACAGAGAGGGTCAGCCCGACCCCCCAGGCCTCCTCCTGGATATCCAGTGGTCCTAAGCCCAGGTATCGCTGGTAGGAGCCGGTTAAATAGAGCTCCGGGGCCCAATCCCAGCGGGTCTGGCTCAGGGCGAGCTCCTGGAGACGTTTGCTGTGTTCCCGGACTCGGACCTCCGGCCTGGCAGTAAAGGCCTGTCCCGTGAGCTCACCGAGAGCACCGGGTACAACAGCCGGGCCCAGGCCGGGCTCTACGAATCGGATATCATCGCCGATGGGGATCCCCAGGAGTGTGGCCAGCTCGACCCTGGAAATACGCTTCTGGTTCTCCTTCTCGATCAGGATTTGCCTGGCCTGGCCCACGTCGACCTCGGCCCCGAGGATCTCGTACTGGGGCTTTTTCCCCAGGTCCACCGAGGCCCGGACCCTATCGAGGGTCTCTTGCTTCCTGGCCAGGTCCTCCCGGGCGACGGCCAGGGAGCGGCGGGCCTTCATCATGGTGTAGAAGGCCTTTGCCACGGAGTGTACGAGGTCTCTCTCGGCACGCCGGCGATCGACCTCCTCCTTCTCCAGATTCTCTCCGGCCTCGAAATAGTCGATCCAGCGGCCTGCATCCAGAAGCGGCTCCTGCAGACGGAACCACCAATAATAGCTGTCCGACCATTCATCGCTCTCGGGCTTTTCATCTTCCGCTGGGTCTGTCTCGGAATCAGTCGCCAAAGCGTATCCTTTGAAGTAATCGCTCTCTTTGTTGAGTCGGTAATAGTCCCCGTTCCACGACACCCCGGAGGTGACCTCTGGGAGAAAGCCGAGGAAGGCCTCCCCCTTGCGCTCGCCGGCGGCCATGACCTTTTCGTCGGCGATCCGGATCGAGAAGGCGTGTCGAAGAGCCAGGTCCACACAATTCGAGAGAGAGAGGGCCTCGCCTTTCGACTCTATGGTTTCTTCGGCTTCGAGAGGCGGGGCTCCGATCAGCTGAGCACAGAGAGCGGCCAGCAGGGCTGCCAGTAGGAAGTGAAAGGCGGCCTTACCCTCGATCATTGTGAACCTCCGGATTGAGGAAAATGAACATATTTATTTTTGCCAGAGCATCCCCTGTTCAACGGCCCTGACTGAAAAAATGATTTATAGAATGGAGAGAGATGAGATGTCAAATTGAAGGCGATCCGGAAAAAGAGCGGATCAAGAACCTAATCCGGATCGCAGGGGCCTTCGCAGGGTTGGACGATCTCGCCGGTGAGGCCGAAGTGAAAGACCTGGTCCACCACGTGCGGCAGGAAGCACATGTCGCTGTGCACCATGTTTTCCTGCGTGGGCGGTATGTTTTCCATTGGAGGCATGTACTTCGCGGTATGCTCCACGAGGTGGTACTGGACGAGGGCGGATTCGGTGGTGGGCGAGGTGACGGTCGAGAGCCCGAACACATCGTATATGGAGGGCGTCATGAGGTTCACCCCGATGGCGCGGGCCAGCATCTCGGTGGTCAGGTTGGGTACCTGGCAGTCGCCGATCGCCTCCTGGAGGAGCACGGTGCGTTCGGGTGGCGAGTCGGGCAGCGGGTCCTTGTAGAGAAGCCGCGTGAGGTTGATCGGGTCGGAGTGGTCGAAGCGAGTCTGAAATATGGCGATGGCCATCTGCTGCAGCAGCGGGTCGGGGTAGAAGACGTCCACGTACAGCTTGAGGGGCACCCAGTTGATGGAGCGGGGGATCAGGTTGAGCCACACTGAGCCGGGCACGGCCAGGATGGCCCGGGAGATGCGGTTGGAGATGGAGACCAGGGAGGACCCCTGGATCCCTCCGAGGCTGACCCCGTAATAGTAGACCTGGCTCTCGTCGATGAGATCGTGGCCCCCGTCCCAGACCGAGCGGTCCTCGGTCAGGGGCCCGAGGGCGAGCTCGGTGAGGACGAAATTGTTGATCAGGGACTGCTGCAGCCGGTCGGTGACAATGGATATGCGGTTGAAGTCCTCCACGACCTGCTCGATGATCAGCTCCATGTCCCCGCCGGAGAGGCCGATCCAGTCTGTGGCCACTATGACCGCTCCCGCCTCCTCCGCCAGCGGCTGGATCGTGCCGCCCAGCCAGCCGGTCAGGTACGATCGCCCGTCCCCCCACAGGCCGTGGCCGAACAGGATCAGCGGCAGTGGCTCGCCCAGGGTCTCCGCCTTTCTGGGTATGAGCATGGTGAAGGGAAACGACCGGTTCTCGAGCAGCCGGATCGGGTGATGGTCCTCGTCGTAGGCGATGGAGTCGTCCTCCTGCAGATAGGTGGGGACCTGGAACTCCCCCTCCACGATGCGGGCGATGTGCTCGTTCGGATAGTCCTGCGTCTTGGTGATGGCGAAGCCGAGCCCGCCCCGGCCGACCTCGGCCAGGGCTTCGCGCCGCATGGAGAGGACCGAACCCAGGAGATAGTCATCACTGGCGACCATGAAGTCCCAGGCCAGGAGCAGCTCTTCCCGGGCATAGCCCCGGGCGTCTAGGAATTCGAAGATCCCTTCGTAATGATTCCGGACCCCCTCGATCTCCTCGTGGGTGGTCAGCACGCGATCGCGAAGGGCCGCGAAGGCCGCGGGCGATTCCAGGGACCGGCCCAACTTGTCCGTCAGCTCCCGGGTGAGCACGGCCACGTGGCGCGCCCCCATCTCCATCGGCTCCAGGGGGCGTATGAGCAGGGCGTAACGGCCCGGAAACCAGATCTTCCGGTTCATGTCCATCTCCGACATGAACAGAACCCGCTCTCCGGTCTGGTAGTTGAACAGGGCGATGGGGTTTTCCGGCAGCAGGGATTCAGCCGGCTCGTCCTGCCCGGTCAGGTGACGGGCGTGGATGTCCCGGCCGAAGTGCAGCATCAGCGGGCCCGCGGGCGAGACGCCGTCGGCGGAGTTGGTGGGCTCCATGTCGATGTCGGGCATGCCCCGCGGCACCGGCAAGGTGCCTGTCGGGTAGTTCACGCGCACGCCCGTGGCGCTCGTGGGGTCGTGGATCTGAAAGAAGGAGCTCGGATAGGGGAAGATGCACTCGCTGCTGGTGGCAAAAGGATTACACCCCTCCACCAGATCGAGGGTGATCCGCTCCTCGGTCTCGGTCGCCGAGTCGCGGCCACTGCCGCCGCAGGATGGGAGGATCGGGAGAGCGATGGAGCCAAGGAGCAGGAGAATTGCCGCGAGCCGCCACGATCGAAGCCTCATCGGTTGCACCCCCTTTTCGACGCCCTCCAGATTGGATCAAGGAAAATTCTAATAAGGGTCATGCAATATGACTCGATGTGTCAACGAAATCTTACAGAACCGGATGGGAACTGATCCCTGACACCTGACCCCTTGCGGCTTTGCCGCATTAGAATTTACACCTGCCCATCCATCCAGTCGGCGATGGCCTCCCAGATCGGGGCCGAACGGGGGTCTGCGACCAGCTCGACGTGGCCGGGCGAGTATGTGAGGCCTAGGTCCCCTTTCCCGTAGACGCGGTGATCGAGGTCGGCCTTTTCGAGGCGGCCGTGGAAGAGCTCGGAGCAGACCGGGTGGCACATGAGCCGATCTCCCCGGCCGGCTATGGCCAGCACGGGCACGCGCACCCGGCCGAGCCCCTCGAGGTAGTCGTAGCTCCCGTCGGCCGTGGTCCATCGCTTGTTCTTGACGCAGTCGACGAGCTGGTCCACATAGGGGCGGGCCTCGTCCTCGGGCCCCATCCGGACCAGGCGGGAGGGGAAGTAGCCGAAGATGCGGGTGAGCAGCCCCATGGCGTGGAACTGGAATACCTTCTTCGCCCAGCGCCGGCGGCTCGGCTCCAGGGGCGGGAGCCAGACATTGGCGGCCAGGGAGACGACGAAGTCGATCGGCACCTCGGGCATGCGGCCGAGCATGCCGAGCCCCGCGTGGCCGGTGAGGCTGTTTCCCACCAGGCCGAGGGGGAGGTCGGGGTGGCGTGCCTTGATCCAGCCGATCGCCTCGGGGATGTCGATGAGGGCGATGTCGTCGTAGCTCCAGGAGCCCCCCTCGGCGGCCCGCGGCTCGCTCGCGCCGTGCCCGCGGAAGTCGATGGTGTAGCAGAGATAGCCCCTGGAGGCGAGATACGTGGCGAACCCGGCCCCGCGCGGCCGGTCCAGGCAGCGGCGGTTCACCATCATGGCGGGTCCCATGAGAAGCGCGGCCCTCACGTCCCTCCCGCCGGGCGGGGAGAAGACCTCCATCTCGAGGCGCCAGGCGTCCGAGGTCTGGAACTCTACCACCTTGGTCATGACTGAATTGCCTTTAAGCATAATACGCTGGAAAGGAAAACCTCTAAGGAACCCATGAACCCATGAAAAAAGCAAGATTATTTTCGGAGTCGGGAAAATCCACGATGAAATATCTCATTCCTGTCCGGAAATGTCATTCCGAGGCGATAGCCGAGGAATCTAAAGTTGCGAACTGATTGCAATTAGAAGATTCCTCACTTTGTTCGGAATGACATGCCGACAATTTCACATCTTCCATTCACTCTATTCATTCCTGGGTTCCTCAGAGGTTTATTTTCATCCTGAGCACCTTCGTTCACCTCTCGATAAGCTCCGCCATGGCGCTCACCGTCTCGGCGAAGCCCTCGGGCCCGATTCCCTCGGTCACGGTGAGGCCGTCGAACCAGGCATCTTGGTCGAAGGTCCCGTCGGGCCGGCGGACCAGGAATGGGTGGTCCGACTCCCGCAGCATGGGCCCGTCGTTGGCAGCGTCCCCCACGGCGGCGAACCGCGCTCCGGGTGAGGCCTCCCGGTAGAATCGCTCGAGCAGCGCGACCGCCTTGCCTTTGTCGCTGCGGCCCAGGATGTGGTGGAAGCGCCCGCCGCGCGTGTAACAGAGGCCCCGGGCCTCGATCTCGGTGCGGAGCCTGTCGACGAGCGTCTCGGTCTCGTCGAGGACCAGGAAGGGGATGTCGAACTCCCTGGCCACGGCCAGGCTCGCCTCCTCCGGGGACAGGCCGGTCAGGTCGGCCGCCTCGGTCTCCGTCATCGTATCGAGCCCCCGCACCCGGGCCCCAGCCGCGCCTGCCGCTGCCTCGAGCGCCCGGGCCACCCTGCCGTACGGGGCGCCAAGAGTGATACGCCAGAGCCCGCCTTCTCGCTCGATCTCGTAATGCCCGGCCCCGGGGGGATCGGGCCATGCCTCGACCGGGAGGAACAGGCCACCCCCGTTCTCCGACACAAATGGATCGGTGTTGCCCAGGGCGGCCCGCAGCCTCTCCATCTCGGCCCGGGTCTTGCTCGAGACGAACACGACCGGAATACCGAGCCCCCGGCAGCGATCGAGGGCGGGGACCGAAGGGCCTGGATCGTAGGTGCGGGCGTCAAGGAGCGTCCCGTCCAGGTCCGTGAAGAGTACGATTGAGGGGCTGGTTTTCAACGACTATCTCCCTCTGTCTTTTCGACTTATCTCACTGTCATTTCGACCGCAGGGAGAAATCTTATCTTTTCGGATCGTACTCTCAGAAAGATTTCTCCCTGCGGTCGAAATGACAGGTTGTTGTGACTTTTGTTTCTCTGTGCCCTCTGTGGTGAATCCATTCTTTTAACAGGAGTCAGCTATTGTCCTCCTTCACCGCCTCGAGGAGCCGGTCCGGCAAATCCGGCAGGGCCGCGAAGACGCGGTTCCAGTTCGGAATCTGCGGCGGGCCGTGGGGATCCAGGGTGATGACCTCCCCCGCGGTGCGAATGGCCTCGGCGAACATCTCCACCGCCTTGCCCTCAGTGTGCCGGTCATAGTCGAGCCCGTTCATCAGGGCGTCGCCGTGAAATTTGACCATGGTGTCCTGGGCCATCCGGAGGTAGGTGGAGCGCAGTGCGTTGAAGAATCCCGAAGTAAAGGCGATCCCCTCGGTGGCTATGTTCCGGAAGATGCACTTGGCGATCTCATTGGCCATTCTGTTCAGGCCCTTCTCCTTGTCCTCGAGGGAGAGGGCCTGGTGCTTGTGCTCGTAGTTGGCGCAGAGCTCGGACTGGCAGATCCGCTTGACCGAGCAGTTGCGATAGACCTCGGCCAGCATGCCCACCTCCAGCCCCCAGTCCGACGGGGTCCGGATGGTCCGGGCCAGGTCGACCTCCATGGCGATCTCCCCCGCCAGGGGGTAGCGGAAGCTGTCGTAGTAGCGCAGGATCTCCTCGGTCCCCACGATCTTGATCAGGGAGCGGACCAGGGGGGTGACGAAGAGCCGGGTAACCCGGCCGTGCATCTTCGTGGTCACGCGGCTGTAGTACCCCTTGCAGAATTCGTAGTTCAGCCGGTCCGAGGCCACCGGGAAGACCAGGCGGCCCAGGATCTCCCGGGAGTAGTTCACGATGTCGCAGTCGTGCAGGGCTATGACCTGGCTCCCCCGCTCGGCGATGACGTACCCGTAGGCCATCCAGGCGCTGCGGCCCTTTCCGTCGGGGCCCGGCTCCAGGCACTCGCTGCGCATCTCCTCGTAGATCGCCTGGATGCGCGGCCCGCTGTTCCACAGGAGGGTCGTGGGCTGAGGAAGGGCGCCGAAGACCTTCCGGGCATTGGCGAACTCCTTCGGCTCGGTCGGGCCGAGGGTGACCACCACCTCCCGGATGTAGCGCACCTCTTTCAGGTCCCGTATGATCCCGTCGAGGGCCGGGGTGCCGATCTCCTGGTACAGACAAGGAAGCACGAGCGAGATCCCTTTGTGACGGGCGGCCTTCTCGAGTGAGCGCTCCAGCTTTTCCAGATTGCCCTCGCCAAGGCGGTGGAAGGTTGCCACAAGACCTGTCTGATGAAAATCACTCATCTCTAAGACCTCCTCTATGTCATTTCGACCGCAGGGAGAAATCTAATCTTTTCAGAACATACCATCAGAAAGATTTCTCGCGGAGTTTATCCTGAGCGAAGCGAAGGACCTTAATGACAAAAAAAATCATAAACCTTAGATTCCCTTCTCTTTGCGCCTCTGCGTCTCTGCGTTAAATCTCTTTTGCCGGAAGAAATTGGATTTTCTAGCCAATCAAATTACCCCGGAGCTTGGCGGCATCTTCCAGGTGCCTCGTGCCGCACTCCAGGCAGCGTTCCCTGAACTTCCAGCCGAGCATCGCCTCTCTAACGCTGTTGAGATGAGGGCTGGCCTCCCAGACCTCGGCCAGGGAGCGGTTCGCGAGCTCGGCCTCTGGCCCTATATAGGTGTTGCAACAGGGGCCGATCCTTCCATCATAATGGACCTGCAGGTAGGTCCAGGGCTCGTGGCATGCCGATGAAGGCAGGTCGTCCCCGAGGGATGGGGGCTTACGCATCTGTTCTTTTCCCGGGCTCCCGTCGGCCTCGCCTTGGGGCATCAAACTCCCTGCGAACATGTCGGATGATATTGCAATGGAGTACCGCCCCGCGAGGTCCAGGGCGCTTTCGAGGATATCCGGGAGCTTCTCGAGAAGGTCGGGAGGAATCCTGTGCTCCCCTTCCTTCGGCCCCCCGGGATTGAGGGGGAGCAGGAACAGCTCGTCCGCACCATGCTCGCTGAATGTGCGGACCATCTCGGGGATCCGCTCACAGTTCTTCGCGACGATCACGGAGCTGACTTTGAGGTAGGGCAGAGGGGAGTCGATTTCGCGCCTGCGCTCGGCCATCCATCGTAGTACGGTCATGGCCCGGTCGAAGGTGCCGGGAGCGCCGCGCAGCTCATCATGCAGAGCGGCGTTCGGGGCATCTATGCTCAGATCCATGATGTCCCAGCCGATGTCCACGAGCTCTCTTGCGAATTCGCGGGCGATCCTCGTTCCGTTCGTGGTGATGTGGCCGCGCATGCCGAACTTCTTGATGGCGAGCATCAGCGGCTCGATGGAATCGGCCTTGCTCGTCGGCTCGCCCCCGCCGGCCAGGCGCACCTCCCGCACCCCCAGCTCGGCGGCGTCCTCGACGATCTCGATCCAGCGCCGGATCGGGAGCTCCAGGGAGTGGTCCACCTGCCTGAGCTGCCGCGCCCTCTCGTAGGGGCAGAAGGAACAGTGGAGGTTGCAGCGGTAGGTCGGGTGGAGCTCCATGGTGTGAGGGCCGCCGTGCCGGCCCTCGATCCAGTCCCGGAGAATTGAGAGCTTCTCCTCTTCGGCCCGCGTCAGCGGCTCATGGGGACTTTCCTCAGCTCGGCTCATACCGTCTCGGCTACTTCTTCAGGGAGATCGACTCGGCGATGTTGTAGGCGTGGTCGCCGATCTTCTCGAAGCTGGTGAGCATGTCCAGAAAGAGGAGGCCCGGGAGCACGTCCGCCTCCCGGTTGTTGATCCGCTCGGCATGGTCCTTGCGCATGCGCCGGCGCATCTCATCGATCTCCTCCTCCAGCCACTCGGCATCGGTCATGATATCGGTCCCGGGAGAGCCCATCTTTTCTTTCACGAGCTCCAGGAATTCCCGCACCCTCGAGGCGATCGATGTTATCTCCTTCGCCGTGTAAGAGGGCAATTCGAAGTTCTTGTCATAGCACCGCCGGGCGAGCTTGAGAAGGCTCTCGCAGTGGTCGCCGATCCTCTCCAGGTCATTGGCGATGGAGAGCATCTCGTAGACATCCCGGCCCTGCTCCGGAGACGTGGTCTCCGGTGCCACGTGCCCGAGGAAGGAGGATATCTCCGTATCGAGCATGTCGACGACCTGCTCGGACCGGTGGATCTCGTCCACCTCGGGACCGAGCTTTGTATCCGGCGACTGGATGACCTTCATGACCTTGTTGAACATGCCGAGCACGATGTCCGCCATGCGCTGCAGCTCGCGGCGGGCCGCCGACAGGGCGATCGACGGCGTGCCCATGAGGCCGGTGTCGATGAACTTCAGGTGGGCCTCTTCCTCCTCGCCTTCCCGGACCATGAGTCGCGCCAGATAGGCCAGGCCCGTGACGAAGGGGAGGAGAAGAATCGTGTTGGCCACGTTGAATATCGTGTGGAAGGCGGCCATGTGGTCCGGGAGAGCCCGGACCGCGACGGCCGCGCTTGTAGAGAAGACATCGCCCGGGACGATGTAGTCGACGAACCTGAGAACCACGGAGAAGACGAACATGACCAGCACCACCCCGATCATGTTGAAGAGCAGGTGGGCCCTTGCGCAGCGCCTCGCGTGGGCCGATGCCCCGATGGCGGCGAGGTTCGCGGTGATCGTCGTCCCGATGTTCTGAGCCAGGATCAAGGCCGCGGCGGTGCGGAAGTCCATGAGCCCTTGCACGGCCAGTGCCATGGTCAGGGCCATGGTGGCACTCGAGGACTGAACGAGCATCGTCACCGCGGTCCCCACCAGGATCACCATGAGGAAGGAGCCGAAGCTGTCGGCCCGGTACCGGCTCATCCAGCCCACCACGCCCTCGGAATCGCGCATCACCTCGACCGCATCTTTCATGAACTCGAGGCCGAGGAAGAGGATCCCGAACCCCACGAGCACCTCTCCCCAGTACGTAAGTTTATCCGAGCCCAGGAAGCGGAGAAAAAAGCCCACGCCGATGGCGGGAAGGGCGAAAGCGGCGATCTTCACTTTGAATCCGACCAGGGCCACCAGCCACGCTGTCACCGTTGTGCCGATGTTGGCCCCCATGATCACGCCGATCGACTGGCTCAGGTTGATGAGCCCCGCGTTGACGAAGCTCACCAGCATCACGGTGGTGGCGCTCGAGGACTGGATGAGGCCGGTCACCGCGATTCCGGTGAGCACTCCGGATATCCGGTTTCCGGTAATCCTCTTGAGGGCGGTCCTCATCTCGTCGCCGGCCACGCTCTGGAGCCCCTCGCTCATGACCTTCATGCCGTAGAGGAAGAGGCCGAGGCCTCCGAGGACTTCGATGAGCATCTTCCAGACGTTCATGGTTCTCCTCTACCCTCCGAACTGGTCCTTCACGATCTTGAAGGCCTCGTCCGCTATGTCCAGGGTCTTTTTGATATCGTCCTCGGTGTGGGCGGCCGACATGAACCAGTTGTGGTGGGGGTGCAGGAAAGCGCCCCTCTTGGTCACCTCGGCGCAGAAGACCTGTTGCCGCATGAAGTTGCTCTCATTGGCGAAGCGCACGAAGGGGATCGCGGGCGGCCCCGAGCACAGCACCTGCAGGCCGTGGTCCGCGGCCCTCTCGGTGAGCCCCTCCATGAGCATCGTCCCCATGGCACGCATCGTCTCCACGCCGTCCGAGGCCTTGAGCTCCTCGAGCGTCGCCAGGGCGGCCACCATGGGGACCGCGCTGTTCCAGTAGCTCCCTGTGAGGAAGACCTTGGAGGCGGCGTTCTTCAGGGCCTCGCGGCCCACGCTGGCCGAGATGGGGTAGCCGTTGCCGATGGCCTTGCAGAAGGTGACCAGGTCGGGCTCGAAGCCGAAGTAGTCGTGGCTCCCCCTGAGATCGAGGCGGAACCCGGCCCGCACGTCGTCGACGATCAGCACGATCCCTTCTTCCCGGCACAGGGCCTCGACCCCCTTCCAGTACCCCTCGGCCGGGAGGATCGAGTCCCCGAAGGCCGGGTGATGGTAGGGTGTGGCGATGAGGCCCGCGATCTCCCCCCTCTGCTCGGCCGCCAGGGCGCGCAGCCCCTCGAGGTCGTTCCACTCGATGGCGTGGACGTGGGTGCGGTCCTCGGCGATGAGGCCCCCGTGGCCCGGCGTGCACCAGGCGTGGGTGCCGTGGTAGGCCCCTTTGATCCGGATGATCCCGGGCCGCCCCGTGAACTCCCGGGCCACCTGGACGGCCCAGGTCGTCATGTCGGAGCCGTTCTTGGCGAATACGGCCCAGTCGGCCATGTCCACGAGGTCGACCAAGTACTCGGCGAGCTCCACCATGACGGGGGCCGGGTGATTGAGGCAATTGCCCAAGGCCTGCTGCTTCCGCACGGCCTCCTCCACCTTGGGGTGGTTGTAACCGATGACCATGGGCCCGTAGGCGCACATGTAGTCGATGAACTCGTTCCCGTCCACGTCCCAGTACCGGCACCCCTCGGCCCGCACGGCGTAGTAGGGAAAGGATCCGGGAACCGTGATGGCCGGGCTCTCATGGCCGTAGATTCCGGCCGGGATGGTGCGGGTCGCCCGGTCGAACAGCTCGATCGACTTCGTGAACTCATATGTCTTCATTTCACTCTCCTAGGCATTCGAATCACTATCCCAATCATCAATCGCAAATCGTCAATCGCAAATCGTCAATCAAAATACCCCCCCAGGCGGTCCATGATCGCGCTGAGGCCGTCCACGAGCGGGATGAGGCCCCGCAGGACGATATCGCACTTGCCGATGGCGGCCATGGCATCGAGCCTCCCCTGAAACAACTCCATGGCCACGCGGCCGTCCCGGAACTCCATGAAGACGCTGGCCCCGGGAGCCTTGCCCCGGGCCGGCGAGAAGCGGCCGTTGCGGACCGAGACGTGGGCAACCGGCCCGTCCGGAAGGACCCTCATCTCGGCCGTCCCGTCGGGGAGGGCGGCCACGATCTGGGACAGGTCGGGGTCGTTCTCGCCCACCTCCTTGATCCCGAAAATCGCGGCATAGAGAAAGAGCTTCAAAGCCAGGTCAAAACCCTCATCACCCTTTGAGATTTCTCCACCGGCTCCCTCGCCGTAGTCGGCCTTCATGTAGGCGTCCAGCCGCTTCGTGAGCTTCATGAACTTTGAAAGCATCACCGGGTGCCAAAACCCTTTCCAGACCAGGGGGATGGCGAGTCCGCTCCCGGAGAACATCTTATTCAGGGCCGCAGCCGAGGTCAGCGTGAAGGCCACTGTCGGCCAGCGGTACCGGCCGCGCTTCGCTTCGAGGCGGCCGTTCGTGAAGATAAGGTGGGCCGCCGGGCCGCCGAGCACGCTGAACTGGATCACCGCGTTCCAGCCGCGAACGAGCTCGCGCGCCTCGATATCCTCCGCCACCACCTCCTCCAAGAGCGGGAGTACGGCGTGCAGGTTCAGCCGGGCAAGGATCTTCTCTCGGTTCATCATCTATCTCCTCCAGTGCTGTCGGCCGCGGGCGTGAATCGGCCGGCCCTGTGGCATGGTTGGATCGGAATGAAAAATAAACGAAAAAAAGCTAGCACGATTCCCCAGGGTGTAGCAACTCCCTCGGCGCCCAGGTCCCGGCCTCCCACTCTCTCGCGGCCGCCGCGGTGCCGGCCGAGGTTCTTTTTTTGACAATCCTACCTTTTTTTCCATTATTATACGAAATTCTCCTGATTCGTCTTCTGAAGAAAGGGGACTGAATGGCATCTGAGAAGAACATCCCACTCTATTTCGGCCTCTTTCTGATTTCCCTGACCACTCTCCTCTCCGAGCTCCTGTTCATCCGCATCATCTCGGTCATCTTCTTCGTGGTCCTGGTCTACTTCGTGATCGGCCTCACCCTGCTCGGCTTTGGGGCGGCCGGCGCGTTTCTGGCCGTCTGGCCCGGCCTCGTGGAGAAAAACTTCGACCGACGGATCACCTGGACCGCCCTGGCCTTCACCCTGAGCACCCCGGTCGTTTACGCCGTCACCATTGCACTTTGCCCCTTTGCCCAGGGAAAGGTCCTCTACCTCCTCTACTTCTTCGGGATCTGCCTGATCATGACGATCCATTTCTTCCTGGGGGGCCTGGTCATCATCTCCGTCTTCACCCGGCGCCGGGAAGAGATCCCGCGGCTCTACTCGATCAATCTCGTCGGATCCGGGCTCGCCTGCCTGGCTCTGGCGACGCTCATCTCCCCCCTGGGCGGAGAAAAGCTGATCATGGCGGTCACTCTGCTGGGCGCCCTGGGTGCCCTGGCCTTTTCTCTGCGCAGCTCGAAGGCCTTCTCAGCGGCGGCCGCGGTCCTGGCCGCGGTCGTGCTGCTCGCGATGCCCGTCTCGGACCGGATCTTCAAGATCATCCCGAGCAAGTACGGCAAGCAGCTCGGGTGGCTGATCAACTTGAAGCCGGATGCCGAGATCGAGTACGCAAAATGGGATCCCGTGGCACGCGTGGAGGTCTCTTCGGCGCCGGATGAATACATCTACATGCCAGAAAAACTCCCATTCAAGTTCGCCACCCAGGACGGGAGCGCGGGGACCTTCATCGTCGGCTTCGACCGGGATTACAGCGAGGTGGACTTCACGGACCACACGGGCTTAGGCTCGACATACTGGCTCAAGGAGGAGCCGGAGGTGCTGGTCATCGGCGTGGGGGGTGGGATCGACATCATGGCGGCCCTGCACTACCACGCCCGCAAGGTCACCGGGGTGGAGATCAACAAAAGGATGATCGAGGCGGTCCAAGGCCCCTATGCGGAGTTCACGCGGAACCTCTACGACCGCGACGAGGTCGAGATCGTACACGCCGAGGGGCGGTGCTACACGCGCAGGTCAAAGGATCTGTACGACATCATCGTGATGACCGGCGTGGACACGGTCACGGCCCAGTCGATCGGCAATTACGTGATGGCCGAGAACTACCTCTACACGGTGGAGGCCTTCCAGGACTTCCTCGCCCACCTGAAGGATGACGGGATTTTCTCGGTCACCCGCTTCTGGGTCGAGCGAACCAAGCCCAGGACCACGCTGCGCATGTGCGCCATCGGTGTCGAGGCGATGCGCAGGCTTGGAATCGAGCGCCCGGAAGAGCACTTCTTCGTGCAGGGCCGGGGGATCTTCATCAAGACCCTGATGAAGAAGAGCCCCTTCACCCCGGAGGAGATACGCACGATGGAAGAGAAGATCGAGGCCTTCCCTTACCCCGAGGGACTGACCATGGTCCCCCTCATCCGGGATATCTACCCGGCCCGCATGGAGGAGGAGACCGTGGTCTACTACAGGCCCGACGATTTTCCCGACAACCCCTTTACCTCCGACAATCCTTTTGCCTCCTATTTCAAGGCCGTATCGGAGGGCCGGGACCCTGAGTTCGTCGATGCCTACCCTTACAATATAAGTCCGTGCACTGACGACAGCCCCTTCTTCTGGACCACGGACCGGTGGAACCTGATCGAGGCATGGAAAAGGGGGGAGCAGCCGGTCAGCCTTCTGGCGGTGCTGTTCTACCTCGCCATACTGACTCTGCTCACCCTGGTCATGATCCTCTTTCCCCTGTACCGCTTTCGAAAAAAGGGGCTGAAGGCCCGCGGGAGCCTTGCCTGCATCCTCTATTTCCTCTGCCTCGGCGTGGGCTACATGTTCATAGAGATCGCCTTCATCCAGAAGTTCACCCTATTTCTCGGCCACCCCACGTACTCTCTGTCGGTGGTGATCTTTGCGATGCTCATCTTCTCCGGGCTCGGCAGCCTCACATCGGGCCGCCTCCGGGCCGGGCCCAAGGGCATCATCCTCGGGAGCGTACTCGTCACATCGGCGCTCACACTCCTCTATCTGTTCGTTCTGGACCCGCTGTTCTTCAGGCTCCTCCACCAGGGGATCACCGCGAAGATCTTCATCTCCGTGCTGGTCCTCTCTCCTGTGGCCTTTGTCATGGGCATGCCCTTCCCGACCGGGCTCAGAGTGATCGAGAGGAGCGCCGTCGACTTCGTGCCCTGGGCCTGGGGCATCAATGGAAGCGCCTCGGTCCTCAGCACGGTCGTGGCCGCCATCATTGCCACGGTGAGCGGATTCTCCGTGGTGCTCACGTTCGCGGTCGCCGTCTACCTCGTCGGGATGGTCGCGATCACGGCGGGATATATCAATCGTATTTCAAATTGAAACTTTTTTAAACGAAAAAAAAAGGGCACGGCTTGCCGTGCCCCTACGATGGGTTCGGTATCGTCTCGCGTTCCTTAAGGGTTCGCGAAAAAATAATTTCACAGAATTCGCGCCCAGATTTCGGCCAGATTTGGACGCGCCCGATTGAGCGATCCCTAAGGCGTAGTCAGTACTACGTCGTGGGATCGCGATTGAGGAGCAGCCCAAAAGAATCTCGACGATGGTCGGAAGATGGTACGGCGAAAATGTGAAATTAGTTTTGCGCGAGCCCTAAACTCCGCCGACCTCCTTCACGGCATAATCCAGTGCCTCTTGGATGAGCTCCGCCGGAGGCTCTTTGATGAAACCGGTCTTGGTGAGATTGTCGACCATGGAGCGGCTGTACGTGATATCCGCTTCGGCCCTCGCATAGGCTTCATCTCTCGACATCTCGATCCTCGCAACCCCGTCCTCGATGGCCTGCATGGCCACATCCGCCGCTTCGTAGGGAAACACGCCCGCCTCGTCCATGGCGGGGATGATATACTCCGGGTGAATCCTCTTTTTCTCTGCGTACCTGGCGATGGACCGGGCGGCCGTGATGGCCATCTCGTCCGTGATCTTCCGGGCCCGCACGAGGAGGGCCCCCTTCAGGATTCCGGGGAATCCGAGAGAATTATTGACCTGGTTGGGGAAGTCGCCCCTCCCGGTCGCCACGATGAAGGCACCCGCCTCTTTTGCGGCATAGGGATAGATTTCCGGCACGGGATTGGCGCATACGAACACGATGGATCGGTCCGTCATGGAGCGGATCCACTCCGGCTTGACCACGCCGGGTCCCGGCCTGGACAGGGCGATATGGACGTCGGCGCCCTTCATCGCCTCTTCCATGGTGGCGTACTTCTCCGGATTCGTCGCCTCGCATAGCTCCCACTTGCGGTAGAACCGCTTGTCCGCCTTCAGGTCCTCCCGGCCCGTATGGAGGGATCCTTTCGAGTCGAAGAGGACGATCTTCTTCGGATCCGCACCGGCCGCGATGATCAGCCTGGCGATGGTGGTGTTGGACGCACCGGCGCCCAGCATGACGATCCTGACTTTGTCGATCTCTTTTCCGGCCACCTTCAGGGCATTGAACAGCCCGGCCAGGGTGACGCAGCCCGTGCCCTGGGCGTCGTCGTGCCAGACCGGAATGTCGCATTCCTCCCGCAGGGTGTCCAGCACCTTGTAGCAGTTCGGTTGCGAGATGTCCTCGAGATTCACGGCGCCGAAGCTGGGCTGCAACCTCTTGACGAAATCGATGATGGTATCCGGATCCGGCTCACCCGCCTCGTTCCGGCTGTTCATGCAGAGGGCGACGCCATCGACGCCGCCCAGATATTTCATCAGGAAGGCCTTCCCTTCCATGACGCCCAGGCCGCCGGGGGGGGTACAGTCCCCGTCGCCCAGGACGCGCGTGGAATCACTGACCACGGCCACCAGGTTCCCTCGGTTGGACAGCTCAAATGAGGTGTCGTTGTCGTCGCGAATGGTCGTCGAGATCTTGGAAACCCCGGGCGTGTACCACACATTGAACCAGTTGAATCCGAAAACGCCCGCCTTGGGCACGGTCTGCATCTTGCCGCCATAGTATCGATGGGCGCCTTCGGCCAGCTTCTTCAAAAAGGTCGTCTGGGCCTTCGCTATCTGCTCTTCGGAAAAATTGTCGGGAAAAAGCTGCTCGAGATTATCCAGCTTCAAATCGATGCTCATTTCCTCCTCCTTTACCCTAACGTTGTATAAGCCCGC
The DNA here is from genome assembly GCA_964522545.1 of uncultured Thermodesulfobacteriota bacterium. Lineage (GTDB taxonomy): Bacteria > Desulfobacterota > DSWW01 > CAZFWM01 > CAZFWM01 > CAZFWM01. The sequence continues at coordinate 80,682 of CAZFWM010000001.1, forward strand.
CTGCGGGCTTATACAACGTTAGGATTTATTCAAGAGACATCTATATTAAATGACTTTGTGAATCTTTCCCACGAGAGTTTTGTTATCGAGAGAATCAGCCAGTCTAAACATCACAGGTGTCGGTGTCAACACAAATTACCCTGACGTGGCATGATCACCTGCCGGGCGGGCCAGTTACGGCCCTTCTTTCGGGATAACACTATCAATCATGTAATAAATTCATATCGGTCATTGTCAGTTACATTAATCATGGAAAGGGCTATCCACTTCACTGTACCATATCCTCACGACTGCCGTCGGCCAGC
>CAZFWM010000002.1:0-22188 GCA_964522545.1 uncultured Thermodesulfobacteriota bacterium
CCCGCGCTAACGAGGCCGAAAAATGGTATCGATCGGAATCGAGAACCCCGGTTTGGCAATCCTTACCCGACTGTATGGAGTGAAAATTCAAAGAGACCTAAGCCACAAAGAAAGGCCCAACTTGGATAGCCCAACTTAACCTATTGGAATTATATGGCTTTTTCATGTCACCCCTCCCCTCCTCTGGCCTGATACCTTGGTGGAATATGAATTGCATTTCTTGAAATGGATCCCTCCTGGATCCACTAATTAAAACCCAATCTTCCAGGAGGTTGTCATGTCCAGCCGTGATTCGCCGGATCAAAAGGACTGTTTGATCGCGAACGATTTATACCCCTTCCTCCGAGTGCTTTCTTTCTTCTGTGAAGCTTATAGTTCGAGATAAGGAGAGAACTATGAAGATTCTGAACATGAAGATCGAACCGATGATTTATCATGCCTATGTCCAAGGCGGAGAAGGCGATGCGCATCACGTCAGGATCCAGGCCTACAATCTCGATCAGGAACGGGAATTCATCGGCATGGAATTCAACAGGATCGAATTGAGACGGCACTTGGATGAAACCGGGCCGCTTCGTTCAGAACATATGAATATTACTTTTCAGGAACAATTGAGAAAATATCATAGAGCAATGGCCGTGGCCGAAGCAAAACGAGAGGGGGAACAAAACCTCATTCGAGATTTGCTAAGAGAAGCCTATGGAGAAAGATCCGAGATCACCCTCGTGAAAATCAGCGAAAATCAGGTCAATTAAACCCGAAAAATGCAGTAGGCATCTACTGCATTTTTCGGGTAAAAAAGCGGGGTGCGTATTTCTCCGCCTCTTTTTTCCCCCTCTGTGCGGAGAGCACCCCGCTTTTTTCCACCCTTCTTTATGATGCAAGACTTGCTCCAGAGCTATTTGACAAGCCAAAGATCCTGTCATCCATCCCTGCCAAAAACCCAACACTAGTGTCAAGATCATGACAAATTCCTCTCTTCTTCTTTCTTTTATGAGTACACTCCCCCGACCGCCCTCGAGCCTGAAAACATCTTAAAAATCAAAGGGTTGTGTCCGTCAGATGGCTCGGAGATCCGTGCGGCGGCCCTGTGAGAGGCCCCTCCAAACCGTGGCATATCGATTGCACAAAATCGGTTCGGCTTGGACTACAGGTCTGGGTTCAATATGGGGATGACCATGCAGATTTTTCATAAAAGATACGGACGAAACAACCATGGGGACGAGGCGGTTCCGGGGAGTGTTCGGGGGGCAAAGGGTTGATCGGGGGCAAACTCTGAACAAGGTTAGAAAGGGAGGACCATGGACCTAGCCACTATCATCGGGATAATCGCCGCCTTTGGGCTCATCTTCGTAGCAATCTTCATGGGCGGGGGTGTCACCGCTTTCATCAACGTTCCCAGCGTCATGATCGTGGTGGGAGGAACGATCGGCGTGGGGCTGATCAACTATCCCCTCAAGGAGATCATCGGGTCGATCGGCGTGGCCAAGAACGCCTTCCTCATGAGGACGCAGACGCCGAAGGAGCTGATCCAAACCTTCGTCGATTTCGCCTATCAAGCCCGGCGGGACGGAATCCTCGCCCTCGAGTCAAAGGTCAGAGAGGCCAAGGATCCCTTTCTGGCAAAAGGGATCCAGCTGGCCATAGACGGCCAGGAGGCCACGGCGATCGAGAATATCATGCACACCGAGATTGCATGGCTCAAGGACCGCCACAAGCTGGGCGCCGAGATCTTTTCCACCCTCGGGACATTCGCCCCGGCCATGGGGCTGATCGGAACCCTGATCGGCCTCATCCAGATGCTCCAGAACCTCGACGATCCCAGCACGATCGGCCCGGCCATGGCCATGGCCCTGCTCACCACCTTTTACGGCGCCATCCTCGCCAACGTCGTCTTCATGCCGATCTCGGGCAAGCTGAAGACCCGGTCGAGCCAGGAGGCGCTGCTCAAGGAGCTCGTCGTCGAGGGGGTCATCTCCATTTCGGCAGGCGAGAATCCGCGAATCCTGGAGCAGAAGCTACACGCATTTCTGGCGCCGAAGCAGCGCGAGTCGGTGATCACAAAGAAGTAGACAGGCAAAACGGGGATAGGCGAAATGGCCAACAAAAAAAAGCAAGAGACGATCACAGAGCTGGTGAGTGATACTTTCACCGTTCTCTACGCCGCGCTGATGATCCTCCTGCTCGCCTTCTTCATACTCCTCAACTCGATGGCCAGCCTCGACGACGATCACATCAAGGAGGCTCTCGGATCTCTCCTAGGGAGCTTTGGCGTGCTCCCGGGCGGGATTCAGGTCTTCAGCGGGGATTTCTTTCTCCCCCCGGGAGCGCCGATGGAGGCGAGTCTTGAGGAGTCCCTTCCCATCACCCGGAAGATCCGCCATGTCATGAAGCGCTTCAGCTCAGGCGGCCGTTTCAATGAGGATACCGAAGATACGGAAATCCACCTCGGCGATGAAGTCACGATCTCCATGAGCGGCGGGGACCTGGTGCTCACCCTCTCCAAACGGGTCCTCTTCGAGGCGAACAGTGCGACCCTCAGCGGCCCGTATACACAGGTCCTCGAGGAGATCGGCGATGAATTAAGACTCATGGAAAACCCGATCGAGATCGAGGGGCACACCGACGACCGCCCCGTGCTGGGCGGACGCTATGTTTCCAACCGGGAGCTCTCCGCGGCCCGGGCCATCTCGGTGTTACGCTTTTTCTCCGAGCGATGCGGCGTACCGAATTGGCGCCTCGCGGCGGTCGCTCATGGAGAGCACCAGCCCATGGTCCCGAACGAGACGCCCGAGATGCGGGCGAAAAACCGCCGGGTGAGCCTGGTGATCAAAGGCCGTGAAGAGCAAAGTGAACCGATCGCAGTCACAGGCCCCGACCGGGCCCGGAAGGCGCAGTAGAGACGATGAAAAGAAAAGTGGAACCGGAAATCGAAAAATTCAATCCCCAGGCGTGGATGATCACCTTTTCCGACATGGTCTCACTCCTGCTGACCTTTTTCGTCATGCTGCTGGCAATGTCCTCTCTCGATGATGAGCGGCTGAGAAAAAGCTTCAAGTTCTTCCTGGGGGCCCTGGGACCTCTGGAGAAGGGACAGATGGCGCCGGTCGCCGCTAAGCCATTGATCGAAGAGAACGTCATCATGCCCCAGTTCTACCAGTCCATCCAGAAAGTGATGGGAACCAAGAGGGGCATCGAGTTCATCCGGTCGGTCCGCCCCAGCAGCGAGAGAGAGATCGACGCGATGGCGGGCCTCGATGTAACCGCCGAAGAGCGGGGCATCGTCATCCATATCCCCAGCACCGCGATCTTCGAGCCCGGCTCGCTCGAGCTCCAGCCGGCGGTCCGGGACTACATAATCCGTCTCTGCCGCGTGCTGCGGGGCGCCCCCTTCGACATCCGGGTCGAGGGGCACACCGACAACCTACCCATCCGCACGGCCAAGTACCCGTCGAACTGGGACCTCGCCATGGCCAGGGCGCTGAGCGTAGTCAACCTGATGAAGCGGCAGGGAGGGATCGGGCCGGAACGACTTTCCGCCGTCTCGTACGGGGGGGGTCATCCCCAAATCCCCAACGACACTTCCGTCCAGAGGGCGAAGAATCGCCGCATTGAGATCGTGATCCTCCGACAGAAAGGAGAGGCGTGATATGGCTGAGGAAAATGGAACCACTGAAAGCGTTGAAAGCGTGAAGAAGAGCCCTATGATGATGATCATCATCATAGTACTCGGTTTACTGGTCGTGGGCGGAGGGGCAGCCTATTTCTTTCTCCTCCGGCCGGCGCCGTCCGCGACGCAGGCGGAAGTCGGGCTCCCGGGCGAGGAGGCGATCCCCGGCATAGAGTCCCAGGTCAATGAGAAAGTGATCCATTCCCTCAAGACCTTTATCGTAAACTTGGCCGGCGGCGGCGGCTCGCGCTACCTCAAGATCACCATCGAGCTCGAGGCGCCCAATGAGGTGGTAAATAAAGAGCTGGGATCGAGGGAATCCCAGGTCGCGGATACGATACTCACATTGCTCACCTGCAAGTCCTTCGACGACATCAAGGACATACAGGGCAAGACCCTGCTCAAGGAAGAGATCGTGAGTCGTGTAAATACGGTCCTCAAGACCGGCAGGATACGGCGGGCCTACTTTACAGAATTTGTGGTCCAGTAGACGAAGGCACCTCCGAGGGGAGCGACATGGAACAGATCCTCACACAAAACGAAGTCGATGCACTCCTGACCGCGGTCTCCGACGGGATGATCGAGACCGAGGCCGCGGAGATCCCGGAGCCCACCGGGATCCAGCTGTACGACCTCACCGCCCAGGACCGCGTCATCCGGGAGCGAATGCCCACGCTCGAGGTGATACACGATAAATTCGCCCGTGCCTTCAGCACCCAGCTTTCCACCACAATGCAACGGGTGGTCACGATCAGTCTGACGAGCACGGACTTCGTCAAGTTCGGCGACTTTATGCGCAATCTCCCTCTCCCTGCATGCATCAGCCTGATCCGGTTCAATCCGCTCAAGGGAAGCGCGATCATGGTGCTCGACTCCAGGCTGGTCTTTGCCCTTGTGGACAACTTCTTCGGGGGACAGAGCGCCTCTTCTTTCAAGATCGAGGGGCGGGATTTCACCAGCATCGAGCTCCGGCTGGTCCGCCGGGTGGTGCAGAACGCCACCGAGGAGCTCGAGAATGCCTGGGCGCCGATCTACCCTCTGAAGATCGAATATCTTCGATCCGAGATGAATCCCCAGTTCGCCGCGATCGGCCCGCCCAGCGAGATCGTCATTGAGATGATCTTCGAGGTCGATCTCGACGAGATCAGCGGCAAAATCTATCTGGTCATGCCGTATTCCATGGTCGAGCCGATCAAGGACAAACTGATCTCCGGCTTTCAGAGTGAAGATCTCGAAGTGGACAAGATCTGGGCGAACCGCTTCCGCGAGCACCTGAAAAAAGTGTCCCTCGATCTCGAGGTGGATCTGGGTAAGACCGAGATCCAGGTGAAAGATCTCATCGATCTCGAAGTGGGAGACGTGATACAGCTCGACCGGGATGTGCTCGAGCCCTTGATCGTGGAGGCGGAGGGGGTGCCGAAATTCTTCTGCCGGCCCGGGCTCTACAAGGGGGCCCACGCGGTCAAGATCATATCGCAGGTCCCGGCAAACGCATAGCCGAAGAGCCGGTGGCCCGACGGTCCCGGACCGATGTGTGAGCGCTTCATAGGAGGAAACAATGGAAGACACAAATGGGAATGACAATGTTACACAGGCTGACCCGGAGATGAGCTCGGAAGAGGGACAGGATCTGGCCGCCCATGAACTGGATGAGATCCTCGATGGACAGATGCCCTCTCTCACGTCCCAGCAGACGCCGGTAAGCATGAGCAGCCTCGAGTTCATCCTCGATATTCCCCTGAATGTGAGCGTTGTGCTCGGCCGGACCCGGATGCTCATTAACGATCTCCTCCAGCTAGGACAGGGATCTGTGATCGAGCTCACCAAGATCGCCGGCGAGCCGATGGAGGTGCTCGTGAACAACAAGCTCATCGCACGGGGCGAGGTTGTCGTGGTGAATGAAAAATACGGAATCCGCCTGACCGACATCATCAGCCCGGTAGAGCGGATCGAGCAGCTCAAGTGAGCCGGCGAGCGCGGGGAATCGTGATGAGCAGAATGCTTCAGGCCGCATCGGCCATGATCCTCGTACTGGCGGCGACCGTTGTCACGGCCGAGGCCAATGATCCCGAGAGGGTGGCCTTCCTCCAGGAGACGACCCTCGCAAGGCCCGACCCGTCACGGAATCGTCTCGAGAACATTGAGCTCTCGACCGACGGAGGTCGCTGTCATCTCGATCTGACCTTTCGGGATCCGCTGGAAAAGACTCTGCAGGAAGACGCTCTGAAGGATGTGGAGTACCACCGGGGCTATCTCCAGCTCAAGATCTCCGGGACCCGGGTGAATCCCCCCATCCGCCACTTCAGGATCGACCATCCCCTCGTAAGAGAGGCCTTTGTCCAGCAGTACACGGAGGATCTTATCCGAGTGCGCCTGACACTGGCGGAAGGGACCGAGGAAGAGGTCCTGCGCGACCTTGTTCACCTGGACCGCACACCCCGGGGATTCACGATCGCGGTCGACACACCGCCGAGCATGAAGGGCGGCAAGAAGGCGGTCGAAAAAGCCCGGGCCGGCAAGCGCACGGCAGTCCCCAAGCCCACGTCCACCGAACGTCCGCCCATGAAAAACGCCGGGGGATCGGCCAACATGCTCTCCATCATCGGGACGATCATCGAGCCCCTGGTGAAGCCCGAGGCCAACAGATCCGGTGAGGGTCAGAACGATGGAGGAGACACGGGTCCAACCGGGGGATCGCCCTCTTCGGCCGATCAGCCCGGCTCCGACGCTGCGGTCGCTCCCGAAGATGCTCCCGAAAACACTCCCGAAGCCGCCGCCGGGGGCGGAGGGTCCACGATCGGCCCCGCGCGAGGGGGATCTCGAGAGCCGGCGGCCCTCACCACTGCAAAGGATTTCAACTTCTTCTCCGCTTTCGCGAGGATGATCGTCTCCCTTGGCGTCGTGATCATGATACTCCTGGCCGCATCCATGGGGGCCAAGCGCCTCTTTGCCCGAACCAAGGTGCTGGGCGGGGAGCGGACGGCGATGATGAAGGTTCGCGGAACCCACTACCTCGGCCCAAAGAAACAGATCGTCGTGATGGAGGTTGCCGACGAGACGCTCGTGCTCGGGGTATCCAATGAAAACATTTCGTTCCTGACCAAGCTCGGAGGCCGGGATGAAGCGTCCTCTTTGTCGAAGCATGTCAGCGGGGCTTCGCTGCCCCCCTTTGAGGATCACCTGGAGGCCTGTAAGACCCACGGTGACGGCGCCGGGGAGCCCTCCTCTGTCGCCTCGGCGGTGAAGATGCTCCAGTCCCGGCTCGGCAAGGTGCGGCAGGCAGCGGTGCGTTAGAAAAGATGAAGGCACAAAGAAAATGAACCAAGGTTGATTACAATGAAAAAGCAATGGATTCACCACAGAGGACACAGAGATAGGAAAGAGCTTTTTGAGGTATTGAAAAAATCTTCTCTCATTCTCTGTGACCTCTGTGTCCTCTGTGGTGAAACAAATTTTTTCGCAAGAATCGAGAGTACGTTTCAATCAACCGAAATAGATATGAACTCATGATCCGGACGAGCAGAAAAATACAAAAGCTCCGTCGCCCATTGACGGCGATCATACTCATGAGCGTAACCATCGCATTGATCTGCGGGAGCGACGCGATGGCGCAGCCAGCCGCCCCGATTCCCGGCATCAGCCTCAAAGTGGGTGACGGAGAGGGATCGATCAAGATAGCGACCGTGCTCCAGATCGTCTTTCTTCTCACCGTTCTCTCCCTGGCTCCCGCCATCCTCATGCTGCTCACCTCCTTTACCCGGGTGGTGGTGGTCTTCTCTCTCCTGCGCCAGGCCATGGGAACCCACCAGGTCCCGCCGAACCAGGTGATCGTGGGGCTCGCTCTCTTCCTCACCTTTTTCATCATGTTTCCCATATGGCAGAAGGTGAACACCGGGGCCATCCAGCCCTATCTTGCCGAGGAGATCTCACAGGCCGATGCCCTCGAGGCCGCCATCGTTCCCTTTCGCGACTTCATGATAGCCCAGACGCGGGAGAAGGATCTTTCGCTCTTTGTGAACCTGGCGAGGATCGATCGGCCCCGAACCATCGAGGACGTGCCGTTTCACGTAATCGTTCCGGCCTTCATCATCAGCGAGCTGAAGACCGCCTTTCAGATCGGATTCCTCATCTACATTCCCTTCTTGATCCTGGACATGGTGGTCGCTTCCGTGCTGCTTGCCATGGGGATGATGGTTCTTCCGCCCATCATCATCTCCCTTCCCTTCAAGCTGATGCTCTTCGTTCTGGTGGACGGCTGGTACCTGGTCGTGGACTCACTGGTCAAGGGGTTTCGATGATGTCTTTTCCCGTGCCCGCGCCCGTGCCCGCGCCCGTGCCCGAAAAATCCATAGCTTCCTGGAATCGGGCACGGACAGATAAATCCAGGAGAATGACGTCATGAACGTAGAGCTCATAATGGGAATCGGCCAGGAGGCCCTGCGGACCACGGTCATGCTGGCCGCACCGATGCTCGGCTTCGGACTGATCGTGGGCCTGATCATGGGGCTCCTGCAGGCGGCTACACAGGTTCACGAAATGACACTGGTGCTCATCCCGAAGATGGGGGCCGTGGTGCTGGCCCTGGTCTTCTTTTCGCCGTGGATGATCAAGATCCTCGTCGACTTCACGACGAATCTGATCGGCAACATCCCGATGTACATCCGGTAAGATCGATCTCGAATCCAGAGAGAATGATATTCCTCTGAGGAACCCAGGAACCCAGGAAGAAACAGAAAAATGGAAATGAATGATGCAGGAAAATAAAGATCGCAATAGAGAGATGGAAGTCTTCGATAATATACTATTCTTTTCCTGGTTTCCTGGGTTCCTCAGAGACCATTCTCCAACTTTTGCCCCGGAGCATCAAGGTTAGAATAATGGGATTCGAAGCGCTCATATCGCCGGAACGACTTCAGGCCCTGATGCTGATCATGGCCCGGGTCGGAGCGCTCTTGATGAGCGCCCCTTTCCTGGGGGCCACCAACATCCCCAAGACGGTGAGGATCGGGCTGGGGCTGATCATTTCCATCATCCTCCTCCCCGTGGTGCACGTGGAGGCGGCCGCGCGGCAGCTCGGCACGCTCGATCTCATTCTCGGCATGGGGCACGAGGTGATCATCGGCCTGCTCATCGGGTTCTCGACACAGCTTCTGATGGCGGGAATCGTGCTGTCCGGTCAGCTGAACGGGGTGCAGATGGGCTTTGCCATAGCAAACCTGATCGATCCTTCGAACATGGGCCAGATCTCCATCATCGCCATCCTGAAGAGCATGCTGGCCCTGCTCGTGTTCGTGTCGCTGAACGTCCACCACCTATTGATCCGGGCGGTGCATTCGAGCTTCGAGTCGCTCCCCCCCATGGGCTACGGCCTCTCGAACCACATCCTCCTCGATCTCGTACACCTTGGAGGCGACGTCTTCGCGACCGGCCTGAAGCTGGCCGCGCCGGTCTATGCCGTGATCCTCTTTACCCAGGTCTCCCTCGGGATCGTCGCACGCACGGTGCCGAGCATGGGGGTCCTGTTCAACATCGGGTTCTCGATCACCATCATCCTCGGTCTCATGACCCTGGGTCTGGCGTTTCCCTTTTACAGCGCCTCCCTCCAACAGCTCTTCGGAGGGCTGGGGACGGTGTTCGCACGATGGTTCGGAATGTAGGAAAAGACCATGGCTGACTCTGACCAGGAAAAAACAGAACAACCGACCCCAAAGCGCCGTGAGGAGGCCCGCAAGAAGGGCGAGGTCGCCGTGAGCAAGGAGGTCAACTCGGCGGTCGTCCTGATGGCGAGTCTGTCTGCCTTCTCCCTCCTCGGGGTCTATCTCTCCTCCCGGATGATGACCATGGCCGGGGATCTGTTCGGTCGGGCCGCCGAGTTCCGGATCTCCCTGGACAACGTCTATGACTTCTTCCACGGGATCACCCAGGCCACGGCGAATCTACTGTGGCCCTTCATGCTGGTCGTGGCGATCTGCGGCCTGGCGATCAATCTCATTCAGACCCGCTTTCTCTGCTCCTTCGAGGCCATGAAGCCGAGCATCTCCAAGATCAACCCGATCAAGGGCTTCAAGAACCTCTTCAGCCTCCGGTCCCTGACCGAGCTGGTGAAATCCATATTCAAGATGGCGATCATAGGTTATACCGCCTACACGGTAATCCGCCGCGAATACGACATGCTCCCCGTGATCGCAGACCTGAGCCCCATCGATATCGGTCAGTACGCGATCGGCATCATGCTCCGCCTCCTCCTTTACACCACGACGGTCTTCCTGGCACTGGCGGCCCTGGACTATGCCTACCAGCATTATGAGCACGAAAAGAAGCTCAAGATGACCAAGGAGGAGGTGAAGGAAGAGTACAAGCAGCGCGAGGGAGATCCCATGATCAAGGCCCGCGTCCGCGCCATCCAGCGGGAAGTGAGCCGGCGGCGGATGGTCTCATCGGTGAAGAGCGCCGATGTCGTGGTGACGAACCCGACCCACGTTGCCGTGGCCCTGGAGTACAAGCGTGAGGAGATGCATGCGCCTACGGTCGTCGCCAAGGGGGCCGGCTTCATGGCCGAGCGGATCAAGGAGATCGCCCGGTCCAACCAGGTCCCGATCCTGGAGCGCAAGGGCCTGGCACAGATCCTCTACAAAACGGTCGACGTGGGCCGGGAGGTTCCGGAGGGGCTCTACAAAGCGATCGCAGAGATCCTGGCCTATGTATACCGCATCAAGCAGCGAACCCTGTTCCCTCAGCAAGGGGCTAGATGAATATGAATGCAACTGGAGCCTCCGTAAAGGGCATGCCGCCCCTCACGCGTCACAGCGATATCGTGATCGCCGTCTTCTTCGTGGCCATCATCATCTTCATGGTCATCCCCCTACCCCGGTTCGCCCTCGATCTGCTCCTCTCCATGAGCATCACCCTCGCCCTCGTGGTGATGCTTGTATCCATCTACACCCTGAAGCCGCTCGAATTCTCCATATTTCCCTCTCTGCTGCTCTTCTGCACCCTGTACCGGCTCTCGCTGAACATCGCCTCCACCCGCCTCATTCTGCTCCACGGAAACGAGGGCCCCGAGGCGGCAGGGAGCATCATCATGTCCTTCGGCAACTTCGTGGTCGGCGGGAACTACGTGGTCGGCCTGGTGGTCTTCCTCATCCTGGTGATCATCAACTTCGTGGTGATCACCAAGGGCGCCGGCCGTATCGCCGAAGTGGCGGCCCGCTTCACTCTCGACGCGATGCCGGGCAAGCAGATGGCCATCGACGCCGACCTGAACGCCGGACTGCTCACTGAGGGAGCGGCCCGGGCCAAGCGCCGCGAGATCGAGCTCGAGGCGGACTTCTACGGCGCCATGGACGGTGCCAGCAAGTTCGTCCGCGGCGACGCCATCGCCGGCGTGCTCATCACCCTGATCAACATCGTGGGCGGACTGGCCATCGGGGTGCTCCAGCAGAAGATGAGTCTCGGCGATGCGGCCAAGACCTATACGCTGCTCACCGTGGGAGACGGTCTTGTGAGCCAGATCCCTGCGCTCATCATCTCGACCGCAGCGGGGATCATCGTCTCCCGGACCGCCTCGGATGAAGATCTCGGCAACACGCTGGCCGGGCAGCTCACCTTCCACCCGCGCGCCCTGGCGATCACGTCGGCCGTGCTCCTCTTCTTCGCGCTGATGCCGGGGCTCCCGGGCATCCCCTTCTTCTTCCTGGCCGCCGTGACCGGCACCATCGCCTTCATCACGTTCCGGCACCAGGCGGGCCCCGTCCTGGACGAAGAGGAAGAACAGCGCACCAAAGAAGCTGCCGCGAAGGATGAGAGCATCGAGGCCCTGCTGCCCATCGATTTCCTGGAGCTCGAGGTAGGCTATGGTCTCATACCTCTGGTCGACACCGAGCAAAACGGCGAGCTGCTTCGCCGTATCCAGGCCATCCGGCGGCAGTTCGCCACGGAGATGGGCTTCATCGTTCCGCCGATCCACATCCGCGACAACCTCCAACTCCAGGCGAACGAATACACGGTCCTGCTCAAAGGGGTCAAAATCACAGGGGGCGAGCTCATGCGGGGCAACCTTCTGGCCATGGATCCCGGCACGGCAAAAGGAAAGGTCGCGGGGATCGAGACCACCGAGCCGGCCTTCGGGCTCCCCGCCGTCTGGATCGAGGAGGATGTAAGGGACAGGGCCCAGCTCCTCGGCTATACGGTGGTGGACCACTCCACGATCATAGCCACCCATATCACGGAAATCATCCGCAAGCACGGCCATGAGCTCATCGGCCGCCAAGAGTTCCAGGCTCTGCTGGACACCATTGCCAAGACCCATCCAAAGGTGGTGGACGAGCTGATCCCGACCCTCCTCTCCCTGGGGGATGTCCTGCGGGTGGTAAAAACCCTCCTGAGAGAAGGGGTCTCGATCCGGAACCTTCATGGGATCCTGGAGGTGCTGGCCGACTGGGCCCCGGTCACCAAGGATGCAGAGGTCCTCACCGAGCGGGTGCGCGAGGGGCTCGCACGGGCCATCACCCGCCCCTACGTATCGCCGGATGGGAACATTCCCCTGCTGGTGCTGGACCGCGAGATCGAGGACACCCTCGCCAAGTCCCTCCAGACATCCGACCAGGGGTCCTACCTGGCGATCGATCCGACGACCGCCCAGAAGATCCTCACGCGCCTTGGCACGGCGATCAAACAGTTTGAGGCGACGAACACCACCCCGATCGTGCTCTGCTCGCCCGGGGTGCGTCGCCCCTTCAAAAAACTCACCGAGCGATTCATGCCCAGCCTCGTGGCCCTCTCGCACAACGAGATCACGCCCGAGGTCAAGGTGCGCTCACTCGGCGTGGTGGGAATGAGAGATGCAAATTAAGAAATTCGAAGCCCGCACGATGCGCGAGGCCCTGGACCAGGTCAAACGGGCGCTGGGGCCGGATGCCGTCATCCTCTCGACACGTAGCGTAAAGCCCCGGGGCAGCGGAAAGAGCAGCGGGGGGCGCCCCATAGTGGAAATAACCGCTTCGGCCGAAAGCGCCTCCCTCCCGCCGCGCCCCCTTCGCCAGGTCCGGCTTGTCGGTGGGGACCGACCGCAGTCACAGCCCCAGCTGTCCGCCACGCGCTCCGGCGCACCCGATCCCTTCCTCGGCGAGGAGGTCCGCGAGCTCTCGTCCATGGTCCAGATGCTGCTGCGCAGCGGGGGCCTCGTTCCTGCCGGCGGTCTCTCGCGCGAGCTCATGCAGCGCTACCGGCAGCTCATTGCCGGCGGCGTGGATGAGGGCCTCGCAGGGAAGCTGATCAATCAGGCGGCTGAGCGCCTGACCGCAGCCGGCCCTCGCACGGTCGGGGGCGGGAACGGTAACGGTAACGGGAAGGTCGGCGGGAACGGGAATGGGACTGCGGGAAGCAGCGGGAGAGTCGAGGCCGGGCAGACGGATGCACTCGAGTCCCACCTGGCCCGGATGCTGCGAGATGAGATCCGCACGGCCGGGCCCGTGGCTTGCAAGCCGGGGCAACGCCTCATTGCCGCTTTTGTGGGCCCCACCGGCGTGGGCAAGACCACGACCATAGCAAAGATCGCCTCGGAGCTCGCCATCGGGCAGAAGCGGCGCACGGCCCTGATCACTTTTGACACATACCGGATCGCCGCGGTGGAGCAGATTCGCATCTATGCCCGTATCATCGGCGTTCCGTGCCTCGTGGTGAACTCCAGAAAGGCGCTCCAGTCCGCGCTGAAGCGCCTCGGCCGGGCAGAGGCGGTCCTGATCGACACGGCGGGCCGGAGCCAGCGCAATCCCGGCCGCATGCAGGCGCTCGCCGATGTCCTGAGTCTGGACGAGGAGATCGAGACGCACCTCGTGCTCTCCGCCACAACGAAAGAGCGCGACCTGCTGGACGCCTGGCGGAGGTTCACCGTGGCCGCGCCGGACCGACTCATCTTCACCAAAATCGACGAGAGTGCCTCATTCGGCGGGCTCTACAATGTGGCACACTATTCAGGGCGACCGCTCTCCTACCTCACAACCGGACAGCGGGTTCCCGAGGACATCGAAGTGGCGGAGAAGGAGAGAGTGGCCAGGCTCGTACTCCGATCACCATTGCATTAGAGTTTTTTATCCGTACATCTTCGCGGCTTGCGTACACATCTTTTTGGTTGCGGATCGGCCGCGTTAGGCCTGGGGCTTGCATAAAAAGTGCGGCAGAAATAAGCTGCCGGAACGGGGGAGATAATGGATCAGGCAGGCACACTGCGGAAAATTGCGAAGGCTGGCAAGGGGCGTCCTGGTCCCGGGCCGGCTCGGCCGATGCTGGTGATGGCCATCACGAGCGGAAAGGGAGGTGTCGGAAAGACCAATGTGGTCGCCAACCTTGCCCTCTCCCTGGCAAAGCTGAACAAGCGGGTGCTCGTGCTCGATGCGGACCTCGGCCTATCGAATATCGATGTGCTTCTCGGGCTCAAGCCCGAGTACAACTTTTCCCATTTCCTCGCCGGCAAGAAAGAGCTCGAAGAGATCATCATCGAGGGGCCCGGAGGAATGCGGGTCCTGCCCGCCAGCTCAGGCATACAGGAGATTACCGAGCTGAACGAGGAGCAGCGGCTCCGGATATTGAACGCCTTCGACCACATTGAAGCCCACTACGACGCCTTTCTCGTCGATACCGGCGCCGGCATCTCGTCGAATGTGATGTACTTCAACGCGGCCACACAGATGAGCATCGTGGTTATCACTCCGGAGCCGACCTCCATCACCGACGCCTACGCCTTGATGAAGGTGCTCTCCATCAAACACGGAAGGAAAAAATTCCAGCTTCTGGTCAATTGTGCCCGCTCGGAGAAAGAGGCGAAACGCGTCTTCGAGAACCTCACGACCGTGGCCGGCCGCTTCCTCAACATATCGATCGGGTATCTGGGTCACATCCCTTTGGATGAAAAAATTCCCATGGCAGTGCGGCAGCAGAAAGCGGTCGTCGAGCTCTACCCTTCCTCGGCGGCCACGAGTAAATTCGAGGAGCTGGCCCTGAAGATCACGCACTCTATGACCTCAACCGAAATAGAGGGGGGCGTGCAATTCTTCTGGCGCCACCTGCTCGATGCCCAGGCGGCAACCTAAGAAGAGGAAAAAACCATGATGCCGGCCAAGAGTATCAAGATTCTCGTGGTGGACGACTCCGCGACCATGCGGAAAATCGTGATCAACTCGCTCAAAGAGCTCGGGTATACAAATATCGTAGAGGCCGGCGGAGGGCTGGAAGCCCTGGACCTTCTCAAGGAAGTTTCGATCGACTTCGTCGTGACCGACTGGAACATGCCCGACCTGACCGGAATCGAGGTCCTCAGGAACATCCGGGCCGACGAGTTTCTCGGCCGCCTCCCGGTCCTGATGGTGACGGCCGAGGCCAAAAAGGAATGCGTCATCGAGGCGGTGAAGGCCGGGGTGAACAACTTCATCATCAAGCCCTTCACCACACAAATCATGGAACAGAAGATAAGCCAGATCTACTCAAAACTGGCGAAATAGTGTAAGGAGACCATGATGAGCCCCCAACTCGACATGGAGACGGTGAAGGCGAAGATCCGCGAGGCCGGAGACCTCCCCACCCTTCCGACGATCGCCGCTGAAGTGATGCAGCTCGTCGGCAGCCCCGACTCATCGATGGCCGAGGTGAGCAAAGTCATCCACAACGATCCTTCCCTGGCCTCGAGGGTCCTCAAGATAGCCAACTCGGCCCTCTATGGCTCCACGGGCCAGATCGACAGCATCCAGCGGGCCCTCGTGGTGCTCGGCATGAAAGAGGTGGGGACCATCGTCACCAGCGTGGGCGTCTTCGGCACCTTTCCCGATAAGCCTGGAGTGAAGACCTTCGATCGGGTCGCCTTCTGGGAGCACTCGGCCGCCGTGGCCGCCATCGCGAAGCTGACATGCGAGAAGCTCAGGATCGTCATGGCGGGCCGGGAGTTCTTGGCGGGCCTCGTGCACGACGTGGGAAAAATCCTACTGGACCACTTCTTCCACGACACCTTCACCGAGGCCTACCAGCATGCCCTGGAGCAGGACCTCACCATGAAGGAGGCCGAGAGCGAGGTCCTCGGCGTGGACCACACGGAGATCGGGGGGTGGCTCGGCGGGGAGTGGAAGCTCCCGGAGAGCATCGCCGAGGCGATCGCCCTCCACCACGATCCGGAACAGGCCCAGGTGGATCCCATGCTCGCCTCGGTCATACATCTCTCGAATCTGTTTGCCATGGCCGGGGGCATCGGCTTTGGGAGCGGACTGAACGGGATCGACCTGGAGGATGACCCTGCATGGGGGGTGCTGGCAAAGGAGCGGCCCGATCTCGCGGACCTCGACATCGCCCGTTTCATATTCGAGCTCGAGGATCATATGGAGAACATCAGGGAGATCGTGCGGGTTGGTAAAGGATGATCAGCTTTCAACCTTCTTGCTGATTGCTGATCGCTGTCCGCTGATAGCTATAAAGAGGGGGAAAAAGGAGCAGCAATGGTCCTTCAAACGGCAGCAACGCAGAGCTCAGTGCCGAGGCATTCCACAAGCTTCGCGATTTCATATACGAGCGCAGCGGGCTGTTCTTTTCCGACATGAAAAAGTCGTTCCTGGAGAGCCGGCTTCGCGACCGTCTCGCGGCAAAGAATCTCTCGTCCTTCGATGCCTACACCGATCTCCTCACTTCTCCGTCCGGCTCTATGGAGCTCCGCTCGCTCTACGATGCCGTGACGATCGGCGAGACCAGCTTCTTCCGGTGTCCTCCCCAGTTCGAGGCCTTTGGAAAACGCGTCCTCCCCGAGGTCCTGGGCCGTCTCAAAGAGGAAGGAACGCGCCGGCTGCGCCTCTGGAGCGCAGGGTGCTCCAACGGGGAGGAGCCCTATTCGCTGGCCATGGTGATCCAGGAGACCCTCGGGGACTCGGTCCGGGAGTGGACGATCAACATCGCGGCCACGGACATCAGCGAGGAGGCCCTGGCCGTGGCCCGGAAGAACGTCTATCCCGAGTACGCCCTGCGCAGCGCCCCATCGCTCTACCGGGATAAATACTTCAAAAAGACAGACAGCGACTTCTCCGTCAACGACCCGGTGAAGCGCATGATCATGCTCAAGCCCCTCAACCTCGCCGAAAAGGTCAAGGTCAACATGATGAAGGGGGTGGACATCATCTTCTGCAGAAACGTGCTCCTCTATTTCAAGGATGATTTCCGAAAGGTACTCGTCCAGCAGCTCCATGATGTCCTCAGGCCCGGCGGCTATCTGTTCATTGGTCACACGGAATCCCTGCACTCAATATCCAAGGCGTTCAAGCTCGTCCACTTCACGGGCGCCATGGCTTATAAGAAGGCGTGATGAGCGATCCTGTCGACAGCCAGAGCGAGATCCTCCAGGACTTCCTGATCGAGGCCGAGGAGCTTATCGAAAAGATCGATGAGGACCTCATCCACCTGGAGAGCGCTCCCGGGGACGCGGATCTTATAAACGAGGTCTTCCGCTCTTTCCACACCATCAAGGGCACCTCCTCGTTCCTCGGCCTCACGACCATCACGACCCTTGCCCACCGTACAGAGGAGGTCCTCAACGGGATGCGAAGAGGGGACCTCATTCTGACGGCCGAGATCATGGATGTGATCCTCGAGTCGGTCGATCTCCACAAGCTCATCCTCGAAAAAGTGCGCAACTCCGAAGAGTCGGACGTCGACCTGGATCCCGTGCTCCAGAAGCTCGAGCAAATCGAACAGGGGGAAATGGGAGGGGCCGACGACGGGACGCAGGCCGAGGAGGCCGGCACAGAGGAAGAGAGCCCGGTGCCCTCCGACTCAGAGCCCGAAGCCCCCGACGAAATGTCGGCCGCGCAATCGGCCGCCCAAGAAGAGCTCGACCGCCTCTTCGCCGAAGCCTGCCAGGAGGTCGGGGCCGATGCCATTCCGGTCCCCGAGCCGCCGGCCCCGGGAGTCCCGGAGGCGGCCGGCTCCGGGGAAGAGGCCCCGGCAAGAGAAGAACAAAAGAAGGAGAGTCCGGCGCCGCCCGTCGGTCCGGCCGAGCCGGGTCCCCCCGCCCCAAAAGTGAGTCAGACAACCCCTGAGACGTCCCAGACGATCCGCGTCGGAGTCGACCGCCTCGAGTTTCTTTTCGACATGGTCGGGGAGCTCGTACTATCTCGCAACCGTCTGGCCAGGATCTTTCAACGGATGGAGCAGGGGGAGCAAAGTAAAAGGACCCTCGAGGAGCTGAGCACGGTCACAGGAACGATCGACCTGCTCACCAACGACCTCCAGCTTGCCGTGATGAAAACCCGGCTCGTGTCGATCGGCCGGATCTTCAACAAGTTCCCCAGGATGATACGGGACCTCGCCCGTGAGCTGAAAAAGTCGATCGACCTCCACATAACCGGCGCCGACACTGAGCTGGACCGATCCGTGGTGGAGATGATCGGCGATCCTCTGGTCCACCTGCTGCGCAACTCCGTGGACCACGGTATCGAGGACCCCGAGACACGGGAAAGCTGCGGCAAGCCCCGGGAGGGCAGGATCGACCTGAGCGCCTACTATGAAGGGGACTATGTAATCATCGAAATCGAGGACGACGGCCGCGGCATGAACCTCGCCAACCTCAAAGACGCGGCGGTCGCCCGTGGAGTGATCAAAGCAGAGGAGGCGGAGAGCCTCCCCAAGCGCGAGGTCCTCAACCTGATCTTCGCACCCGGCTTCAGCACGGCCGAGAGCGTGAGCAAGGTTTCGGGCCGGGGCGTGGGCATGGACGTGGTGCGGAGCCACATCCAGAACATCAACGGCCTCATCGTGCTCGACTCCGAGGAGGGGCGGGGTACACGAGTCATGATGAAGATCCCCAACACCCTGGCGATTGCCCAGGTCCTCCTGGTCAGGACCGGGGGAGAGATCTTTGCCGTCCCCCTGATCAGCGTGATCGAGGTCTTGGCCCTCTTTCCCTCGGAAGTGGAGTCGATCGAGGGCAAGGCGGTGCTCCGGTTCCGGGACGCCATAGTATCCCTCGTCTGGATGGATGAACTGTTCAGCCTCGAACGCGATGAGGACGATGGGGGGGGCCGCCGCTATGTGGTGGTCGTGGGCCTCGCAGACAAACGTGTCGGCCTGGTGGTCGATGAGGTCCTGGGAAAAGAGGAGGTCGTAATCAAATCGATCGGGAGCTACGCGGCCGAAACCGAAGGGATCTCAGGGGCCACCGTCATGGGGGACGGAAGGGTCTGCCTGATCGCAGACATATCATCCATGATTCACATGGCCATGTCCCGGGGCGGGAGCACGCTCGTACCCGGTGCCGGGGAGGATTCGAGGGAGTTGTCCAGTGGAATCCACTAAAAAGCCTCCAAAGGAAAGCAGGTGCCACAAAAGGATACTGAAAGACGCGAAGGTGGAGCACCGCGAGCTCTACTACCCGCTGGACGAGCGGGAGGTCAAGGTCACTCGGATGAAGAACATCGGCGGCGGCGGCCTCCTGATTATGATGGACCGGCCGTGTGAGACAGGGACTCTGCTGGAGCTCGAGATCGAGCTCAAGGACTGGGCGCGCCACCATCCCGGATTCTTCAAAGAGGGAGTGCCCGACCTCGATCGCCGGATTACGGTGCTGGCCGAAGTTGTGTGGACCGGACCGGCGGAGCCGGGGGAGAAGGGCGAAGCGCCGCGCTACAATGTGGGGGTGAAGTTCACCAATATCTACGAGGATGATCTCAAGGGCCTCACCGGCCTGATCGAATCGAAGGAATAATACGGCACTGCTGTAACCAAATCAGCGAAATATGGCATGGCAAATGCGAAATTGAGTCCTCAGTCGACAGTCACCTGGAGGGACGGCTTCCACGCCGTCCGCGGTCCGGGTGGAACCGGACCCTCCATTTGTCGAGAGTCGAAAATCGAGAGGAGCTAAGGATGAACAGGATGTTCGAAAGTTTCTCGTTCCGGACTAAGGTTCAGGCCGCTTTTATCTCACTGGTACTTCTCACTGTGCTGATAGCCGCAGTGGGCAGTGTCCTGGGGGAAGGAGGCATCGCGCAGGCCTGGCCGGTTCTTCTTGCCCTGCTGGTCCTTGGCGGCGCGGCCGCCGTGGGGCTGGCAGCCTGGATCACGGGGGAATCCGCCAAGCCGCTCGAAGCCCTTGCCCGAAAAGTCGAGGCCTTCATCGACGGAGACAAGACGGTCGACCTCACCGGGGGCAGTGAGGATGCCCTCGGAGCCGTGGAAGAAGCCATAGGCCGGATGACGGCCCACTTTCAGGCCAGCGAGCTCCGGACCGGCGAGGTGGTCGGAGAGGCTCACGAGATCCTGAACAGGCTAAGCTCCGCTGTGGATGAGATCTCGTCCTCGGCCGTGCAGATGACCAGCGGCGCCGAAGAGCAGAATGAGCAGGCTTCCCGTATCGCAGCCGCGATCGAAGAGCTCTCGAGGATCGTGATCGAGGTGGCCCAGAACGCCGACAATGCGGCCGAGAGCGCCAAGCAGGCCACGGAGCGGGCCCATGAGAGCGGCAAAGTGGTCGACCAGACGGTCGATCGCATGGGGATGATCGCCTCCGCTGTAACGGACGTGGCCCAGACCATCGAGGAGCTCGGGCAGAGGGCCGAAGAAATCGGCGAGATCGTGCGGGTGGTCGACGACATCGCCGACCAGACCAACCTTCTTGCTCTGAACGCGGCGATCGAAGCTGCCAAGGCCGGCGAGAGCGGCCGCGGATTCGCCGTGGTGGCCGACGAGGTACGCAAGCTGGCCGAAAAGACGTCCGAGGCGAATAAAGAGGTGGTGAAGACGATCAAGGCGATCCAGGGGGGGACCCGCAAGGCTGTGTCCTCGATGGAGTCCGGAGTGAAGGAGGTGGAAGAAGGGACCTGGCTGGCGAACCAGGCGGGCGAGTCCCTCCGGGAGATCGTCGACGGCTTCAACCAGATCACCGACATGGTGGTGCTCATCGCCACGGCGGCCTCACAGCAATCCTCCGCGGCGGAGGAGATATCGAGGACGATCGAGTCGATCAGCAGCGTAACCCAGCAGATGTCGAGCGGGGCCGAGCTGGGCGTGGGCGCAACCCAGGAGCTGGCGGCGGTATCCTCAAGCCTTACAGAGGTGATCGGCCGGCTCCAGAGCCCCTGAATAGTATTGCTACATTACAGATTATATTTTTCCTCTGAGGAACCCAGGAACCCAGGAGAAAAGAGGAGATGAGGAAGATGCTCCAAAAAAAGTATTTCATCGGAGAAGCCTTTAATTATGAAATCTTCCTAACTCTTTTCCTGGATTCCTGGGTTCCTCAGCGGTTTTCTTCTAATGGTGATTGAAATTGTATTAGCCAGCGACTCGTTTGGACTTTGATGTGTTAAGCCAGTTTCAATGTAAGGAAAAGAAATGAACGGTATCGACACGGTTTACGGTCCGGAGGCGGACAAGGAATCGCTCCTTCAGCTCGTCACCTTCAGAATCGGCCAGGAGACCTTCGGGGTCGACATCCTGAGCATCAAGGAAGTAAACCGCATGATGGAGATCACCCGGCTTCCCAGGGCCCCCGGGTTCATCAAAGGAGTGATCAATTTGCGGGGAAAAATCCTTCCGGTCATCGACACGAGAAAACGATTTCACCTGGAACCCAAAGATCCGGACAGGCATACCCGGATCATAATCATCGAGCGGGACGACAAGCTCGTAGGGATCATCGTGGACGAGGTCCTCGAGGTTCTGCGAATTTCCGCCGGCATCGTCGATCCACCTCCTCCGTTTGTGGCGGGGATCGACATGACGTTCATCAGAGGCGTGGGCAAGCTGGATGAGAGGCTTCTCATTCTGATCGATATCGATAAGCTCATGAGCGCCCCGGATAAAGGCGGGGCGGAGAAGTAAATGACTCAGGCAACGCTGCTGATCCTATTTCTGGTCTTCGAGGCCGCTGTGGTGGCCGGGATCCTCGTGATGGTACTCCACATCGTCTCGGTGCGAAGGGCCATCGGAGGAGATTCTCACAAGGGTGGCAAAGCGGGCTGGAAGTTGAATGCGCTCCCCGGTGCCGCCCTGAACTCGATGCGCGACCTGTTGGGGTCTCAGCCGGAGCAGACCAAGAAGATCAAAGAGGAGAACATCGAGCTGGCCAGGCAGGTCATCCATCTCCAGGAGGACCTTGAAGAGTCGGTGAAGGTCCTCGAGCGGACCAAACTGGAGCTGGACGAATCGAGGCGGGAGTCCATCAAGGCAAAGCAGGACACAGCGGAAGGTCCTGAGGCGCAGGCCCTGTTGGAGAAGGACGAGGCCGAGCAGCTCCTGGAGGATGCAGGCCAACCAGAGGCCGAAATAGAGAGCGCAGAAGGTGACGGGGTCACGGAAGGCGAAGGGATCACGGAAGCCGAAGGGGCCGAGGCAGACAGCTTCTGGGACGAGGCCGAGGAGGCAGTCTCCGATGCGGGCGAGCCCGTCGTGGCCGAGGAGGATGAAGGGGAGGAGAACCTCTGGGACGAGGCGGAAAGTCTCGCCCCCGACGCGGCCGAGACTGCGGCGCCCGAGGAGAGCATCGAGGTCGAGAG
>CAZFWM010000002.1:22288-77924 GCA_964522545.1 uncultured Thermodesulfobacteriota bacterium
GCGCCCGAGGAGAGCATCGAGGTCGAGAGTTCACCGGATGGGGCCGACCGGGTCGCCCCCGACGCGGCCGAGCCCGACGCGCCCGAGGAGAGCATCGAGGTCGAGAGTTCACCGGATGGGGCCGACCGGGTCGCCCCCGACGCGGCCGAGACTGCGGCGGCCGAGGAGAGCATCGAGGTCGAGAGCTCACCGGATGGGGCCGACCGGGTCGCCCCCGACGCGGCCGAGACTGCGGCGCCCGAGGAGAGCATCGAGGTCGAGAGTTCACCGGATGGGGCCGACCGGGTCGCCCCCGATGCGAGCGAGCCCGGCATCGCTTACGAAACGACTGAAGAAGATACCCTCTGGGATCAAGACGAACAGGAAGGAGACGGCCAAGGAGACCTGCCCGACACCCCGGCAAGCCAAGCACCAGCGCAGCCGTCCCCCGGTTCTCCGGATGGTGAAAACCTCGCAGGAGAGACCGAAGAGAGCGGGGATGAAGAACCCGGCTCGGACAGGAATGACACAAAAAGCAACAAATCATACGTTCCGGACGAGGACCTGGATTACGAAGTCCTGGAGATCACCTTGCCAGGAGACGAAAGTAACACTCCTTGAGATCGGAGCTTGAGACCTAAGCTTGAGATAAGAGGTTGGTTAATATGAGTTTGGACATCGATTTTAAAATGGACGATCTCCCGTCAATGCCGCCTATCGCGGCCAAGATCCTGGAGCTGCTATCCGACGAGGAGACTTCGGCCGGCCAGCTCAACCAGGTCATTACGCGGGACCCATCACTCACAACAAAGCTCTTGAAGATCTCCAACTCGGCCTTTTACGGCCACTCACGAGAGATCAAGACACTCACGGCGGCGATCATGGTCCTGGGCTTCCGCACGATCAAGGATCTGGTGCTGGCCGTCTCACTGAGAGACTACACGAAGAGATTCGGGCTCACGGAAAAGATGCTCTGGGAGCACTCGGTGGGAACGGCCATTGCCGCCCACATGACGGCAAAGGAGCTTAAACTCGACGACTGGGAAGAGGCGTTCATTTCAGGGCTCCTGCACGACATCGGAAAACTGGCACTCAATATGCTCAAATCGAATGAGTTCACCATGGTGATGCAGCTCGTGTACAACAAGGGCATCCCATTCATCGATGCCGAGCGAAAGGTGCTGGGTTACGACCACTCTCTGATAGGGGCCGAGCTGATCAGGCAGTGGAAGCTGCCGACAAAACAGGAATACGTGGCAGCGTACCATCACAACCTGGAGAGAGCGCACTCCCACGGGGGGAGTGACTCCGACCTGATCCTCCTGGTGAATTTCGCAGACCTTGTCAGCCACTACCTGGGATTCGGGCAGAGATCCCCCGAGAGCGAGGTCGACCTAATGGGCTCGGCCCTGGCCCGGAAGTACTCCCTGGAAGCAGAGCAGATCGACCGGTTCACGGATGAGATCCAGACTGCATTCCAACAGGAGCGTTCTATCTTCGGTGCTTGACGGCCATGAGAGAAAACCAGCGTGAGACATACTGGGTCCAGAATACCACAGGGGCCTGGATCCTCCCGGAAGAGGCGAGAAGTAGGCTCATCCTGGACTATGCGCCCCACATCCGTCAGATCATCTACCGGATCAGCCCGCGCCTACCCCCCTCGATCGATCTGGAGGATCTCGAGAATTCGGGAATCCTGGGCTTGATGGACGCCATCGAGAAGTTCGATCCCACCAAAGGGATCCTGTTCAAGACCTATGCAGAATACAGAGTACGGGGCGCCATACTCGACGAGCTCAGGGCCCTCGACTGGGTCTCGCGTTCGACGCGAAAGAAGATCAACCGGCTCAGTCAGGCCTATGCGGATATCGAGCAGGAACTAGGCAGGGCAGCCACCGAGGAAGAGGTGATGGGGGCCCTGGGGGTGGACGAAGAAGAATTTTATTCGATGCTCGCCCAGGTCAGCTCGGTGACTCTCATAAGCCTGGACGATCTCAAAGATCCTCTCATGCTGAAAAATCTGAGCCTTTATAGTGAATCCTCGACTCTGAGCGCTCGGGACATCATCGAGTCGATCGACTTCAACACACTCAGGGCCCTCGTTATCGAAGCCATCGAGGGACTGCCCGAGCGGGAGAGGCTCGTTATCGTCCTCTATTATCAAGAGGACCTGAACATGAAGGAGATCGGTGAGGTGATGGATATCACCGAATCGAGGGTCTCTCAAATCCATACAAGCGCCATCCTTCGGCTCAGGGGCCGGACGAGGCGCCGCCTTATGGGCGAGGGGAGAGAGATATGACGTCGCCGACAGACCGGGTGAACCCGGCTACTGTCCCTCAAATCTCGATTCCGAGAACACAGCGTATCTCGAAGGACAAGCACCAGGGGTCGAACCCGAAACGCCAGTTCGACCTAGCCGACGCAGAGGGTGAGGAAGAGGCCTTGGAGACAGGGCCTCAATCCAAGGAGCCGGAATCTCCTCCTCCGGAGGAGCAGGAGGCGGGGGACCGCAAAAAGGCGGACCCCGACAGCAAGATCGGACGTATCATCGATGTGAAGGTATAGAGGCGCCGCATAAACATATGCGGCGCCTCTATTGAGCAAATGAATACTTTCATGTTTCAAGGGTTTTTGGACATTTTTTTAATGATAGGACTGTACGAATACTGGATAACAATTTAGCAAAAATGTCGTTCAGAATTTTTCAAGCTTTTTAGATTTACGCCCAATTCAGGTTCTATGAGATCCACAAGCGAGGTCATTATGAAAAATTTCATGCTCCAAACTCCGGTCCGCAACATGAAAGAATTCATTTGCCGTATATAACTGGCGCATGAATTATAATTCATGCGCCAGTTATATGAGGTGCAGGTCACCATGATCACCATGTGGACAGGAATCCAGATCGCTATCGATGTGCTGCTGGGCGGTGCAATCATCGCCATGCTCCTGCGCACCCGATCAAAGACTGCCCCAAACAAGGGGGGCGCTTCCCCCATGCCCGAGGAGATCGCCGAGCTTTTGGACACCCTCTATCACCTGATCAGGGAGCTCGAGGCGTGGGACCGCCGTCTCTCTGAGGGAATCGAGGACAAGGAGGATCGCATCAAGACCCTCATGAAGGAGCTCGACGCAAAGAGGACCATGCTGGAGCCGATGCTCGGCCGGGCCGAGAAGGCTATTCCCTCCGGTAAGCCGAATTCCGGCGGGGAGCAGAGCCCCGGCAAGGCCGGCCCCGGCGAAAAACGCGGCCATGACCGTGGGGATCGGACCGGCACCCGTGACAGCGGGGAAGATCGCTACGGGCAAGTGTTGCGCCTGGCCGGGGAAGGCCTGAGTGTCGATGAAATCGCCTCGCAGGTCCGGATGAGCCGGGAGGAGATCTCCCTGATCCTCGATCTCATGCGCAAAAAGAGGAAAAAGCCGGGTTGACCCTAACGTTGCGGCGTCTTTGTTATGGAAAGAATCTTATTTCTGATCGTCGACCCTGTTCCCGGCATGCGACGCGCCATACGGAGCATGCTCTGGAGCATTGGGTGTAAGAGGGTCCTTGATGCCCCTGACGGCCAGACAGCCTGGCGGCTCTTGAACAGGGAAGGAACTGTGGGCTTCATCGTCGCAGACTGGACGCCCCCCAGCAATATGGCCATAGAGCTGCTGGATCGGGTGCGAAAGGAGCCGATGTTCAGCTCCATCCCTTTCCTCCTCCTCGTGGGTGCCGTGAGCCCTACAATCGTGGCCAGGGCGGCCGAGACCGAGGTTGACGGCTGCATCATCAAGCCTTTTATATTAAAGACTCTCGAGGAGAAGATCACAACCATACTCAACCGGAGAGAGAAACCCGGGCCGGCTGAAGACCACATTCGTCGCGGCGAGATCTTTATCGCCGGGCATCTCTATTCCGAGGCGCTCCATGAGTTCAAAACGGCGCTGGCTCTCTTCCCGAACAGCGCCCGGATCCGCACGCGCATCGGCCAGATCTATGAAAAGATCGGCTTCGATACGGAAGCGAGGCGGCAATATATAGAAGCGACGGAGAAGAATCCCAAGTATGTGAAGGCGCATCAGACCCTCGGCGATTTCTACGAAAAGCTTCACCGGCACGATGACGCCATCGTCGCGCTGGAGCGGGCGAGCCGGATCAGCCCGCAAAATCCGGATCGCCAGATGCAGCTTGGGAAGGCCTACCTCGAGATCGGACTGATCGAGGAAGCGGAGCAGCGATTTGAAAAGGCTGTCGAGCTTGACCCTGCCAATATGGATCGCAAGATAGACATTGCCGAAGCCTACTATGAAAAGGACTATACTTATCAGGCCATCAATGCATTCAAGGCATCCCTCCAGACGGGCCGCGTGCCCGCCCACCTGTACAACCGGATCGGAATCGCCCTGCGCCGAGAAGGTAACTTGGAGGAGGCCATTCACTTTTACAACAATGCGATCCGGCTATCACCCGGGGACGAAGTGATTCACTATAATCTCGCCCGGGCCTACATGGAGAACGATGAGCGTAGTCTGGCCCTGAAATCGCTTCAAAAGGCACTGCATCTCCGCCCTGATTTCGATGAAGCCAAGGCAATGATGAGCCGCCTCACACAGGATGAGAGTGACCATGGAAAAGCAGAAAGCAGAAATCGACAAGACTGAGCTGCCGGATGACATCCACGCCGTGGAGGAAGACGCCGGCAAGGACGAAGCGCAATCGGCGGCGATGCACCCGCTTATACGCAGGGATCTCATCCTGATAGCATGCCTGGTCCTTTCAGGCATGGCGGGCGGAGTCGCCTTTGGGGTCCTGCACCCCAGGCTCTCGCCCCCCGTTGCTGCTCCATCCCCCGAATCCACAACGCCGGCGGTGGGCGAGGATGTCTTCTCGATGGAAGGGCCGGATCAAATCATGCCCTGCATCCTCGAGCCCTTCTTGCTCGCTTCCGAAGACGCTTTTTTCAGGGTACAATTTACCATGGAGCTGGAATCGGAGGTGGTCCTTTCAGAGGTCCGAGACAGGAAGACTGAGATAAGAGCCGAGATCTACCGGCTTCTCAAGGATAGCGAGCCGATCGATGTGATCAGCCGCGATCGCTCGCTCAAGAGCAGGCTCCTGGATGCGGTGAACCAGAGCCTCAGGAGCGGCCAAGCTCTCAGAGTCGATTTCAACATCCTCCACGATCAGGAACAGGCGCCGCTAGATCCTCTTCTCACCCCTGGGGCCGTGGGCGAGTAGGAA
The DNA here is from genome assembly GCA_964522545.1 of uncultured Thermodesulfobacteriota bacterium. Taxonomy (GTDB): domain Bacteria; phylum Desulfobacterota; class DSWW01; order CAZFWM01; family CAZFWM01; genus CAZFWM01. Next base: position 27,498 of record CAZFWM010000002.1, read on the forward strand.
TTCGCGCATGGCCTCGAGAGCCAGCGTCCGTGAGGTGCGATCCTTGCTAAAGATCCGCCGTGCCTCTACCATGAAGGTTTCGTTCAACTCTTTGATGGTGAGGGAGATCGGCCTGCTCCCGTTGACGTAGATGATCATGAATCCTTCACCTCCCAACGTATCGTAACCCCCTAAATAAATAGACACCCGACCGGCTCTCCTCATTACAAAAGAGACTGTGGTCCCTACTCTATTTATCGGAATTTCAGTGGGGATCTTGAGTCCGACTTGGTCCTTGCGGCTTTTATCCCTATGTAGCTTTCCAAATAATAAGCGGGACGTGCGGGGATATCTCGAGATGAAGTTAATGAATTCAGGAAGAAAAGGGTGTTGAACTGTTAGTTGGGCTTTCCTGCCCTCGCGTCCTCAATGTCACTCGGGAGTCGTCTATGTCCTTCTCCTCGGGCCCGTTTCGCGCCTAGTTCAGGACAGACGCGGATTTTGGGCCAACATGGCCCGATGGATGGCCCGATTACCGTTGTTACGCTATCCTGGTCCGAGAATCGGGCCGTTTCGGCCCGTTGAATGGCCCGATCTAAGAAAGGGCGTAGGCCAACCGATCCTTCCGTCGTCATGGGCGGATCACCTCATACCGAGTTGCCCTGCCGGCACCGGTCATCTTTAGCAATCCCAGTTTGGTCAGCTTCCGGATATGGTTCTTGGCTGTCCGATTGGGAAGCTTCATTGCCTTCTCGTATTCGGCGGTCGCCACCGAGTTGCGCTTCGAAATCCACTTCCAGCCGACGAGCTCGGATTTGTTGAGCTGTTCCCGGATTTCGCTGGGCAACGTGGAGACTGCCGATTCTCGGCTCCGGTAGATCGTAAGCACGAGGTAGTCGCCGGCCAGGGCGAAAGTCGGCAGGGGAAGGTTAAGCCTCTGCGCCTGGCCCTTCAGGCTCTTCTCCAAGCCGAATCCCTGCTCCTCGGCCATCCCCATGCGGGCGAACGTGTAATGCAGAACAGGATTCCGGCTCTTCATCGGCGCCGTAAACGACTGGAGTTCTTCAAGAGTGACCGGTGGAATTGGCCCACCGGGACTCTTGACTGTAATAGTATCCGCGTTCACCACGAGCTGGCATTTCTGCCCGGCGAGGTCATAGTCGCGATGGATCAGTGCATTGACCACGGCCTCGCGGATCATGTCGAACGGCAAATCCACTTCCTCCTTCCGTTCCATGCGGCGCCGGTCGATGGTGCTTGGAAGCACAGTGTTCAGCCACTTTTCCAGGAGGTCTGGAATGAGCACCAGGGCCTGACCGAATTCCTTCCGCGACGACGATCCATCCGGCAAATCCGCCCGCGCCAGCAGCCCGGCCTGCGGCATGGCGTTGCGCGCCTGCTTGCCGAACAGGAGCAACCCAAAGCCGCTGGGCGTCGCCGCGTCGCCGTCGCCCACGAGCACTCCCTGCTGTCGGAGCATTCGCAAGAACTCATGCGAGCCCACCTCTGGAATCAGTTTTGCTTTCGAACGATAGCGTTTCAGCGCTTGCCGGGAGAGATCCTCCAGAGCCACCGCCGTCATTGGGTCTTCGTACATCGAGAGCTTGATCGGCTCCTCTTTTGGCCTCGCCGGTTGCAGCCGCGTCCATGCGAAAAACTCCTGATTCTCTGCCAGAATCTCGTCCTGAAGGTCGCGGTCGAACATGTGGACTGTCACACCGTGGCGGCGGAGGTGCTCGATGCCCTTCCCCGCCACGCGCGGGTTGTCGTCCTCGAGACCCACATAGACCTCCTTGATGCGAGCGCTGACGATGTGTCGCGCGCAGCCACGTTTGGGCTCGTTGCGGTCGAGACAGGGCTCGAGAGTTGTAAAGAGTGCGCAACCATCCAGCCGTTCTCCAGGGCACTTACGCTCAAGCAGAATGAACTCGGCATGATCGCCATCGCGCAGTTCCCCCCGCGCCGCCGTCACAACCGAACCGTCCGGCCGCACCAGCACGGCACCCACCGACGGACTCGGCGACCCGTCAGGCCGGTGTTCAGGCACCGACTGGCGCATAACCTCAATCGCCTTCTTCATCATCGAGCGCGAATCGATCTTCCCTTTCGCTGGCATGATCAGGTCTCCCCGGCGATTACCGTACTCCGATCGTCATCATCATTACCATCATCATTGTCGTCACCGCTACTATGGTCGTTGCTATCACCGTCACCTAGCCCTCCCCCGCCGCGTAATCGCACCATTCTTTGCAGCATCACTTCCAGCCCAACGACTCGCGTCACCGGCGCGCGAATAGCGCGTACAGTGCACGCGTTATGCGATACTTATGCATGTCCAATCGCTAACTGTTTACTTCCGACTACTTCAGCGGGCCGATCTTATCTGCCTCGATCGGCAATGCTGTCAAGTACATCATTGGTACGTGCGTGTTGGTTACAAGCCTATCATCAATGCGGGCCGGATCCGGCACGAATCTGACAATACGTTGGAGACCCGTGGGGTTGGCCCTTATCCAGTTAATTCGCCGGACATGCTTATCTAACTCATCCTTCGCCTCTCCTCGGAAGCGGCGGCAGATTTCGGCGACCTCGGCAACTGTCCGGGCAAGTTGCAAGCGCTTGCACTCGATGAGCTGAATTTCTCCACTAGTCTTCCACGCCAAGACATCGATATCACCGAGCTCGGCGGAACCACCCAGTTCAGTCATCTTTACTTCATTACGCGCCTCCCATCCTTTCTCGCGCAGTTGATTAGCAACTGACCGAGCAAAGGCATAACCCCTCTCGCTGTTTACCGTTCCGATGTATTGTCTAATCTTCTGCGAAGTGAAGAACTCTTGTGGTAAATGCCCTTGTTCAGACCTCTCCAGCAGGTACCTGACTCCAAGCCTGAGTGCACCGGCCCCATAGAATACCTTGTCATCGTCTTCCTTACCGAAGACAAGAATAGGTCTGGCTGTTGCGGAGAGCCTACGACGGAATCGCCAGGGATAAAGGTCTCTATTCCTGAACCCCGGTGGCGGCCTCTCCCAGGCAGTACGATGGAAAATGCTAAAAGTTCGAATAAACGCTTCGCTGACATCAAGCGACAGGCTACGGGCTGTAGTCAGCATCGTTTTGAGATCGCCTAGCGTTGTCTGCACAACAACGCTGTCGCATTCAACCGCTAAATCCAATAGCTCCGCCAACCCTTCAATCGCCTCGTCCGGCGTTAAACCAAACTCATTCTGAAATGCCCGAATGAAATCGGCAGAGAATGACTCGTCAGCTCGCGCTCGTTCACTGGGACGCTTGCTTTGATACAATTTGCTATAGTCTCCTGCCGCAGCTTCGAATTTTTCGCGGAAGTAGCCAGTTAAGAACGGCTTGATGACGGTATCATAGAAACCACGCTTGATGGTGTACTCGCCATTCGGATGTAGGTCGATTCGGGGTTCAATCAGATCGCTGTTGACCGCGTCAGAGTCCATTGCAACCTCGACTAGCAGTGCTGCTTTGGCCAGCAGTTCATCCAGTCCCCACCGAGAAAGCTGGCGGCCACCTGCCTCTGGACACTCACAGATGGCCATTTCTAGGATTGTGCGAGTGGGTAAAGAAACATTGTCCCGATCGGATTCCCGCTGCTGCGCGACCGTGAGGACGTCCTCCTCCGGCGCATACAAGGCAAGCACTGCCTGTGCGGTTCTGCGCCAGTGGTCACGGTCTTGGATAACGGCTTCATGTACACCAAGGGCCTCACGGATCACCGACGCCCTATCGAGTTGCTGCAACAGTTCCCGGAGCTGGTTCCAGACCTTGTCTACAACCTTGTGCAGGAATTCATTGCACTCGGACTTTGACGCGCTACTGGTACCAAGCCGCGCTGCCGTACAACCTTCGGACAGCCTGAGCTTGGAGAAGACAAAATCCTCATGAGCCAGAAAGATCGGCTTCTGACCTTGCCGCGCCAGCAAGTGCTCAATGGGGTAATACGTACGAAAGCGATGAATAACACGCATACCCGAGACACCGATCACCCTGCTCATTAGGTCATCGAGGGCGATCTCGTCAACATCCCCCGTCACACCTTGATGCAGGCTAACAAGGCCTTTCGCAATGCCGTGCAGAACCAACCTCTCACCTGTATTCTGAGGCTGCTGGAAATGCATGAGGAAATCAGATGGAAACTTGACCTCAGCGGTTCGCTGGTCGAGGTTGACAGCAACTTCTGGCTCGCCGATCGGAACGTCCGGCTGGGGTTCTACGTAGTCCACAGATACAACGACTTCGCCAAAGTTGAGGCGAATCTCTATTGCGCCGGCTGGCGCCTTTGGGTAAAGAGCTTCGACCTCGAACACTAGCCTGTCGTACAAGCCAATGAACCCAGACCACATCTCGTAGAGGAGGCGCCGGCTCTGCTCGTCACCCTCCCGTGGCTCTACCAGGAGCCAGCTTGGGCCGCGAGGTGTCTCCACCGCGCCTGCCAGCACGCCCGCCCGCAAATGACCCAGGCTTGCGTATATCGGGCGACCTTGCATGGACTTGAAGTACGCGTCCCTGCCGAACCGCATGACAGGTGAATATGAACCGGCTGTTGTCTGAAGGACATGGCGGTCCACCAGGTTTCTCACCTCCTCCCGGACAGGCAGGACCATGTCGTTACCAATGGAAAGCATAGAGCCTTGATCAACGGGCAGGTCACGCGGCACTAGCTGGTAGTGCAGGCGACGCCAGAAGCAATAGAAGTTGTAGTCACCATTAATATTCTGGAAGTAGACGCCCTCCCCCGTTGCCCATTCCTTCTGCTTGATGCATTTGAGGTAGCGTGTGATTGGTCGGTGGAACTCACCAGCTAACATGAGGAGGTCCGATATTCGAATAACCGACAAGCGCCACTGATCCGGCCAATCCTTGAAGCCCAGAGCAAACCCGCGGCCGAGGCCGCCCATCACCAGCAGCGTCATTCCTTCGGCGAAGTCTGGTAACGACCGACAGTGACTGGATGCTTTGCTCAGATATTCCTCGAGTCCTGCCCTTAGTTCCTCCGGGTACTCCATAAAACTGGAAAGGCCCTGGGCATCCAGCCAATCCATCCTGTCATGCAGTAGGACAACATGGAGATACTTGTTGATATCGTACTTGAGCAACCAAGCGTGCAGTGAAGGCACTTTTCCGTCCGGTACTGGCGGCTCAAGAGAGTCGGTCTCCCCTTTCAACTCCCAGAGCCCTTCTCTCTCAACTTGGCGCGCCTGGCGGTTGGCGAGCGCGTCTGCGAACGTCTGAAGGTAGCCCATCCGCCCTAATTCAAATAGAACAAAGCGCCTGATTGCAGGACTGACTGCGTGAGGCAAAGCAAGGACCAGTTCACCACCGAAGTCGACGAGAGGGCGTCTCTCCAGGGACGAGTGTCCGGTCGACTCCTCCGCGAGTGCTTGCTTGTCTTCATCCCGCAGGATAAACGGCTCCAATACCTGACGATTGATACCCAGCGCATCAAGTTCGCTGACTGTGAAGGTTATCGCGCGGGCCCGGTCTGCCACCTGGGTTGCCGGTGCCAATCTAATCGTACTTTTTGGGGTCGAAGACTCGATGTGCCATCTCCGCAGGTCGACCCGTTCGGCAACGCAGTCGCTTAGTTTCAGCAATGCAAATGCGGGAACCAACTGATCCCGCCATTTCTGTGGAGCCCTGCGGCTGCCCAGGGTTTCGAGGACTACCTGAACGAAGTAATCATTTGATTCCCAGATACCTTCGAATACCCGCCGATTTCCTTCGGGAGTCTCTACATTGGTGACGTGGACGTCTTCGACAGGATCCTCGAGCAATGCAATCTGGGTTTTGCCGAGCTGCCTGTTCAGCCAGTGACCAATTTCAGTTAAGCCAGGCTTACGACGTCCGTGGCAGTGTGCCACGGCCAGGTGAACGAGGGTCTCTATACGGATTGTATTGGCCTGTAGGGCAGACGCTGTCAGTAGGCCTCCGAGTTGCGATACAGTAGACTTTAGATGGTACTTTCCAAGGAATCCTGCAATGCGTTTCAGCTCAAGAGCATTGAGTGGAACCATCCCCGCACCTAACGATGTCTTATGGTGACCTGGAGAGCGCTTGGGCGACCTCCTCTGACCAAAAGGAGGTATTCAAGTAATCGCCGCGTTACTCGAACCGCATAACGTCCTGGGCGATCAGCAGCGACGCGAAGCGTCGTCGACTGCATCGCCGGGTTGGGCAGCACGCCCGTCAGTCTCAAGAGACGGTACCGATCGAGGGTTGTCAGATCCGTACCGGTAACACAAGTGCTGCATAGTAAAGCCCTCAAGTTCCGCGAACTGATAAGGATTTGTATGAATACCCCCCGGGATCTCAAGCCACTTCCGAACTGTCTGGATGAATACTGACAGGCTCTTCGCCTTTGGGCTACCGCTCTCTTCGATTGGATAGTGGCCGTACGGACGACGCCCCTTCTCCGGCAGGAATTCGAACGCTCCTTGGGCCAGGGAGACAACTAGAAGTGGATACTCGAGCTGTTCATCACGAAGGCCCACGTCGCGATACCAACGGCCGAGGAGCCCTGGCGTCAGCTTTGGCGAGTCGAACGCAAATAAAAACGTTGCAACGTAACTGTTGCGCGCCGTAGCTGCCTTCTTGAACGATTGCAGGTTCGTCAGCCCTTCCCTGAACGCTCGCTTGTCAAGAATGGTCTTGACCTCAATGACGCGCTTCAGCGCCTCTGGCTGGACGACGACCAGGTCTCCCAACCGAAAGAGGTAAGGCGCTGGATAGTGTTCATCGACAAAGAGTATGTCGCCTTGCTTCGACACGAACCCATCGGGGCAGTATGCGAATCCCGTACGAAGTGAGTGCCTCCCGGACAGCATCGGGCGGAGAGACTCCCTCAGTATCTGCTCATGATGCTCGCCAATTGACGGGTTGTGATGTGTGAACTCGCGCAACCTCTCAAGCTGGGAGAGCATCTCCCTCGCCATTCCCTCGTAGAGCTTTGCGTTCACGCTTTCACCTGTCTGCCCTAGTCCATATCGAGTTTCCACGTATGAGCCTTTTATCTTCCTTCCAGCTATATATAGCTCCAGAGCCGTTTAGTCAACTAATCAAAATTACAATATATTCCAGAGAATTGAACCCACACTTCGGGGTTATAGGTAGTTTCTACTTAACTCCAATGGGTGATATAAATCAAATTTTATCCACCGGGCTGCGTACACCTTTGCCTCCCCTGTTTAGCACGTGAATGAAAATTATCATTCTCTGCGCCTCTGCGCGAGGTCCAGATCTTTCGTTCAATCTCTCTCATTTCGACCGCTTCCTACTGAGATTTCAACCGGAAGGAGAAATCGTACATGAATCAGAATCAGACGACCGCCGGCGGCGAGCCGGTGGTCGTCTGATTCTGATTGGGCAATTTCTGCCCAGGATCCGGCAAAGGGCCGAACGGATATTTCCCTTACAGTTAAAACCGGCCCGGGAGGTGACTTTTAAAATAGTCTTGAATTACAGTTGGTTGCATCTGTTTTGCCCACCCTTCTGACTCCCTGCAAGCTTGGCATACTGATTGCTCAGGACTCTCTGTGGATTTCAGATTAAAGATGACCTAAAGACCGGGGGTCTCCCCCCTCTCCTCTTCCGGAGGGATAGCTGAATGGACAACGGAATCTATGCCGCACTCACCGGATACCTGGCCCAAGCAAGGCGCCTCGACCTGATGTCGAACAACCTTGCGAACGCCAATACGGCCGGCTTCAAAGATGAAAAATTATTTTTTAATGGTATTGTGATGTTGGGTATTGATAAATTAAGAACTCAAGATCAGAATCCGAATAAATCTAAATGTCTAGAAAAAGGATTTGATATATTTAATAAATCAATCCAAGACACGCCACATTATAAGTTGGTGAAGGAATTTTGTGAAAGTCCTGATTTTAATATTGAAGATAGTGAATATTGCAAGCTTGTTGATTTTGTATTATCTATAAGTAAGAAGCCATATATACATAATGAGCGTGAAATAATAGAATCTGGGTTAAAAAGAGCAAAAGATTATCTTGACTTATATAAGCGGATGAAGTTAGACAAGAAAGTTGAGCCGATAAAAGTAAAAGCACTGTTTAATGGAGATTACATAATTACAGATGGTTTGCATAGGGTTGCTATAGCATTGGTTATGGGGCATGAGACTGTACCTGTAGAGATAATTGAAGTTGATGATCAGATAAATGCAATGCTAGAAAGGCTTATGACAGAATATCCTGTTGGAAGAAGATTATATATCCCAATAGAGCATCCAATATTTAGCAATTGGAAACTTCTGAGAGATGATACAAGATGGAAATTGATGTCTAGTGCATTTGATTGGAAGGGTAAAAAAGTATTGGATATTGGTTGTTATACAGGATATTTTTCGCATAAAATTGCAAAAAAAGGGGGAATTGTTATCGGAGTAGAGACAGATGTAACTAAATTAAGGGTAGCTAAAGAAGAAAATAGTCTGTTAAAATTAGATGTAGAGTTTATTCTTGGAAGTTTTGATACGTATATCAAAGGAAAACAATTTGACTGTGTCATATTCTTCAGTGTATTGCACTGGATACTTAAGGATAAAGGGATTGAAGGAGTTAAAGAATCTTTAACATTAATATCAGTTTCCTCACCAGTCATGTTTTTTGATATGGGCCAAAATAATGAGGAAAAGATGAGAACTGAAGAATGGAACCATGGAATGACAATTGACAAAGATACAATACCTGGATTAATTATAGGAAATTCAGGCTATACAGATTTCAAACATTTAGGCACAAGCGACTCAGGAAGAGATGTTTTTAAATTTTGGAGAAGATGAATAAATAGGTGGTTAGTAAATGGGTCATGTAATTGATGAAAGATTAAACAAGCACGTCAGGCCTACAGCCGATTTGTTCAAACCGTCCTTGACCGAACAGAACCCCTGGCCAAAGCCTTATAGATAGGGTACTCTTGATCCAGGACACTCAAATTGCCAAAATAGCGGACAGAATTTCTGAGACGCGATACTAGACTGCTCATGAGCCAAAATTCTCCAATGGCTGAATCCAAAACAATCCACCGGAATTTCTTGGACGTTTTGTTCCTGCTCTCCATCTCGGGCATATAGTACTTAATACGGCGGAGCAGCAACCGGACAATTTTCCCTCATTCTCTGAGCCTCTGCTCGAGGTCCAGATCTTCCGTTCAATCTCTCTCATTTCGACCGCTTCCTACTGAGATTTCAACCGGAAGGAGAAATCGTACATGAATCAGAATCAGACGACCGCCGGCGGCGAGCCGGTGGTCGTCTGATTCTGATTGGGCAATTTCTGCCCAGGATCCGGCAAAGGGCCGAACGGATATTTCCCTTACAGTTAAAACCGGCCCGGGAGGTGACTTTTAAAATAGTCTTGAATTCCAGCAAGTTACATCTGTTTTGCCCGCCTCTCTAACTCCCTGCAAGCTTGGCATACCGATTGCTCAGGACTCTCTGTGGATTTCAGATAAAAAATGACCTAAAGACCGGGGGGCTCCCCCCTCTCCTCTTCCGGAGGGATAGCTGAATGGACAACGGAATCTATGCTGCACTCACCGGATGCCTGGCCCAGGTAAGGCGCCTCGACCTGATGTCGAACAACCTTGCAAACGCCAACACGGCCGGCTTTAAAGTAGACACGCCGGTGTTCGAGCAGTTCAATACACCGAAACCGGCCACGGTTCAAGGTCCCTTCGTGGCCGAATCCATGAATGAGGCCTATGTCATGGGAGCAACGCCACGCCAGAACCAGTACGCCGCCTGCGCGGGGACGATCACCGATCACTCCCCCGGCCCTTTGAATGAGACCGGAGGGAGCCTCGATATGGCAATCAAGGGGAAGGGATTTTTCGCGATCGAGACCCCGGGGGGGGAGCGTTACACACGCAATGGATGCTTCAGCCGCAGCTCGGAAGGGGATCTCGTCACGGCCGAGGGCCACGCCGTCCTGAACACCAACGGGGAGCGCATCAACCTGTCTGAATCCGGAGAGGTGATTGTTCAGAAAGACGGGCTGATCCTTCAGGACGACAATCCTGTCGGCTCCCTCCGGATCGTGGACTTCCCCGACAAGTTGGTCTTGGAGAAAGAGGGGGACAATTGCTTCAAATACAACGGGAATACCCCCCCCGCCGGTCCCGATGAGATCCACGTGCTCCAGGGCTGCTATGAGCGCTCCAATGTCAACGTGGTTAAAGGGATCGTGACCATGATCGAGGTGACCCGCCAGTTCGGGGCATACCAGAAGGTCATCTCCTTTCTGAAGAACGCCGAGTCCCGCTGTATCAATGAAGTAGGAAAGCTCGCATGATCCATCCAGCAACAAGGAGGTCCGTAAAATGATACGCGCCTTATTCACCGCCGCCACCGGAATGGAAGCGGAACAGACCAAGATAGACAATATCTCCCACAACCTGGCCAACGTGAACACGGCCGGCTACAAACGGGGCCGGGTCGACTTTCAGGACCTTCTCTACGAGACGATCAAGATGCCCGGTCTCACCGCATTCGTCGGATCCGAGAATCCCACGGGGATCCAGATCGGCCAGGGCACCCGGGTCGTGGCGATCAGCAAAATCCACAGCCAGGGCGGGTTCCACGAGACCCAGAACGAGCTCGACCTCGCCGTCGAGGGGGACGGACTCTTCCAGATCACTTTGCCCGACGGGACGATCGCCTACACCCGGTCCGGAAGCTTCAAGATCAACAGCACCGGCACGATCGTCAACTCCGACGGCTATACCCTGGATCCCGCCGTCACCATCCCGGACGACACGCTGCGCATCAACATCGGCTCCGACGGCACGGTCTCGGTCCTGACGGCTGGAACGGAAACCCCCACCGAGGTGGGGAACATCGAGCTGGTGAAGTTCATCAATCCCGCGGGGCTCAGGGCCGTGGGGCGGAACCTCTTCCTCCCCACCCAGGCATCCGGCACACCGGTTCCCGGCACGCCGGGCGAGACCGGGCTCGGCACCATCGCCCAGGGATTTCTCGAGAACTCCAACGTCAACATCGCCGAGGAGATGGTCAACATGATCATCGCCCAGCGGGCCTACGAGACGAACTCCAAGGTGATCCAGTCGGCCAATGAGATGCTGCAGACCGCGAATCAGTTGAGATAGGGCGGGCCGTGCCCGCCAAGGCTTGAGGCCTGTGGCTTGAGGCATGGGGCCTGAGAAACACGAGAAACATGATGAAGAACACGATATCCGGATTTACAATCGCTCTCATAATCGCTGTTTTCTCCATGGGCCTGCAGATCCCGGCGATGGCGGCGTCCCCCGGCGTCGGCCCCTCTGACACCGAGGTGCAGACCATGGCATCGACCGGAAACGAGGTGTCGGCCCGGGCGAAGCTGGTAGTGAATCCGGCGAGCCATGTCTCGGGTGACAAGATACTGCTGGGCGATATCGCCAAGCTCTCGGGGGACGACGCAGACCTGATCGAGAAGGTGCGGGACGTCTACATCGCAAAAACCCCCAGGCCCGGGAAGGAAGTACGGCTCACGAAGTCTTTTCTGACGAGCCGCATCAGTGCGCACAGGATCGACCTGGACGCTGTTGATATCTCCGCACCCGAGCAAATCCTTGTCTCTCGCAACTCGATAGAGATCCCCGGCGAGGACCTGGTCGGGCTGGCAAGGCGCTATGTGCTCGAACACCTCCCCTACGACCCGAAAAAAGCGGGAATCTTCACACGCTACGCACCGGAGAGCGTCTTCGTCCAGGAGGGAAAGGTGACCTTCGCCGTCTCTCCCCGACCGAAAGAGGACTACCTCGGGCTGGTACCGATACAGGTCGTCATCAAGGTGGACGGCCATGAGGAGAAGCGGGTCTGGGTGCGACTGGACGTGGAGATGCCGGTGCCGGTGGTGCTGGCACGGCGGCGGATCGAGCCCGACACCGTGATCCGGGCGGGAGATCTCTATGTGACGGAAAAGGACCTGGCCCGGCTTGCGGGAGGCGCCGTGACCGACCCGGCCCAGGTCGTCGGGATGAGGGCCAGGCGCCCCATCGCGCCGAACGCCGTGCTTCGGGCCGACATGGTCGAGGCCGCCCTCATTCTCAAGCGCGGCGATATCATCACCCTGGTGGCCGGCTCCGGAAATCTGATCGCCACGGCCAGGGGAGAGGCGCAGGAGAAGGGGCGAACAGGGGACTGGATCAAAGTCCGCAACATCTCATCCCACCGGATCATATACGGCCGCGTGGTCGACTCGAACACGGTGAGGGTGGAGTTTTAGGAGTCGGGTGAGAAAATGGCACAACGACACAGAGGCAAAAAGGCACAAAGGGAAGTATGGGAAACCGCTCTTCCGGGCAAGTGGATCGCAATCGTCGTTCTGGCGCTGTTCCTGGGCACCTCCGGCTGCGGAACGCTCATGTTCTGGACAAAGGAGGAGCCTGAGGATTCGCCGGAGCTGGAGATCCCTGCCATAGTGGAGCTGGCCGGGTCTCCGACAGCCTCGACCACCACCGAAGGATCGCTCTGGGATGAGCACGCGTCCAACTTCCTCTTCCGGGATAACAAGGCCCAGAAAGTGGGCGACCTGGTGACGATCCTGATCACCGAGTCTTCGAGCGCGAGCAACAAGGCCACCACGGACCTGGACCGGGAGTCGACCTTCCAGGCGGGGATCGACAGCTTCTGGGGGCTCGAGACCAGGCTCACGAAGCACAATGAGGAGATCATCCCTTCAACGCTGATGAAAGCCTCCTCAAAGAACGAGTTCTCGGGATCCGGCTCCACGACCCGGTCCGACAAGCTCACATCCACCATGACCGCCATGGTCGTGGAGGTCCTGCCGAACGAGAACCTCGTGATCGAGGGGAACAAGGTCGTCAAGGTGAACTCGGACGTGCAGAAGATGAAGCTCCGCGGGGTCATCCGCCCCGACGACATCGCCTCGAACAACACGTGTCTCTCCACCTCGATCGCCAATGCTGAGATCAGCTACCACGGGCGAGGCGGGGTGCTCCACGACAAGCAGCATCCCGGGTGGTTCGCGAGGCTCTTCGACTGGATCTGGCCTTTTTAAAGAGAGGTACCAAGAGCGGCGAAGCCGCAACCAAATTAGCGAAATATTGCAAAGTCAATACGAAATTGAGCTCTTAGTCGACAGTCAACAGTTTATAGTCGAGAGTTACATGCTTCTCACTGTCGACTGTAAACTGTAAACTCTCTCGGCCCATTTACATTGAGCCCACATCCGCGCAAGCCGCGTAGATGTCTCGATGAAAGGCTCTATTACGATGAAGTCCAACTCCCCCATCCTGTTGACGGCAATTGCCCTGGTCATGCTCCTGGCCGCATCCCCGGCCGGCGCGATCCGGATCAAGGATATGGCGGACATTCAGGGCGTGCGCAGCAACCAGCTCGTGGGCTACGGGCTCGTGATCGGGCTCGACGGGACCGGGGACAAGCAGCAGACCCAGTTCACCACTCAGTCCCTGGCCAGCATGCTCGAGCGGCTCGGGGTCAAGGTGAGCGACCCGACGAAGATCAAGGTGAAAAACGTGGCCGCCGTGATGGTCACCGCCACCCTCCCCCCATTCTCCAGGGCGGGGAGCCGGATCGACGTCATGGTCTCCTCGGTGGGAGACGCAGGGAGCCTCCAGGGGGGCACACTGCTGCTGACGCCGCTTCGCTCGGCAAACGGTGAGATCTATGCCGTGGCCCAGGGGGCAATCTCCATCGGAGGCTTTGCCGCTGCAGCCGGGGGCGCCTCCATGCAGAAGAACCACCCCACGGTGGGAAAGATCGCCAACGGGGCCCTGATCGAGCGGGAGGTCCCGCACAATTTCGGAGATAACGGCAAGATCACCCTTACCCTCAGGGAGCCCGACTTCACAACGGCGACGAGGGCCGTGGATGCTATCAACCGGGCATTCGACACGCAGGCGGCCAGAGCCGGGGATGCCAGCACCGTCATCGTGGAGCTCCCCGTCACGGAGGATGTCAGCGTCGTGGAGATGGTCTCCATGATCGAGAGGCTCGAGGTCAGGCCGGACATGCCGGCCAAGGTAATCCTGAACGAGCGGACAGGGACCGTGGTGATAGGTGAGAATGTCAGGATCTCCACAGTGGCCGTCACGCACGGGAGCCTGAGCATCCAGGTGAAAGAGGAGATCGAGGTCTCCCAGCCCGCCCCGTTCGGCGCGGGCGAGACCGTGGTAGTCCCGCAGAAGGAGATCTTCGTCCAGGAAGAGGGCGACAACCTGACTCTCATCCCGTCCAGAGTGAAGATAGGCGACCTCGTCCAGGCGCTGAACTCACTCGGTGTGACGCCACGGGATATGATCGCCATACTGCAGGCGATCAAAGCGGCCGGCGCTCTCCAGGCCGAGCTGGAGATCATTTAGCGACATTCTTCGAACGAGACTACACAATGGCCGACGCAATAAGCCCCATACAGCTTCCATGGCAGCAGATCTCCTCAGAGGGGAAGCTGAACACCCTCGAGGGGCGGCTTGCCGGCCGGAGCGGTCCGGATGCAGGCCGAGAAAAGATCATCGACGCGGCCCGCGAGTTCGAATCTTTCGTCATCGAGTACATGTTCAAGGCCATGGAGGAAACGGTAGAGCGTAACGACATGTTCGGGGGGGGGCACGCCGAAGCGATCAGTCGGTCCATGCTCTATGAGGAGTACGCAAAGAGCGCCGCCCAGGCCGGGGGCCTCGGCCTTGCCGACGCCATAAAAGATCAGCTCATCCCTGCGGACAATGTGCCCGGCCTGAGCACGGCCGACTTCAGGAGCCCGATGGAGGGGGTCATGAGCTCGGACTTCGGGTACCGCGCGGATCCGTTCAGCGGCAAGAGGTCTTTTCACAGCGGAATCGACATCGCCAGACCCGACGGTACGGCGATACGCTCCGCAGCAGCGGGCAAGGTCACCTTCAGCGGCGTCCGCGGAGACCTGGGCAATATTGTGGAGATCGATCACGGTCAGGGATACACCACTTGCTATGCCCACAACTCCGAGAATCGGGTCCGGCCGGGGGAGACCGTGCGACAGGGCCAGGTCATCGCCCTGGTGGGAATGACAGGGCGTGCAACCGGACCCCACCTCCACTTCGAGATCAGGCGCGATGGCGTGGCAATCGACCCGGAAATTTTTCTCGGCTCAGGTGAAAATAATGCTAAAGTTATTCATTCAGCTGCCGATAACAGATGATGAGAAGGAATGTTTTAAGAAAATAGGCTCTCAATCCATGCAGAGAGCGTTGGACGAAGCCTAACTCACTGAAAAGAGGGCACAATAGATAATACTACAGTGAACCGGGCAAGAATATAGGGAGACGGGAAAATGAAGATTATCGATGGGATACCGATCGATCTGCTCAAATGGTCCGAAAAGATCGACGGAAGTAAGCAGAAGGCCGACAAGCGTGGGAAGCCGAAGGAGGGCCCTACCGGTGAAAAAGTCGACATCTCCCAGGCAGCCAAGGACATCTCCCAGGCCAAAGAGGAGATGACCGGGGTGCCCGAGGTCAACATCGCTCGGGTCGATGAGGTCCGGGATGCCTTGAAGAATGGAAAGATCGAGGTCGACACCCTCGAGCTGGCCGAAAAACTCATCCGGGAGCATTTGCTCGAGGATATTCTGTAATATCGTCTCCAGGAGACATCCACATCCACGACGGAACGTGACCGATCGAAAGCAAGGAGAGCTACAGTGAACGAGATCATTCAGGAGCTGATTGCCATCCTCGACAAGGAGCTGGCCCTTTACAGGCGTCTCCTCCAGCTGCTGCGCGAGGAGAAGAAAATCATGGTGGACTACTCGATCGACGATCTCGGCAGGAGCAACATGGAGAAGGAGACCATAGGCTTGAAGCTCCGTCTCCTCGAGGAGTCCCGTTTGATGCTCATGAAGCGGCTCAGCCCTTACATCGATAAAGAGCCGGAGGAGATCACCCTCGATGACCTGTGCGAGAAGGCCGAAGATCCTTTGGCTTCGGAGATCGCTGCCCGGCGCACTGCCCTCAAGGCGGAGATCGCCGGAGTGAGGGAGCACAACGAGCGCAACAGAGCCCTTGCTCTGCACTCGCTGAGCCACATCCAGGGTATGATCAATCTGATTCGCGCGATGAATTCAGGGTCGCCGACCTACGAGCCGACGGGCAGCATCAAACCGCCCGAGAACCGGCTTGGAAGGGTCGTGCGGCAGGAATTATAAAATCGAAGCCTGAATGGAATTCATGCTTCGATTTTATTCAGTGCTTATGTAAAAGCTGTTCATTCACATCAGAGAAACAGAAAAAATAGATCGAATTTCATTATTCGGAGCAATTGAAAATCCCCTTCGTGCTCTCGGTGACGTATGGGATTGATTAAATAATTAAAAAGAATCTTAGTATATCAGATAACCCGGTCCCGATACTTGCCCTAGATTCGGCAGACCGGGCGGATGATAGAGCCCCCCTCGCCGGCACTTGCCGAGGGCCTGACCGGAGAATCCGAAGCCTTCGCCGGCCGTGGGGATCGTGGGGATGAATAGAGAGGGAAGCTATGCCTGGGATCTTTAGTGTCCTGCACATAGGGGCGTCCGCCCTGAATGCGCAGCAGGCCGCACTGGCCGTCGTCGGCCACAACATAGCCAACGTAAACACGCCCGGCTTTGCGCGCCAGGTGCCCACCTTCATTACCACCGTACCGGAGCTCACAAATATCGGCCCCATGGGGACCGGGGTAAATGTATCCCAGGTACTCGGGATGCGTGACCGGTACATTGAAAAAACGATCTATTTCGAAATGACGTCCCTGGGAGACTACCGGGCCAGACAATCCATCTATTCAACGGTGGAGCCCCTGTTCGACGAGTCCGAGGAGATCGGCATCGGGGCGGCCCTCAACGACTTCTTCGCCAGCGTCCAGGACCTGGCCGGCAATCCGGCCGGGATGGCCGAACGCGAGTCGCTCCGCTCCATAGCCCTTTCATTGATCAGCCACTTCAACCAGACCGCCGCGGATCTCACAAGGCTCAGGGAAGATGTGGACCGCCAGATTCAGGACGATGTCATCCAGATCAACGATCTTACCACCGAGATCGCCGCTCTCAACTTCAACATCCACGAAATGACGACGACGGGCGGCACACCCAATGACCTGATCGACCAGCGCAACGAGCTCATTCAGCAGCTCTCCCAATTGGTAGACATCAACGTCCTGGAGGGCTCTTACAATACGGTATCCATACTCGCCGGCGGCTCGGCCCTGCTCGTCGACGGCGACGACCATTACGACCTCAGCTCCGGTGTGGACCCGGATACCGACATGATGTCCATCTACATCGTCGACCACCACGGTGACCGGCTCGACATCACCTCGATCCTGGGCGGGGGAGAAATTTACGGCTACCTCCAGGAGCGCGATGTCAATATTCCCGACCTCCAGCAGCGGCTGGACGAGCTCGCTTACGAGTTCGCCACCCAGGTCAACGCCATCCACATCACCGGGATCAACCTGAACGGCACGAGCAACTTCTTCTTCGCGGATCTTGCGGATGTAGAGGGGGCGGCCCTGGCGATCTCGCTGAGCGACGAGGTGGCCGAAGACGCGGGCAACATCGCTGCCGGCGCTTCCGGCGCGCCCGGCGACAACTCGATCGCCCTGGCCCTAGCCGATCTGCAGACCGCCATGACCATGGACGGCGGCTCAGAGACCTTTTCCGGCTTCTACCGGCAGATGGTGACCGACGTGGGCGTGCAGATGCGCAACATAGAGACCTCCTACGAGCATCAGATCGACATCGTCACGCAGCTCCTCAACCGAAGAGAGCAGGTCTCTGGAGTTTCCATCGACGAAGAGATGACCTGGATGATCATGTACCAGAACGCTTACGAAGCGGCCGCGCGCCTTATAAGCGTGGTGGATGAGACCATGGATGCCCTGATCGGCATATTATAGTAGGGGCGGGCTTTACTCCCGCCCGCGGGAGGGGATAAACCCCTCCCCTATATTAAAGAGGTAGAGAATGGCGATTCGAGTAACGATGCACACGACGGCAAACCTGGTGAACTTTTACATCAACCGGAACTACAAAAAGCTTGAGGACATCTATGAGGTCGTAGCCTCCAACAAGAGAATAAACCGCCCCTCGGACGACCCGACCGGGGCGGGCAAGGTCCTCGACTACCGGGAGTACATCGCACGGGCGGACCAGTTCTTGCGGAACACCCAAAACGGGCTGTCCCCGTTGAGCACGGTTGAATCAACCCTGAGCCAGTCGTCCGATATCCTCGTCCAAGCCAAGGAGACCGCCCTCGAGATGTCATCGGGGACCATGACCGAGGATGAACGCGAGACCGCCGCCACGGAGATAGAGACTCTCATCCATCAGCTCCTCGGGCTGGCCAATTCCCAGCACCTGGACAACTACCTCTTCTCCGGCACCGAGGTGACCACGGCCCCCTTCGAGCTCGACGACACGGGCCCGGTATGGACCGTGACCTTCATGGGCGACAACGAGGCGATCGATATCCAGATCAACGATGCATTGACCCAGACCATCAACATCGACGGTGAGGAGGTCTTTATGGGCTCGGTCGGCGGCGCGACAACAGGCACCGACCTCTTCGAGACCCTGATCAACCTAAGAGACGCCCTCCTGGCCGACGACATCGAGGCGGTCCAGGCCGAGATCGACAACCTCGACGCCGGGCACAACCAGCTGCTCAATGCCCGGGCCGACGTGGGGCTGCGCATCAACAATCTCAACCAGAACGGCGACCGGCTCGAACTCTACATCATCAATCTCACGGAGCAGCTCTCATTTGTCGAAGATGCCGACTCGATCAAGGCGATCGAGGATCTCACGCTGGCAGAGGTCACAATGCAGGCAACCCTGCAGACGGCGACCCTGATTTCGCAGATCACGATTCTGAATTACCTGTAGGATTGATGTCCATGTAAAAAGTCGAAACCGATCTCGCGGAGCGGATGATTTCGATCAAATAGGCCGAGATGAAAGTCGAAATGTGGCGTTCGGTGATTGCCCTGCTGACTTTTTACGAAATCATCAGGATTGAACAGAGGAACGAGGACGGGGACGATTACTTTTCAAATTCATCGCCAGGGAGAATGTGATGCTGGTCCTGACACGGAAGTCGGGTGAGAGTGTAAAGATAGGGGATGAGATCCGGATCATCGTTATGGAGGTCAAGGGGCGCCAAGTCCGCCTCGGCGTGGAGGCACCGGCCTCGATCTCCATCCACAGAGAAGAGATTTACAACCGGATCCAAAAAGAGAACCTAATGGCCGCCTCTATGAGGTCGGGAGACCTTGCCCCGCTGTCCAAACTCCTGGACAACGCGAAACCGGGGGCGAGAAGGAAGGAGAAGGAGCCGTGATTATCAATACGAGTCGTTTCGGTAAGGTAAAGATCAATAAGGAGGACATCATCTTCATGCCGGACGGCGTGATCGGCTTCCATGACGAGAAGCGCTTCGCCGTGATCGAGCGTGTCCAGGAGCTGCCGTTCCTCTGGTTTCAGGCGGTCGACTCCCACGAGCTCGCCTTCATCATCGTGGATCCTCGCCTCTTCATCCCGGATTACCGTCCGGAGGTGAGCAAAGCGGACCTCACGGTGCTCAAAGCGAAGGATGCGGAGCAGATCGAGTTCTATGCGATCATCACCGTGCCGGAGAACCCGGAGGAGATGACCGCCAATCTGATCGCCCCGCTCTGCATCAACATAGAGACGCGCCTGGCCAAGCAGGTCATCCTCACCGACCCGCGATACGGCACCAGGCACCCCATCATCGAAGAGATGGAGAGCAACCTCCCTCACACGGAGAAGCCAAAAGAAAAGAAACGGAGCGGCAAAGAGAAGACGATCCCGGCGGCAGGACCGGCCACACCCTCCGATCCGATCGAGGTCAGGGCCTTGTAGCCCTGGTGTGAGAGCGCCGAAAAAAAATAAGAATAGAAAAAGGATACCGCAATGCGTATTGGAGCCAACAGTTTTGTTTCGCCCCAAGCTATCGTAGAACAACCCGATCACATTTTTATTGGCAGCAATGTTCAAATCAAAGAGGGCGTTGTGCTGCGCCCGGAAAATGGATGGATATCCATTGGGAACAACGTGGTCATAAACCACTATACCGCTATCCATGCAAAAGGGGGCGTGGAGATTGGAGATTGGAGCATCCTTGCTCCGAATTGCGGCATTTACGCGCAAAATCATTCTTTCAGCTCCTTCGACATGCCGATAACGAAGCAGCCCAATACAGGCGTCGGGATTACCTTGATGGGAGACAACTTGTTGGGCGGTGGCGCCATCATTCTGGATGGAGTGACCCTGGGCAAAGGTACGGTAGTAGGGGCGGGATCTGTAGTCACCAAATCATTTTCAATGGCCAAAATCATTGCGGGAAATCCCGCCAGGATACTAAAAGACCGGGCCCCGACGGATGTCTGGGAATTTAAAAAAGCCGAGCGGTGTTCTTTGTATTTAACGCCTGAAAAATACTGGCCCTTCATAAACAAGCGAGCAGAGATTGCTCTGAAATATATAGAGCCGGAAGACACTGTCTTGGACATCGGCTGTGGTGAAGGCTACATCACAAATCAGGCCAAGGATCACTGCAAGAAGATCGTTGGAATCGATTACTCAGATGACGCACTGAAGACGGCCAGAGAAAGATATGATCTTGAATGCTATCACATGAGTAGTACGAATCTGGTCTTTGAACAGGGGTCATTCGACAAGGTACTCTGTTTTGAACTGATTGAGCACCTTACACGAATTCAAGCGATTAAAATGTTGGCAGAGGTCCAAAAGGTCCTAAAACCCGGAGGGATTATAATCGGGTCAACTCCAATAAGGCAGACACCGTTCTCGGCACCCGCTACCTATTCTCACATCCATGAATACTCTGAACCTGAACTGCGAAAGCTGTTTGAGAATTTCTTGGAGCTAGGAATGTCCGGAGGTTTCTTTATTGCCAGAAATGGCGTGAAGGCCAGCATGAAAGGGGTCCCACGGTATGAGACCAGAGGATCGATTCTATCTTATTAAACAGCTCAAGAAGTACTCCGTGCAGGGACCTGTTTTGGACAGCTGCGCCGGGCCTTCAAAGCTTTGGCATAAAATTTCGACTGGTATTTACGTCGCATCTAAAAAAATCTAAATAAAGTAACAGCGAAGGTTATTATGGCTGAAAGAGCGCATCCCGAAGATCCAGGCTTTAGTGAGGGAAGTCCATATAGAACACAATTATTGCAACGTTATCATTTTGCTAGACAGTCTTTGAAAGGTGAAATAATTGTTGATATTCCATGCGGTGTTGGATGGGGATCCAGTTTATTGAAAGCCGAGAAGGTTATAGGAATAGATATTTCTCAAGAAGGTATCCAATATGCAAAAACTCATTATCCTAATTGCTTTTTTCTAGTAGGCGATATGGAAAAAATTCCATTGCCATCTGGAAAGATTGACACTGTTGTATGTCTGGAAGGATTAGAGCACGTTCCTAAAAATGTTGGTCTATCTTTTTTAGGGGAAGTAGAAAGAACTCTTAAAAAGAGCGGAACATTGATCTTAACAGTTCCAGTTATCTTACCAGGCGGCAAACATTCTGGAAATTCATACCATTGTTACGAATACCCCCTCCGTGAACTTAAAGAAATTCTTTGTAAATTTTTCAAATTAAGCTTATTTGAGCTTCGAAGGGGACCGGATTGTCCTATAGTCTATGTTGTTGCTACAAAGATTCCCTTAGCATTCAATAAAACAATAGTTCCCCAATATAACGACAGGGTCGATATAATCCAAGATCCGGAGGAACGAAAAAGCTTGCCGCACTCGGGTACATATAACCAGGCACAAATGAGGGAAGAAGGAAAAAGGAAAATGAATCAGCCCAAAACGGTAGTCCTCACAACGTCGGCCGCGCCGGAGATCTCCCCCTTCTCCACGATCGAGAAGCTCCCTCCCTTGGGCATGGGATCGCTCATGTCTATACTCAGGGGGGCCGGACATAAAATAGCCTTTGTAGACAATTTCCTCCGGCCGACTGGATTTCCAGGATCGCTCCGCCTGGCTGACCACTCGGTCGATTTTGTGGGCATCCACGCCAATACAATCTGTCTGCGCGACACGCTCCGCATGATCGAAGCCCTAGAGACGCAACGAAAGGAGGGGTGGAAGGGTAAGATCCTGGTAGGCGGCCCCCATGCCAAGGTCGCCTTGGAGACTCTGCCAGAGGGAGTCGACCACATCGTGGTCGGCGAGGGGGAGGAGGTAATCCTCGATATCGTCGAAGGTCGGATCGAAGACCGGATCATACGGACTCCCCGAATTAAGGATCTTGACGACATCCCCATCCGCCCATGGGACCTATTTGCAAAACTGCCGTACCCCTTCTCAGTACCTTGGTTTCCCGAAAAGCCGGTCTTCCCGATGAACACCTCCAGGGGGTGCCCCTTTCAGTGCTTCTTCTGCTCGGTCGGAACGCTCTGGGACCACAAATATACATATATGAGTGCTGAACGCATCGTCGAAGAAATAAGCCACTTGGTCTCCAGCTACGGTGTGCGCGGCATCTACTTCCGCGAGGACAACTTCACCGTGCGACGGGATCGGGTCGAGGCCTTCTGCGAGCTCGTGAAGAGAAAAGGCCTTGACATCAAGTGGGTTTGCGAGACCCGGGTGAGCGCCCTGGACCGCGAGCTCATTCAAACCATGTATGAGGCCGGGTGCCGGGCCTACTACCTCGGTGTGGAAAGCGGGAGCCAGCGCGTGCTGGACTTCCTCCAGAAAAAGCTCACCGTCGGCCAGATCCGGGAGGTCTTTGCCGGGTGTCGTGAGATCGGGATGCGCACGGCGGCCAGTTTAGTAGTGGGCGTGCCGACCGAGACACCAGACGAGCTCTCTGAAACCATCCGCCTCAGTAAAGAGATACGACCCGACACCTGCTGGTGGAATATCTTCGTAGGTCTCCCGACGAGCGGACTCTATCACTACGTCCTGGAGAACAACCTCCACGAGCACATCGACGACCGGGGTCTCGTCTATCTCAAGGGCCACAACGAGCGGGTCGACCGCTTCTACAACGGCCTCCCGTCGGCCAAGATCCCGGCCCCCTCCCTTAATGCGGCAAAGCCGCAAGCTATCAGCTATCAGCCTTCAGCTGTCAGCTCCCCCAATCCTCGCCCCACAGAGAATTCTCGAAAGATCTCCGGAAAGGATCCCAAAGTGAGCGTGGTCATGAGCGTGCACAACGGGGAAAAATATCTGGCCGGAGCGACCCACAGCATCCTGGCGCAGACCTTCGCCGACTTCGAATTCATCATCATCGACGACGGCTCCACCGACGGGAGCCGGGCCATTGTACAGAGCCTCGAGGCCCCCCGCATCCGCCTCATCGCCCAGGAGAACCGGGGGCTTGCGGCGGCCCTGAACCGGGGGATCGGGCTCGCCCGGGGGGCCTACATCGCCCGCATGGACGCCGACGACATCTCGGCGCCCACCCGGCTGGCCGAGCAGGTCGACTTCCTGGACGCCCACACCGAGATCGGCATGGTCGGATCGAGCTTCCACCAGATCGACGAGGCGGGCAGGATCACGGCCCTCACCCCTGTGCTCACATCCAACGAGGAGATCCAGGCACACCTCCTCGAGCAAAACTGGTTCTGCCACGGCTCGATGATGGTGAGGCGCGAGTGCATCGAGGAGACGGGCGGCTATGACGAGACCTTCACGAGCGCCCAGGACTATGACCTGTGGCTGCGCATCTCGGAGTCCTATCAGGTGGCCAATCTCTCAAAGCCCCTCTACCAGTGGCGCCTGAGCCCGGAGGGGATCACGGTGAAGCGCAAGGCCGAGCAGGACCGCTGCGCCCGGCTCGCCCGGGAGCGGGCGGTCGAGCGGCGGGGATCGGGCAAGAGCCTGCCGGCCCAGGCGGCTCCGGCGGATCCGGCGGATCCGGACCCTCCTCCGGCCATGACGCAGCCTTCCGGTCCGGACGTCTCCGCTGCGCGGCTCGTGGCCGAGGCGCAATCGGCCCGGAGCCCTAAGGTGAGTGTCATCGTGCCCACCCACAACCGGCCGGACATGCTCACCGAGACGCTGCGGAGCATCCTGGCCCAGACCTACCGGGACTTCGAGATCATCGTCGTGAACGACGCCGGCATGGAGGTGGACTCCCTACTGAAATGGATCGACACGGAAGGCCGGATCACCTATGTGCGCCACGCGAAGAACCAGGGCCTCGCCGCCGCCCGCAATACGGGACTGAGGCTGGCCCGCGGCGCCTACATGGCCTACCTGGACGACGACGACGTGATGTACCCCAACCACCTGGCCACCCTGGTCGAGGCCATCGAGGAGGGACCCTGCAAGGTGGTCTATTCCGACGCCCACATGGCGATACAGCAGAAAGAGGGCTACCGGCACGTCACGGTCAAACGAACTGTGGCCTACTCTCAAGATTTCAACCGGGACCTCTTCCTGGTGACCAATTATATCCCGGTCCTCTGCTTCCTCCACGCACGAGAGTGTATAGAGAAGACCGGAGGATTCGATGAAAGCCTCCCGGTGCATGAGGACCACGATCTCTGGATCCGTATGTCACGGCACTACGACTTCCACCACATCAAGAAGGTCACCTCCGAGTTCCGGATGCGCTCGGACAAGTCCAACATGTCCACGGCCCTCGAGCCCGAATTCCTCACAACCATCGAGCAAATCTACAAGAAGTACGCCCACCTGACAAAGGACCGGCCCGTTCTCGTCGCGGCCCAGGGGCGCTACCTGAAACAGCTCCGCGAGCGGATCCAACAGTCTCAGTCCGGGCTGCCCGGGAGTGCCCCCGAGAACGTTCAGGTGGATAGTTCCGCTCCTTCCGAGGGCCCTTCGCCGTCTCCGGCCCCGACGTCCGGACCCGCCGTCGCCGAATCGCCCGAGGTTCCGACCGAGGCGCAGCCGACCGCCGAGCGCGTGAGTGTGTCCGAACCGGCAACGCAAGCGGGCCGGGAAGGACCGGTATGCTCGATCATCATCCCCGTGTTCAACCAGCTCGAGCACACGAGTCGCTGCCTCGAAGCGATAGAGCGGAACACCAGCGAAACCGACTGCGAGATCATCGTCGTGGACAACGCTTCATCGGACGGGACGGCGGACTACCTGGAAAAGATCAAGCGCCATGTGCGGACCGTCACCAACACCGAGAACCTCGGCTTTTCCAAGGCCAACAACCAGGGAGCCGGGATCGCGCGCGGCGAGTTTCTCGTCTTCCTGAACAACGACACCGTGCCCCAGCCGGGCTGGCTCGAGGCCATGGTCGATTCGGCCCGCTCCCGGCCCGACGTGGCCGTGGTGGGGGCCAAGCTCCTCTACCCTGACGACACGGTCCAGCACGCCGGCGTGGTTTTCAACGAAAGACGATGCTCTCCCTATCACGTATACCAAGGCCTGCACCGCGACCACCCGGCGGCAAACCGCGAGCGGGAGTTTCCGGTGGTAACCGGCGCCTGCATGCTCGTGCGGCGTTCGGTATTCCAGGAAGTGAACGGCTTCGACGAAAGCTATGTCAACTGTTTCGAGGACGTGGACCTCTGCCTCAAGGTCCGCGAGAGGGGCCACAAGGTCCTCTACACCCCGCGCAGTGTGGCCTATCACTTCGAGGGGCAGAGCGAGGGGCGGAGAGACGCGGTCCTAAAGAGCGGCCAGATCCTGGCGATAAAATGGGGGGACAAGCTGCCCCTCGACGAAGAGAAGCGCATCCTGGACGAGGATGGGTTCAAGGTGACTTACACCGAGGAGGGTAAGATCATGATCAAAACGAAAAACGGAGATGAAGTCGGACGTCTGGCCGAGGCGCACAGCCACGAGGAGAAGGGCCTGTTCGATCTGGCGATGGGCTGTTATCAGTCGATCCTGAAAGCGAAGCCGGACTGTGCAGAAGCCCTCCACGGCCTGGGCCGCATCCACCAGATGATGAACCGGTTCAAGGAGGCGGAGGAGTGCTTTACGAACCTCGTAAAGCTGGAGCCCAAGATCGACCATTACCTCGCGCTGGCAAAGCTCCACATAAAACAGGGGAAGATCATCCGGGCCATCGAGAGCCTCGATCTGGCCCGCTCCCTCAACGGCCACAAGGATGCCGTCGCCTTCGAGATATACACTTCACTGGGCGACTGCTACGTAAAGACCGGCCACCTCGAGGCGGCCCAGAAGAGCTATTCTCACGCCGAGGAGTGCGATATCGAATCCGAAAAGCCGTTCCTGGGATATGGCTCGATCGCCATGCTCAGCGGCGACTTTCTCACGGCACGGAAACGCTTCTCCAAGGCCCTCGGAATAAACCGGCGCAGCGACAAGGCCCTCTGCGGGCTCGGGATATCCTGCATGGAGTCCGGAGACGGCGAGGCCGGATTCCAGTACATCTGCGACGCCCTGTCGGTCAATCCCGACAACCTCACGGCACTGTTCAGCATCATCAAGGTCGCCTACGCTCTGGACCGGCTCGAGGTCGCCGAGGAGCACATGAAAAAGTACCTGGCTCTGCACCCGGCCAACATCGATGTGCTCTACAGCCTCGGCGGCGTCTGCTTCAAGCAGAGCAAGTATGCCGAAGCACGGGAGATGGCTGAGAAGGTTCTCATATTCAATCCCGATCACGAGGGCGCCCGGGAGATCCTGTCGGCCTTGTCCCAGGCCGGGCACGGTGAGTCAGACGTCCTGAAGGAAAAGGAGGCCGCCGCGAGGAGAGCGGCACAAGGGAGCGAAGCGAAGCCGACGGCCGAGGCCCAAGAGAGTCCCCTCGTGAAAAGGCCGCAAGAGGGCCAGGCAAGAGTGAACGAATTGGCATAGGGCAGGCAGTGCCCGCCGGTAATTTAGGGCCGAAATCCTGAGTCCTTTGATTGAACTTATCGCCCTTCGGGCGGACTTTTGATCTCTGACAATTCAAACCTTTCGTTATATAAATTCACCACAGAGGAAGAAGGATTTTAATTCCATTGATTCTCTCTCTGTGACCTCTGTGTCCTCTGTGGTTGAAAAAATCTTTTTCACATGCTCCACGAATTTTTTCTCTGCGTCTCTGCGTTAAAATCCTTAAACGGAAAAAATTGGATTTCTTATTCAGTTGAATTACTCCGAGAACATCTCTTGTAAGACTGCGAGCACCTCGGATGCAGTCTTGGGAGTTATTTTCCCTAATTTACGAACAAGACGAACCGAATCCACAGTCCAGATCTGGTCCAAAACGATTTGTCCTGACTTCCCTTTGAACCTACAAGGAATCCTCGTAGGATAGGACCGCCCTTTCATCGTCATGGGCGCGACGATAACAGTGCGAATATGATGATTCATCTCATCCGGTGAAACGACCAGGCACGGACGCATCTTTTTTATTTCATGCCCGACCGTAGGGTCCAGATTAACGAGATGGACCTCGAAACGGTTGATCACCATTCCCACTCGCCCTCTTCCCACTCCGTTGGAATTCGTTGGTCACTTTCAGGCAAAACATCATCACCCATTTGAGCCATCTTTTGAAACGCCACAGCCCATCCGGCACGCGGTCGAGCTCCCGGAGCAATGATGAGGCGATTCCCATCCACTTGGATCTCTACCTCCTCGCCGAGTCCTGTCTGTTCGATCATTGGCTTGGGAATACGAACGCCCTGAGAGTTGCCGATTTTTACGATTCTTGATTTCATAGTAACACACCTCCTATTGTAATTACATTGTAACCACTCCAGAAGTTCTGTCAAGATCCATACCGGCTTTGGGGCCTGCCCCCGCGAAAGCGGGGGGGCCGCGCAACGTCCCTCAATCAGGTCTGCATCGAAGATGCGATTTTGTTCCGTGTGTTGACAACTTCGCACAAGCTCTTATATACTTTTATTGATAATGCGTTTCAATAAATACGGAGCAAGGAGGGAAGGTAAAATGAAAGAGGCTGAATCGATTTTCCGGAGCCGTCTGAAAGAGAAGGGTTTCCGCTGGACTCCGGAGCGCAGGCTGATCCTCGATGAGATCCTTTCCTACAAGGGGCACTTCGACGTGGACGACCTCCACTTCCGATTGAAAAAGAAAAACGGGAAGATCTCCCGGGCATCGATCTACCGGACCCTCCCTCTGTTGGTCGAGTGCGGGCTGGTCAAGGAGATCGTGGACGGCCAGGACCACGCGCACTATGAAAGTGCCTATGGACGGGAGCACCATGACCACCTCGTCTGCAAGGAGTGCGGGAGGATGATCGAGTTTCTCGAAGAAAAGATCGAGGGCCTCCAGGAGAAAATTTGCAGGAAACACAATTTCTCCGCCACTCGCCACTTCATGGTCATCGAGGGAATTTGTTCCCGGTGTCGGAAGGGGCAAAAGAAATAGGGCGGACCCCGTTCGGCGGGCACGGCCCGCCCTATCTAATTCGACAAGACACATCCGGAGAAGTCAAATGGCCGATCCTCACGATAAATTGAAGGGGCAGTTCCTCTCGCTCTTCCATCACGACGGCCGGGGCGTGGCCGAAGACAGGGCCTTCGTTCTCGACACCTTTCTCGAGTTCGACTCTCACATTACCGTGGGAGAGCTCCTTCAGCGGGTCGAGGAAAAGGGGATGTCCCTCGGCGAACCGTTCATCCGGGAGAGCCTCGATCTCTTCCTACGCTATGGAATCGCACATGCCACCCACTTCGAGGGCCAGGAGACCCGCTACGAGCATCTCCACCTGGACGAGCACCACGACCACTTCGTCTGCGTGCGCTGCGGCAAGATCATCGAGTTCCGCGATCCCAGGATCGAGGCGCTCCAACTCGACATGGCCGGGGCCCACGGATTCTACAGCCTCCGCCACCGCATGGAGGTCTACGGCCTCTGCCCCCGATGCCGGGGCAGGGAGGAGGAGGCGATCCCCCTCTCTTCTGTCCCGAATGGCGGCCGCTGCCGAGTCATGCGCTTCGAGTGCGGGCCCGATGAGGAGCGCCAGCTCGTGGAGCTGGGTCTCCCCGTAGGGACCGTCGTGGAGGTGATCCAGAACGCCCCGCCCGGCCCGCAGGTAGTGGCCGTGCGGGGAATGCGCGTCGGGATCGACTGCCGCCTGGTATCCACGATCATGGTATCGATGGTCGAGGACTCACTCCGGTACGAGACAGGCGATCGGAACGAGGCCCCGGAGGGCGCCGGGGTGAGGGAGCCGCCGAGACCGGGGCCGTCCGATTTGCCCGGACCACCCCGCCGCCGCCGCTGGGGGTGGGGCCGCCGGAAGGGGTACGGCCGGAAAGCGAAGGGAGAGCAGCCCGGCTTCGGCCGCCGCCTGAGCGAGTACCGGGAGGGCGAGACCGGCCGAGTAAAAAAGCTCATGGGCAGGGGCCGTTTCCGCCACCGCCTGATCGAGATGGGATTCACCGAAGGGACCGAGGTCCACGTCGAGAAATACGCCCCGCTCCGTGACCCGATCGAGCTCGTGATCAAGGGCTACCACGTCAGTCTCCGCCGCGATGAGGCAGACGAGATCATCATGGAGATCTAGCGTGTCGAAGAAGATAACCATCGCGCTGGCCGGGAACCCGAACTCGGGCAAGACCACCATCTTCAACAACATCACCGGGGCCCGGCAGAAGGTGGGTAACTGGCCCGGCGTCACCGTGGAGAAGAAGGAGGGGGCGGTGCGCCATAATGGATATAAGCTCACCGTTGTCGACCTTCCGGGCACGTACAGCCTCTCGCCTTACTCCATTGAAGAGCTCGTGGCCAGGAACTTCATCGTGGACCAGAGCCCGGACGTCGTGATCGATGTGATCGACGCGGCCAATCTCGAGCGAAACCTGTACCTTGCAACTCAGCTCATCGAGATGGGAGTCCCCCTGGTCCTGGCCCTGAACATGTCCGACGTGGCCAGGTCGCGGGGCTACCGGATGGATGGAGCGCGGCTCGGGCGGATGCTGGGCGTACCCCTGGTCTTCACCGTGGGGACCCGAAACGAGGGGACCAACGACCTGCTGCGCCAGGCGATCGAGGTGGCCGAGGAGCGGAGCCCCACAAGACGCCACATCCACATCGGATACGGCCGGGAGATCGAAGAGGAGATCCACGCCATCCAGCAGGTGCTGCGGAAGCAGGCGGACAGCGGGATTCCCTATTCGACGCGCTGGCTCTCCGTGAAGCTCCTGGAGGGGGACGAGGAGATCGACAGGCGCCTCCGCCTGGAGGAGATCGGCGGCCCGGAGCTCGAGGCCCAGACGGAAAAGAGCCGCACTCACATAAGCTCCCTCTTCGATGAGGCTCCGGAGGTCATCATCTCGGACCAGCGGTACGGGTTCATCAGCGGCGCCCTGCGCGAGGTGCTCCAGTACCCGCCCGCGGACCGGCGCTATCTCTCCGACCAGGTGGACACGGTCCTCACCAACCGTTTCCTCGGGCTCCCGCTCTTCATCTTCCTCGTCTGGGCCATGTTCCAGCTCACATTCAACGTGGGCGCCCTCCCGATGGGCTGGATCGAGCACGGCGTGGGGTGGCTCGGCGAGGCGCTCGCCTCTCGAATGGGCGAGGGAATTCTCCGGGATCTCCTGGTGGACGGCGTGATCGGAGGGGTGGGCGGGGTCATCGTCTTTCTCCCGAACATCTTCATCCTCTTCTTTTGCATCGCCCTGTTCGAAGACACAGGCTATATGGCCCGCGCAGCGTTTCTCATGGACAAGGTGATGCACACCCTCCGACTCCACGGAAAGTCCTTCATACCGATGATCATGGGCTTCGGGTGCAATGCCCCGGCCATCATGGCCACGCGGACCCTGGAGAGCGAACGCGACCGCCTCCTCACCATGCTGATCAACCCCCTTGTGAGCTGCAGCGCCAGGCTCCCGGTCTACATCCTCATTGCCGGCACCTTTTTCGCCGAGAGGGCGGGCACCGTGATCTTCTCGATCTATCTGATCGGAATCGTCCTCGCCATCCTGGTGGGCCAGGTGCTGGCGCGCACCCTGTTCCGGGGCGAGGTGGCCCCCTTCGTCATGGAGCTCCCCCCCTACAGGATGCCGACGCTCAAGGGCACGCTGATCCACATGTGGGAGCGAGGCTCCATCTTCATCAAGAAGATGGGGACCGTGATCCTGGCCGGCTCGGTCATCATCTGGTTCCTCAGCTCCTTTCCCGCCGGGTCGCGGAGCGTGGACGAGACCTACCTGGGAAGAACCGGGCGGGCCATTGCGCCGGTCTTCGAGCCCCTCGGGCTCTCATGGCGCGACAGCGTGGCCATCCTCACCGGGTTCGTGGCCAAAGAAATCGTGGTGAGCACCTACGGGGTCCTCTACCAGGTCGGCGATGAAGAGGGCGCAGAGAACGAGTCCCTAAGGGAAGCTCTCCGGGCCTCGGGCATGACGCCCCTCGTGGCCTTTGCCATCATGGTCTTCGTGCTCACCTACACGCCCTGCCTTGCCACACTGGCCGCGATCCGGAGGGAGAGCGGTTCGTGGCGCTGGACCGCCTTTTCCATAGGCTATCAGACCGTACTGGCCTGGACCCTGGCCTTTTCGATCGTCCAGGGCGGGCGGCTCATCGGACTCGGGTGAGGGAATTAGTAATGAGCGGATGGCTGCAGGGACTCATCGTCGGCGGGATCGTTTGCTGGGCCGTGGTCTTTTTCCTGCGCCGGACCGCACGCTCCCTGAAGGGGGAGCCCGAGTGTGACGGCTGTCCCGGTGACGGGTCTTGCGACGGAGTGGACAGGGATAATCCATGCCCTGAGCCCCGGTCCGGGGGTGATTGACAAATTCGAATCTGATGACAACTGTAGGGGCACGGCATGCCATGCCCCTGTTAGGGATCAGGTTTCAGGGGTCAGGGGTCTGGAGATGGGAGCGGAGATGAAAATGGTTTCAGCGTATCGTGCTCGACGAGGCAATGGCTGGATCGTCCGACTTGCAGCACTCTCGGCGGCCTTATTCCTCGCACCGCTTCTTCTCGATGGGTGTACCCGTAAACATGGAGGCCCCTACCCGTCCCTCATCATGACCCTGGCCCAGTTCAAAAAGAGCAAGGGGCCGGACGGAAAGCTCAAGATGACTCCGGGTCCGGCCAAGCTCGTCCTGCTGCGCAAAACCGGCGGGGACTGGCAGAGGATCACGGTGGAGGACCCGGAGAGCAACGTCTTTCACAAGGCGCTCCCCCTCGACCTCGATGAAGGGGGGACGGGAATCCTCACGATCGGGGCCATGAAGGCCGCCCTCAAGATCTGGAGCTGGGACGGGAGTGCGTGGACCGACCGGGCGATCTGGGCGCCCACCTTCGGCGGCAAGTGGGACCGGCTGCGCGACGCCGAGATCGGCGACGTCACAGGAGACGGCACCGACGAGATCGTCATAGCCACTCACGATCAGGGAGTGGTGGCCGTGGCGGTGAAGGAGGGCGGGGGCTGGCGGATCGACGAGATGGGCCGGGCGCCCGGGACCTTTGTCCATGAGGTCGAGATCGGAGACGCCGACGGCGACGGACTGAAGGAGTTCTTCGTGACCCCATCGGAGCCGAACCGGGCCACCATGGAGTCCCAGCCGGGTCGGGTCGACATGTACAAGTGGAACGGCAGCGTTTTCGACCGGACCGAGGTCGACACATTCGAGAAGAGCCACGCAAAGGAGATCCTCGCCGTGGACCTGGAGGGACGGGGCAGGGCCACCCTGTTCGCGGTCGTGGAGGCGGAGACGAGGAAGCAGGGCCGGGAGACGATCGTGGTGCGGCCCGTCACCATAAAGCAGTACAGCTTCGACGCGGCGGGGGGGATAACCTCGCGGGTCGTGGCCACACTGAAGGACAGCCAGTGCCGCTTCCTCTCCCCGGGAGACCTGGACGGCGACGGGTCGACGGACCTGGTCGCAGCGGCTATGAAATCGGGCCTCTGGATACTTCGCGCCCAGCCCGACGGAACATGGAGGCCCTCTCTGATCGACGCCCGCTCATCGGGCTATGAGCACACGACCCTGGTGTGCGATCTCGAGGGGGACGGACGGCCCGAGATCTACGTGGCGGCCGACGATCAGCAGGAGGTGAGGCGGTATGACTGGAAAGAAGGCAGATTCGAAAAGCGGGTCATCGCGAAAATCGACCCCAACGACATCACGTGGAACCTCACGGCCGGCAGCTTCTAAGCGACGCCGGGCTCCCGAGGCACACACCCGAGCCGCGAGGGGGCGTAGCGACGAAACATTCCCGTCTCCTCCCAAGCTCACCAAGTCATACAGGAACATCCCCTTCCTCGAGAGCCGCGACGCCCGGGTGCTCAGGATCCTCTCCGAGTATCTCGAGCCGCTGTGGCGGTTCCGCAGGGAGCGGGTGAGGAACACCATCGTCTTCTTCGGCTCCTCCCGGGCCCTGCCGAGAGATGTCGCCGCGGAGCACCTGAAGGATCTCCGATCGGACGCGAACAAGGCCGGAGACGCGAGCGCGGAGCTCCGGAAGGCGATCCAGGATGCCAGGGTCGACCTGAAGATGTCGCGCTTCTACGAGGACGCGATGAAGCTCGCCTCCATGATCACGAAGTGGTCCAAGCAAGTGGAGAGGAGCAAACAGTTCATCGTCTGTTCGGGGGGCGGACCCGGGATCATGGAGGCGGCGAACCGGGGCGCGGCCGAGGCGGGCGGAAAATCGGTCTCCCTGGGGATCAGCCTCCCCTTCGAATCCCCCAACATCTATAACTACCCGGACCTCTCATTCGAGTTCCACTACTTCTTCATGCGCAAGTTCTGGTTCGCCTACCTGGCCAAGGTGCTCGTCGTGTTCCCGGGCGGCTTCGGCACCCTGGACGAGTGCATGGAGACGCTGACCCTGGTCCAGACCAAAAAGCTGGAGAAGGAGCTCCCCATCGTCCTCTACGGGCGGAGCTACTGGAAGAAGGTCCTGAACTTCGACGCCCTGGTCGATCACCGGGTGCTGGATCCCGCCGACCTGAATCTATTCACCTACTGCGACACCCCCAAAGAGGCCTTCGACACGATCAAGACGGAGCTGCAGCGGATCTATCCGTAAGGCCGTAGAACGGCAACTTCCAAAAACAATTCGGGCCATTTCCATAGGGCGGGCCGTGCCCGCCAAATGGGGCGGCCCCATGTGTCCGCTCTTCCGGACGCGATGAATCACGCCCCTTCAATCGAATTGGACTTTTCAGGACTTTTGTATTATAATAGAAAAGTTGGAATACGTCCGAATTGATTTCTTGTTGCACCGTATCCTTTCCCAAGGAGAGCACCTCATGAAGTATTCAAGAATTTTGCCCCTGATAGCGACCGTCGCCCTCGTACTGGCAGGTACAACCACGGCCCTGGCCGCGGATGAATCCCGGGCCGCTAAGCTCGAGGAGATCCGTGCCGCCATCGTCGAAAAGGGGGCTCAGTGGACGGCCGATGAAAACCCGATCTTCAACATGCCGCGCGAAAAGCGTCGCGCCATGCTCGCCCCCTTCGTGGACGAAATACCCCTGCCCGACTCTATCCCCTTCACGCCCTCAGCCCGGACCCTCCCGACCCACTTCGACTGGCGGGACAAGGACGGACACAACTGGGTGACCCCGGTCCGCTACCAGGCGGACTGCGGGAGCTGCTGGTCCTTCTCCGTAACCGGTCCCTTCGAGGTACTCATCCGCATCGCCACGGATAATCCCTACCTCGACGTAGACCTGAGCGAGCAGTACATCGTCTCCTGCGCCTTCGGAGGCTGTTATGGCGGGTCCATCTCCACGGCGGTGAGCTTCCTCCAGAATGCGGGCACCGTGGACGAGGATTGCTTCCCCTATGCGGCGTCCGACCTGCCCTGCGGCGACCGGTGCGACGACTGGGAAGAACGACTTCACAAGACTATCGGCCACTCTCACATCACCTCGTCCACCACCGCCATCAAAGAGGCGATCGCCCAGGGACCGGTGACCAGCTCCATGAAGATCTACGAGGATTTCGACGCCTATTCGGGCGGGATCTACGAGCACACCTCGGGCGCCTTCGACGGGTGGCATGCCGTGCACCTGATCGGCTGGGACGATGCCGAGCAGTACTGGATCGCCAAGAACAGCTGGTCCGAGTACTGGGGTGAGAACGGCTTCTTCCGGATCCGGTGGGGCGAGGTGGACATCGGCACGAACGTATACCTCATGTACTACACGGATCCCTGTATCGACGAGGACGAAGACGGGTACGGAGATCCCGGGCATGATTTCTGTGAATACCCCGAGGGGGACTGTGACGACACCGACCCGGACGTCCACCCCTGCACGATAGAGATCTGCGGAAACGGGATCGACGAAGACTGCACCGGGGGCGACCGGCCCTGCACCGGGATACAGGAGGCCGAGCCGAACGAGACGCCGGCCCAGGCCACCGGTCTCGGCGTCCTCTCGGCCTCCATCAGCGCCGCAGGGAATCTCTGTCCCCTCGGATTCGACGGGTACCAATACACCGGGGACCAGGACTACTTCCGATTCACCATGTCGGGCTCGCTCGACAGCGTCTCGGCGATGATCTCTCTCGACTGGAGCGGCGCCACCGGCGACAGCGACTTCGACATGCGCCTCTACCAGGCCGACGGCGTAACCCTCATCAAGGGCGACTATGTAGGCAAACCCCGGGTGATCGAGAGCGTGCTTGATCCGGGTACGGACTATGTATTGCTGGTGGCTGGCAGGGAGGGGGCCCCCGGAGACTACTCCCTCACCCTCAGCACGGGGAGCTGCTGGGATGACGACGGCGACGGGTACCAGGACGAGGCGTGCGGCGGAGACGACTGCGACGACGCCGACCCCGCGATCAATCCGGGCACGGCTGAGGACTGCGACGACGGGATCGACAACGACTGTGACGGCAAGGTTGACTGGGCGGACCTGGAGTGTGCCTGCTGGGACGACGATGGCGACGGGTACGAGGACGAGGCGTGCGAAGGAGACGACTGCGATGACGCCGACCCGGGCGTAAACCCCGGAGCCGACGAGATCTGTGCGGACGGGATCGACAACGACTGCTCCGGCGCCGAGGACGACAAGGATATCGACGGTGACGGCTACTTCGACAAGGACTGTCCCGGTGGAAACGACTGCGATGATGATGACCTCTCGACCCACCCCTATGCCCCGGAGCTGTGCGACGGAAAGGACAACAACTGCTCCGGCTCACCCGGCTCGGATGAAGTGGACCTCGACGCTGACGGTTACATGGTCTGCGAAGGCGACTGCAACGACTTTCAGCCCCTCGCCCATCCCGGGATGCAGGAGATCCCTGGCGATGGAATAGACAACGACTGCGACGGCCTGGTCGACGAGGGGGCCGGCACCTGCTCCATCGACAAAGACGGAAAGGCCATCGGGATCGGCGGAATCTTTTTATTGCTACTTTCTGTGCCCACGACGGTCGCCATACTGGTCAGGCGGCGTTCGTCGGGCAAGTGAACCTTCTTCCTCATCCTTCTCAGTTGAAACGGGGGATCGCCTTGGCTGGCCGATCCCCCGTTTTTTTCTCGTTTTGAATCGCTACAACGTTGCGGATCAGCGGCCGATCGTCAGCGAGGTCCGACTGAATCCGCTTGTTCTGCGTCCTCTCCGTCCAGACTGAGCTCCAGCTTCTCCGTCTTGGGACGGAATCCGCGGTCAACGTAGAAGCTTCTCGCTCTGCTGTTTTCTATCCACACGCTGGTCTGGACGGATGTCAAACCCTTCACTCTGACCCACGCAATGGCTGCATCGAATAGCGCTGTGCCAATGCCTTGATCGCGGTGGGCCTTGTCGACCACGGCGTTCTCAATCATCGCGAAATGGTGTGGCTTGAACATCGGGAAAGGCGGATGCGATCGCTTCTCGACGTTCACGAATCCGACTATCTCCCCGTCCCGCTCTGCTACAAGGTAGTCAGCGTCTTCATCTGTGATGAACTTGGCGAGCGCATCCGGAGCGCGTGCGTCTCCATCGACGGGTTGAAAGACGTCAGGGAGGAGCTCGGCGTGATAGTGATCCAACTGCCGATAGAGACGTTGGATCTCCTCGATGTCATCCGGTGTCGCCGTGCGTATGGTCATTTCACTCATCGTCTTTGTCCGCAGAACTATTAAGTAGACAGTCTAAAAAAGTAAACAAAACTGCGAGCTTCGTCAACATATTCCGAATGAAAATCCACATCAAGAAATGTAAGGTTTTGTTATATTATCAAAGAGTTGTACGCGCTGCAATTTGGAATGTAGTGCAGACAAACACTGCGAATCTTGCAGCCTATCTCCTTCCGGAATATGCAGCGAGTTCGCAGCCTAATCAAACCATTTTCCCGATCTCGGTAGGTCCGTAACGCAGGAAAGACCGATCTGATAAACAAACGATTTCCCTGTTTGCCGGCCGGTGACCAGCGTTACGGCAGGACTCCTACCTGGGAAAATTTTGCCCATTACCCCGAAGGCCGAGATGTCGCTTTTTTCCTTTTCCGGTTCCCTCCGACACAGATAAAACTACAATTACAATCCTCAACCTATTGTATTTCATGACATTTTAGCATCGCCCCTCACAGAGCCGACATGGCATGGCCGTTGCAAATCCAACGGTTCATCCTGGTGGTATATCCGCCAATGCCAGCGGCGGAACGCTCGGCCTCCGTCCGACTTGCCTCCCGTCCATCGACGGGAACGGACGTAAGGTCGGTCCGCCGTACCCCCTCACCCCTTATCGCTTCCAGGGGAGGGGGGGAAAGGGAAGAGGTGAGAGGGATGTGCTATGCCCTTCAGTCTTCATCTGGGAGCCGGGGAGAGTCGTTGTTCTCTCCCCGGCTCTCCCCCTTTCCCTGTCCAGTGAAAAACTGATGAAAAAGATACTCGTCATACAAATCGCGCGTCTCGGAGACCTCCTCCAGAGCACGCTCTTCCTTCGCGCTCTCAGAGAGCACGATCCAGGGGCTTTGATCACCGTCGTCGTGAACGAGCATCTAAGGCCGGTACTGGAATCCAATCCGTGTGTGGATGAAGTGATCGGGCTCGACCTGGAGGCTCTCACCAGGCAGGTGGGCGACCGGCGCTCTTCCCTGGCCAGCCGCTACACGCAGGTGCGAAATAGAATCGGAGACCTGCTCGGGGCTCGATTCAGCGATGTCTACAACCTCAACTACGCACCGGCGGCACTCTACCTGGCCTCCACGGTGCCCGCCGCACGGAGAGGCGGCTACTGGCTCCGCAACAGGCCCGGCCGGGATGGTCTGGATGAGGCGGTCGTCCGCGACCCCTGGCTCGACTGCCTCTTTGCAAGCATATCGTGCCGCAGGATGAGCCGCATAAACCTTGTCGATGTCTATGGGGGCTGCGCACCGGGTCCGCCTCGACGGCGCTCCCTCTCGTTTCCGGTCGGCCCTGAAGATCAGGCTCGTGCGGAAGACCTTCTCTGCCGGCTCGGCCTGAAAGGCCGCTCCCCTCTGGTCGGGCTCCAGGTCGGCTCCAGGAGTACGGTTCGGCGCTGGCCCCCTGCCTCATTTGCCCGGCTGGCCGATCGCCTGATCCAAAGATTTGGCGCATCGATCGTACTGCTCGGGGCCGGGGACGAAAAGGGCCTGGCCGAAGCCGTCCTCCGAGGCGTGAACGAAAAGAGGATCGTGCGAGAGAAGGGAATGGTCGCGAATGCGGTCGGCACTACAGGGCTGAGAGATCTCGCCGCCCTGCTCGGGCGCTGCCGACTTCTCGTGACGACCGACACGGGGGCGATGCACGTGGCAGCCGCCGTCGGAACACCCGTGGCGTCTCTCTTCTTCGCCTCGGCGGACTGTCACACGACCGGCCCTTATGGGTCAGGCCATTATGTCATCCAGACCGACCTCCCCTGCCACCCATGTGACGAGGAAGCCCCCGGCTGCGCCGGGGTTCTGTGCCGCGAGCTGATCACCCCGGACTCTGTCTGCGAAGCCGCGAAGCTGCTTCTCGAGGGCGAAGAATCCAGCACGGTTTCAGAAAGGGCCGACTTCAGCGGCGGCCTGACCCTCTACCGGTCCTCTATCAGTGCGCGGGGAGTGCGATACGATCCGGTCGCCGGTGACCGGCTCCCGCCGGAGCATGATGTCGCGGTCCTCTACAGGAAGGCCTGGTGGTCGATCCTGAACCGCGGGCGACAGAGCGTCGGCGAAGCAGAGCCTGCCTCCATGCTGAGCGATGAAGCCCTGGCCTTGCGGTTCGGCCGGCTTCGACTCCTCTTTGAACAGGGCCTCGAGGCGGCGGGCCCGCCTGCGGATCGGAACGAGGAGGCCGTGCGGCATGAGGCCGACCGGATCGAGACACGCTGCACAGAAGAGGCGGAGGGCACTCCCCTGCTGGTCCCGATGGTACAGTACCTGAAATTCGCCGGGCAGAGCGCCCGCAGCCGGGCCAATGGGTCCTGGCCGGGGTCGATGCACACGATCTATGAAGGACTCGCCCGCGGGGCACGGATCATGGAGGAAGGGCTGGGGAACCATGAATATATTGGGAATCACTAAAGAACAATGATGCAGACTGAAACGCTATACGAACTCAACCTCCGGTCTCTGGCTGCCCGCTTTCCCGGGGTCGCCGCCAGGCTTGCCCGAATCCGCCGGCGGCATGTGAGCTCACAAAGGGACGGACCGGGCACAAATGAGATCGAGATCCTAGCTGCCTCGAAGGGGGGGGCCAAAACGGCCAGGTGCAGATCTAGCGGCGTTCTGGTGCACAGCCGGGTCGATCCTCTCGCCGAAGCCCGGCGCATTGCCCGGCAAGTCCTGGACACAGGCGCCCGGCGCTTTCTCATCTTCGGCTTCGGCCTCGGCCATCACGTCCGGGCGATCCTTACCGCCTCTGGCGGGGATGTAGAGGCGGTGACCGTCTTCGAGTTCAGTCCTTCCTTGCTTGTGGCCGCGATGCGCGCCTCGGACCTCACGGGTCTCATGGAGGACCCCCGAGTGAGCCTCCACCTTCCTCGCTCCACCCTGGAGTTCGCGAAGGCGATCATGGAGCTCGAGCACGTGTACTACCGGCACTTCTACCATCGGCCCTCCCTACGCATTGCATCCGGATCGATGAAGGAAGCGGTGGACATCGTGGAGGGCCTCTCTGTAGAGCAGATCAATACGGATCGGCGCCTGCGCGAGATGGAAGAGAACAGGGAGCGCAACCGGACCGCCGTGGCGTCCGCCCCCGGCGTCGAGACCCTCTTCGGACGGGGACGGGGAAGAGGGGCCGTGATCGTTGCCGCCGGCCCATCCCTGGACACTACGATGCCCCACCTCCACAGCCTTAACGGAAACGCGGCCGTCATCGCCGTGAACGCCGTCTTTCGCAAGCTCACGACCTCGGGCATACGGCCGGACGCTGTGGTCTGCATTGAATCGCGGCCCGAAATCATGGGTGACTTCGAGGGGCTCTGGGAGAGCGACGTGCCTCTCATCTTTCTACCGACAACTCAGTACCGCGTCGTGGCCAGGTATGGAGGGCCTAAGATCGTTGCCTATCCGGAGGGGGACCTGGCCACGAACGCCTTTGCCCGGGAATTCCCGAAGGGGAGACTGGCGAGCGGCCTGGGCTCGGCCGCCGGAAGCGCAATCGACCTGGCCATAAGGATGGACGCCAACCCGATCCTATTCACTGGGCTCGACCTTGCCTTCACCGGCCGGCGCCCGTACTGCGACGACGTCGAGACCGGCGAAAGCTTACGGGCCACCGGAGGTCCTTTCGCGAGAAACGTTCCGGCCGTCGGGGGGGGGCGGGTGCCGACCAGCCCCGCCTTTTACCACGCCCTGCAGGCAATCAAGCGTCTCATCCTCGAGGAGAAACAACGCTGTATAGACCGGCTCTTCATCGACGCCACCGGAGGGGGGGCCCGGATCGACGGAACCCGGATCATACCGCTCGAAGAGATAGCGACTTTTCTCGGCAGTGAAACAGCGAAACCGCAGGCAAACATAACACCCAAGAGCACAAAGGATGAACAAATTTTTTCTTTGCATATGTGAGATTCCTCTGAGGAACCCATGAACCCAGGAACTCTTTTCCTGGTTTCCTGGGTTCCTCAGAGGCCCACTTTCACTTTTTGACTGGTTAGTACTGCTAATCCGACTTAGCTGAACCTCGTATGTGCGGGGAAAGGAAATGACCCTCTTCGAAAAGAATCTCTCGGCTCTGAGGCTCTCCGACCCGGGGCTTGCCGAACAGGTCCTGGACACCACGGTGCCGGAGGACTTCGCGGTCGCCACGGATAGAGAGGGCCTTCCCGGGCTGCGGGTGGGGACGGTGACCCTCCACAGCCGCTACAATGCGGCCGCCGAAGCCGAGGCTCTCGTGCAGTCCTTTGCCCCTCATGGTGCGGCCGAGGGAGGGGGGGGACCGAAGCGCATGATGGTCATGGGCCTCGGGCTCTGCCACCACGTCCGAAGTCTCGCCGACCGGTTTCCCGATGCGCGCATCGTGGTCGTTGAGCCCCGGGTGGAGATGCTCCGCTGTGCCATGGAGAACGTGGACATGACCGGGCTCCTGAAAAGGGCCGAGCTCGTGGTGGAGGCCGACCCGGCCCGCGCCGCCGGCCACCCGGCCCTTCGATCCGGGAGCTGGATACCGTTGCGCCCTGCGGCCGGCGAGGAAGCGAACAACAGCGAACGCGAAGAGGACGGGATCTACGAAGGTGAAAGGATCGTCGAGCATCCCCCTTCTCTGCGTCTCTGGGGGGATTTCTACGAGCGGTTCCGGCGACACCTGGAGCGGTCCGAGGTGAGCACAACCGGAGGCAAGCTCAAAATCCTCGTCGTGGGCCCCATGTACGGGGGCTCGCTCCCTATAGCCCGATACTGTGTCGAAGCCTTCACCGCCCTGGGCCACGAGGTGATCTTTGCCGACCACTCTCCCTTCTATGAACCCTTCGGGGCCATAGACGAGATGACGCCGAACAAGCAGCACCAGAACCAGCTGCGCGGGATGTACTCCACCTTCCTCGGCGACGGGGTCGTGGCGCGCTGCATCTCGGAAAAACCCGACCTCCTCTTTGCCCTGGCCCAGGCACCGATGCTGCCGGAGACCTTGGAGAAGGTCCGCAAGCTCGACATTCCCACGGCCTACTGGTTCGTGGAGGATTACCACCAGATGACGTATTGGAAGGAAGTGGCGCCCCTCTATGACTTTTTCTTCACCATCCAGCAGGGCCGCTTTTTTGAGGAGCTGGAGGCGGCCGGCGTGTACCACCACCACTACCTCCCGCTGGCCGCCGACCCGGCCGTGCACCGCCCGCTGGACCTGGAGCCCGAGGAGCGTGATGAGCTCGGGAGCGATGTCTCCTTTGTCGGGGCCGGCTATTACAACCGGACCCAGTTCTTCCTCGGCCTGCTCGACTTCGACTTCAAGATCTGGGGGACCGAGTGGAACCTTTACACCGCGCTCGGCGGCCTGGTCCAGCGCTGTGGGGATCGGATCTCCACCGAGGAGTGCGTGAAGATCTTCAACGCGTGCCCCATCAATGTGAACCTCCACTCCTCTACCTACCACCGGGGCGTCCCTCCGGACGGCGACTTCGTGAATCCCCGCACCTTTGAGCTGGCCGCGGCCGGGGCCTTCCAGCTCGCCGACGAGCGCGCCGAGCTCCCCGCCTTGTTCGAGCCGGGTCGGGAGATCATAACCTTCAGGGACATCGATGACCTGAGGGCCAAGATACACTACTACCTGGACCGGCCCGACGAACGCTGCGCCGTGGCCGAAGCCGCCCGGGCGCGGGCGCTGCGGGACCACACGTATACAGGGCGGATGGCCTCCATGCTCGATCGGGTCTTTTCTCAGGACGCACGGCTGGCCAAGCGGGCCGAATTCCACGACGGCGTAGCCGAGCTGCTCGCCGAATCCGAAGGGGCCCCGGAGCTCCATGCCTTCTTGAGCCGGTTTCAGGGGCACGAGAAGCTGGCATTGACCGATGTGGTCCGTGAGATCCAGTCTCACAAGGGGGAAGAGATGACGGAGACAGAGGGGATCTTCCTCCTCATGGGGGAAGTATGGACCTGGGCCAAAGAGAAACAGTGTGTAGGATTATGAAGATCCTGATCGTGAACATGACCCGCATGGGCGACCTCATCCAGACCACGCCCCTGATCACCGGCCTGAAGGCCGCACATCCCGGATGCCGGGTGGCCCTGCTGGCGAACCAGAGCTTCGTGGAGATATGCAGGTTGATCCCCCACCTGGACGCCCTGTACACCTTCGATTTCGACCGGACGATCCGCGAGATCATTGACGAGAGCTTCTCCCTGGTGGATAACTTCCACTCCTGCAAGGACCTCATCGACCGGCTCAACGCAGAGCACTTCGACATGGTCATCAATCTCACCCACTCGAAGGTGAGCGCCGTGCTGGTCTCTCTGCTGAACGCACCCGATGTGCGGGGCCTCGCCCTCTCCAGCGACGGCTACCGCGTGATCCGCCATCCCTGGCTCAACTACTTTTTCAACGCCACGCTGAACCGCGAGATCAACCGGTTCAACCTGGTCGACATCTACTCGTGCAGCGGAGACGTGAGGGACAACGGGGGCCGCCTGTTGCTCGAGGTCCCCGACGAGGACCGGGCTTTTGCGGCAGACCTTTTCGGCCGTGCGGGCGTGAAGGAGGGAGACTGGGTCGTCGGCTTCCAGCCGGGGGCGAGCCGATCCGACCGCCTCTGGCCCACGGAGCGCTTTGCCGCGCTGGGTGATTTGCTCGCGGAGCGCTACAGGGCCAAAATCGTGCTCTTCGGGGCGCCGGGCGAAAAGCCGCTGGGTCAGGCGATCCGCTCCGGCATGCGTAGTGAGGTCATCGACGCCATCGGCCGGACCAACCTCGGCCAGCTCGCGGCACTCACGGAGCGGTGCTCCGTACTGGTGACCAACGACACCGGCACGATGCACATCGCAACGGCCATGGGAGCCAAAATCCTGGGACTTTTTCTGGCCACGGCACGGTGCGAGGAGACCGGTCCCTATGGAGAAGGGCACATCGTGATCGAGCCGGAGATCCCGTGCAGGCCCTGCAGCCATCAGGTGGAATGCATCGACCCGGTGTGCCTCGACTACGTGACGGTCGATCACGTCCTTGCGGGAATCGAGGCTTTGCGATGCTCCGAGAGGCACGAGCCTCCCCGGATCGGTGCCGGGGATTTCAGCCGGGTGAGATTCTTGTGGTCGGCCTTCGATGAACAGGGACTT
Source organism: uncultured Thermodesulfobacteriota bacterium (assembly GCA_964522545.1). Classification (GTDB taxonomy): domain Bacteria; phylum Desulfobacterota; class DSWW01; order CAZFWM01; family CAZFWM01; genus CAZFWM01. The sequence continues at coordinate 71,611 of CAZFWM010000002.1, forward strand.
CTCGAGTTCATCCCCTTGCTCGCCAAGGCGATCACCAAGTGGGACTTCTTCTTCGACCTCTACCGGGCCATGTGGCTGAGGACGCTCAAGGGGGAAGAGATCCCCCAATCGCCGGAGCCCTGCACGGCCGAAGAGCTGGCCGCGGCGGGCCGGTACGTGGCGGAGCGTCTCGGCCAGCGCTACGACTGCTCGGACAGGCAGGCGATCGAGTCTGCCATCGTCCCCGATCTCGAGGCATTTTCCGCTTTGGAGGGGCTCGCCCGGCATGGGGCCTCGATGAGCAGCGACCTCCTTCAGATGGCCATGGAAATGAAGCCCCCTGTGGCCGCCATGAAGCAGATCGGCGATGCCCTCCTAAGCAACGATGACAAGATACGCAACTACGGCCTCATCCATGCGGCGTTGCGGCCCATCACCATGAAATTCATCTTTGGCAAGGAGAACCTGGAGGGAAACGAGATCGTGCCCCTGACCATGAGGACTTTGGGCCTGTACCAGAGCCTTCAAAGGGAGTCTGAATTCATGGTGGAAGCCGGCCGTGAGGTCTTACTGTCGATAGGTGCAGTAGATAGCTCGGACAGGAGCTTGAAGCTCCAGGTCCATGGAGACGAACCGATGAGGATGGAGATCGATAACAGGGGAATCGCACTATCGCCATAGATCATTACAGAATAAGACCACGCATTCATTCAAGAAAAGGGAAGGAGACACATCATGGCACAAATCTTTATCGACGGTCAGGAGCGCCGGTTGGACCTCACCGACACCAGGACGCTGGGCGACATCTTCTCCCGGATCGCCGAGGTCGTGGAGGACACGGGGCGCTTATTGGCTACAGCGATCCTGGACGGGAGTACGCTGTCCGAGGAAGAGACCAAGGAGCAAATGGAGCTTCCCGCTGATTCAGTGAGCCGGATCGAGGTAGGCACTATGAGCCGCGAGGACCTGGCCATTGACACACTGGATACCATGTCCGAATACCTCGGCCGCCTCAATCCCGAGCTCCTCAGGATTGCCGGTCTCTGGAGAGTGGGGAACGACATCCAGGCCAATGAGGCCTTTGTTTTTTGTGTAGAAGGTCTGCGCTGGTTCAGGCACTCCGTCGATCTTTCACGTCAGGTCCTCCCCAATGATTTCGAGCGGATCACGGACAGCGGCCGGCCCCTCTACGCACTGGAGGAGCAATTCGACCGAACCGTAGACGACATGCTCTCGGCCCAGTCAGAGGCGGACTGGATCCTGATGGCCGATCTGGTAGAGTACGAGCTCTATCCCCATCTGGAGTTGTGGAAGGGGGAGATCAACAAAATCACGGCGGAGAACGCAGCGTGAGAACAGGAGGGCATCAGAAGGGTTCCTCTGCGACCCCGGCCACCCTGTCCATGCTGGCGGATCTGGTCACGCTCGCCGAAAAACAGCACCGGGCCATCCGGATCGGAGACCTGGAAGTCGCGAAGGCGTTGATTCGGAAAAAAGAGGAGCTGGCTCGGGAGATCATGACGATCAGGGACAGGCAGGACTCTCTTTCTGCCGGAGCGGCCTGGCGGACGGAGGAGGCGAAGCTGCTGCTGGAACGCTACCTGGCGCTCGAGTCAGAGTCCCTGGCTTTGCTCTCGACTGAGCGCGACGATGTGTGCCGAAAACGAAAGAAGGTAGGAAGCGGACGCAAGGCCCTGCGAGGATACCGGCCACAAGGCGGAGGAGGACCGCGATTCTGCGATAGACAAGCGTAGAGAGGCTTGGGGTATGAGGCTTGCGGCTTGAGGGAGATGGGTGCTGATTGAAATTCCTCCTCAAGCCCCAGGCCTCAAGTCCCTGAAAACTCCCTCCGGCAGAGTGGGCAGGAGAGCATCTCGTCCAGAAGGGCCACCCTGACCCAGAGTGGCGCCCTGTCGATGGCCGGCTCCCCGATCAGCGGCGCAGCATTCGATTCCGGCGAGCACACACCTGCCGATGCAAGTCCGCTCATCTCCTCCAGGGCCGCGATCTTTTCCTTATAGAGGTTGAGCAGGACCTCCTCGGGAAGGTTTCTGAAAGAGGAAGTGATGTGCACTTTTCCACTCTTCGTGCTGCTCAATTTCGTCTCCATGCGGGACTGGAGTTGAAATGCCCCCAGGGGAGGGGCCACGGGCCAAGTGGAGCCCGACCGGGCTCCTTCACCATGCGCCTCGACCCCTGTTCCACTTACTGGTTCCATGGCCCGTGGGCCCCTACCCCTGAAAGCCCCAGCCCCATGCCCCGGGATTACTAGCATCTTCCGTGCCAGCCGATCGGCCTTACACAGGGCGGCACCTTCATGAACTCGAAAGGCCCGCATGGCACAAGGGAATTCACTTCAGGGAGCACCTTTGCTCAGACCTGACTTTCACCGGTTCGCCGACCTTGCCTGTTTCCTATTGTTTACGCTTCGGAAATTTCAACGCTCGAGAAGTGGACACGTAGGGGGGATTTGCCATGAAGGCCTCAAGGCCGTCGAGAATGAATGAACGTTCGCACATGGGGTGCCGGCTCTCTACTTTGTCTCTATAGCCTCCTTGATGGCCTGAAGGAATGTAACGGTCTCATACGGTTTCTGTACAAAGGGAAACCCTCTCTCACGAATTACGGTCCATTGCGATCTTGCATCCGTGTAGCCGGAGCATAGAAGAATTTTCAGCTTCGGTTTTCGCATCAGGATCTGTTCGGCCAGATGAAGGCCGGACTCATCGGGGAGGACCACATCCGAAAGGACCAGGTGGAAATCTCCCTTTTCCCTGTCAAAGATCTCCAGCGCCTCTTTCGAATTTTTAGCTTTGAATACGATATAGCCATTCTGATCGAGCAATCTGGCACTGAATTCAAGGACCGGCTCTTCATCCTCCACCATTAAAATCCTCTCGCCCCTGCCCCTGAGCTCTTGAGATAAAATTTTCTTTTCGACTTCATCTCCCGGAGCTTCAGAAACGGCGGGCAGATAAATCCTGAACGACGAGCCCTGCCCGGACTCGCTGTAAACGTTGATCCACCCATCGTGCTGTTTGACAATACCGTAGACGACGGAGAGGCCCAGGCCGGTCCCTTCAGCCATCCCCTTGGTCGTGAAAAAGGGCTCGAAGATTCTATCGACTATGGACTCATCCATCCCGATTCCGGAGTCCTCGACAGAGAGGCAGACGAACTTGCCCGGACGCGCATAGGAGTATTCCCTGCAGTAGTCATCGTCCACGACGACGTTCTCGGTCCGGATGGTGAGGCTGCCGCCCAAGGGCATGGCGTCGCGGGCGTTGACTACCAGGTTCATGATGACCTGCTCGGTCTGCCCCGAGTCGATCTTCACTCTCTCCAGATCCGGAGCGAGGGCCGAGACCAGGACCATGTCCTCCCCGATGAGGCGGCGAAGCATCTTGTCCATATTGGCGACAAGGGAATTCAGGTCCCTCACCTCCGATCGAAGTCTCTGCTTTCGGCCGTATGCCAGAAGCTGGTGGGTCAGAGCCGCGGCGCGCAAGGTGGACTTTTTTATCTCTTTTAGGTCCGACATCCTTGGATCGTCAAGGCTGAATTCTTCCAGCAGCATCTCTGTATATCCCGAGATGACCTGCAGGATGTTGTTGAAGTCATGGGCCACACCGCCGGCCAGCTGGCCCACCGATTCCAACCTTTGCGCGAGGTGGAGCTGCTCCTCGCTCTTCCTCAACGTCTCCTCGGTCCTCTTGCGTTCGGTAATATTCGCGGGATATCCCCAGTATCCCGATAGGCTGATCTTCCCGGTCGCGCAAAAGACTCATTTTCACCTCAACCCACACGGTAGAGCCATCCTTACATTTCATCTCTACCTCCATTGTCTTCGATTGGGATAAGTCCTTTTTATCCTGGCACGCCACGGCCAGTCCCTCTAGTAGCGCTTTCCTCGAAACTTCGGCGGAGGCGGCGGTCATATTTTCATCGATTGTCTGGGCCATGGCCTCTTCAACAGTAAATCCCCGCAATTTCTCTACTGAGGGGCTGAGATATGTAAGCTTGAGATTCATGTCTCTGACCCAAATGACATCCGAGGCGTTCTCGGCCAGTAATCGGTAGCGCTTTTCGCTCTCCCGCAGCGCCTCCTCGGCCTGCTTGCGATCCGTTATGTCTATGTGTGTCGAGAGGCTGTGGATCGGATGACCGCTGGGATCGAAGATGATGTCGGCGTTCAAAAGGACATCTTTGATTTCGCCCTGCTTTGTGATGATCTGCAGCTCCTCGTTTCTCAGCTTCCCCTCTTTCTTCCATCTTTCGATGAGCTGCCCTGCTTTTTTCCGCGACGAGGGCGCATAGATTGTGGATATGAGAGGCCTTCCGATCAGTTCATCCTTGCCGGCATAGCCCAGCATCTGCACCGCCACATTATTGCAGTTGATTATCCTGCCATCCCGGTCGATATTGTATGCGGGGATCGGTAGTCTTTCGAAATACTGTCCTGATTCGAATTTTTCAGGATTATGCTTCTTCTGTCCCATCCTTTTCCTCGACACATTCAGGGTAGTATTTCTTCAGGCATTCGGGGCAGAGACCGTGGCTGAATTTCGCGTCCGAGCGCTCTTGAATGTAGACCTCCATCCGGTGCCACAGTTCCCGGTCATCACGGATCTTATGACAATACATGCAGATGGGAATCAGGCCCTCCAGTGTCTTTATTTGGGAAAGGGCCTCCTGAAGCTCCTCGACGCGATCCGCCAGGGCGGACTGGAGCTCCACCACCCGCTGACCGACCTGGACGCGTGCACGCAGCTCCTCCTTATGAAAGGGCTTGGCCACGTAGTCATCGGCACCGGATTCGAGGCCTGTCACAATGTCCTCTTTGCGGTCCAGTGCGGTGAGAATAATGATATACGTCGGATTCGGCGTGTCCTGCTCGCGAACCTTGCGGCAGATATCGACACCGTCCATTCCGGGCATCATCCAGTCGAGGATGGCAAGTCTGGGCGCGTCCTCGGCCTGAAACGCGGCCCACGCCTCATTCCCGTCACAGGTGGAGACCACCTCGTATCCCCACTGTTTCAGCACGGATTCCAAAAGCAGACGTGAAGTCGGATCATCTTCTGCGATAAGTATTTTCATCGAACTCCTCCTGAGAGAGTGGCAACAGCTTGAGCATCCCCTTTTTCGAACGCAAAACACATCCACCTCGACGAGTGGACCCGCCTCTCTGTTCTTACTATGAAAGCATACTTGATTACAACTGATTTGCTTTGATGGAGCAGGAACCAGAGCTAGCTCGCCCCTTCACCGATCAGGACGACAGGGATGGTTTTCAACAGAATCTTGAAGTCGAGAGCGAGCGACCAGTTATCGATGTATTCAAGATCGAGCTTCATCCACTGGTCGAAGTCGACCTTGTTCCGTCCATTGCACTGCCAGAGGCATGTGATGCCCGGCTTCACGCTCAGCCGGCGTCGCTGCCATCGCTCGTACTGGCTCACTTCGGAGGGCACCGGGGGCCTGGGCCCGACCAGGCTCATATTTCCGGTGAGCACATGGTAGAGCTGGGGGAACTCGTCCAGGCTGTACTTCCTCAGAAATCGACCGATCCGGGTCACCCTTGGATCGTTTTTGATCTTGAAGACCGGGCCGGACATCTCGTTGAGGTGCTTGAAGCGCTCCTGGATCTTGTCCGCATTCTGCACCATTGTGCGGAATTTGTAGAACTTGAAGACCCGGCCGTTCAGGCCGCACCGGTCCTGGGAGTATAAGATCGGGCCGGAGGAGGTCACCTTGATCAGGAGCCCGATGAGAGCGAAGACCGGAAGCAACACCGCTAGGGCGATCGAGGAGACGACCACGTCGATGACCCGCTTGATGAGGAGACGATTGAGATTATCCGGTGTGGTTGAGAGTGTGAGCATGGGGGAGTCCCCGATTCGCTCGATGTTCGGCTTAGCCACTTTTGGCTCGAAAAAATCGATCATGGTCCGCGATTTCACGCCCAGCTCCTCGCAGATACCGATGAGCCGCGAAAGCTCCTTCATGTAGATTATCGGGAGGGAGAAGATCACCTCGTCGATGGGCTGAGTCCAAAGGATCTCCTGAAAGCGATCCGTTGTACCCAGCACCTCCACACCGTTGATCTCCCGGCCCAGGCGGTCGGGATCGAGCGTGAGACACCCTGCGATCTTGTACCCCCTGGTGTGATTACGCTGGAACTGCTCGATGATTTGCCGCGTCCGACCGTCGGCCCCGACAAAGAGAATCGTGCGAAGGTTGTATTCCTTACTTCGCCTGTGGCTGGCTCGTGTTAATAGATCCATCTTTTTTTTCGCCTCTACCTCTTGTCGAGCTCGTTTCGAATCTCGGCT
>CAZFWM010000003.1:0-70252 GCA_964522545.1 uncultured Thermodesulfobacteriota bacterium
GTGAATACATGCAAGGTGTTGATGTTCCGCGCTGCCGTTTGCCGGGCCGACAGCACCAGATCACGTACCTGATCGAAGAGTCGTTTCAACTCATCCGACATATTTTTTTCTCCCACGGGATTTCCGGGAAGTTTTCTCGGGATTGGTAGAGAGTTTCTGCCTTTTTATCCCAACGATTCCTCAATATCAATGGATTGCAGCTCCACCTTGATTCCTCGATCTTTCAAAAGCTCTATCAATCCCTCGATGGGCGCAAGGCCCAATTTCCAGTGCCTCCGCAGGTTACGAGCCACTTGGGAATGAGTATGCGTCTCCATGTCGGCTTTTTCTGTCTGGGCGTTCAAGATTTGAACAGCTTTCTTGTTCTTCTTTTCTAGCGCCCAAGTCCAGCGTCTAACATATCGATATTATGGCTGTTTTTTAAGAGTTCCTAAATCTGTCCCATTTGTAGTTGGAGAACCGGTCTGTCTGAAAAGTGATCAATCATCTCGGATTTTCCGGTTATCCTCCTCTGTGTCTGGGTGCAGTGTCGGTTGGTTGAAATATTTCAATTGCCTGCAATCATTAGTCATTCGGGCCGAAAAACAAGTATTTTTCCTCTTTGCGACCGGTTGGCACCGTTCTTGTAATTGTACCCGGATAAATCAAACAGTAAATCCACCGGATTGGGTGAGCGGGAGACACCCCCCCTCGGTTTCCTCTCACCCAGTCCGGATTTTTTTTGCCCGCCTCAGTGTTTGTTTCCCATATCCGATACTCGACTGCACAGGAAATCCCATCTTTTTCGTTGTGGATTGGAAAATCCGCCCACCGAATCTTGCCGTTAAATATTCATATGTGATATGTTTACGAAGTTTAAATCGAAGTAGCTTTTCTGCCCGAAGAGAGGGTGAGTGTTTGACGCTTGCCCCGGTGGGCGAACTCACTCTATGAGGTCTGTTTTGAGAGATCCTTTATTTCTTTTTCGGTGGGCAAAGATCATCTCACTGATAAGCGTTGCTCTCGGCATTTCCTTGGCTGTCGGTGTATTGGCCGGGTGCTCAAAGCCGGAGGAGGTGCCCCCCCAGGAAATTCCGGTGGCCGTGGATGTCATGGAGATACGGGCCATGGACCTCCCTCTTGCGATCGATCTGGTCGGCTCGGTTCAGCCGGCACGCCGGGCGCGGGTGGGGGCGGAGGTGCCCGCCCGGGTGGTGAAAATCGTGGCTGATATGGGCGACAAGGTCGATAAAGGAGACCGGCTCGCCCTGCTCGACAGGACCAACTTTGAGCTGGCGCTCCAGGAGGCCGAGGGGAACTTGGCAATGGCCCGGGCCGGGCTTTCCAAGGCGACCCTCACTCTGGAGAGAGTGGAAAAGCTCCACCAGAAGAACGCGATTGCCCAGAACCGGTATGACGAGGCCCAGATCGGATACGATGTCGCTCAGGCGCAGTTGGAGCGTGCCAAGGCCGCGGTGGGGATCGCCAGAGAGAGGCTATCCAAGACGGCCGTGATCGCTCCCTTCGATGGATGGGTTTCCCATAGGCTGGCCGAGGTCGGTGGGCAGGTGGCCCCCGGAATACCTGTCTTCATTATCATCGACCTTGCAACGGTCAAGATCACCGTGGCCGTGACGGACAAGGATTATGCGCTGATCGATTCCGACGACCCTGTGGAAATAACGGTGGATGCCCTTCCCGGCGAGCTGTTTGAAGGGGAGATCAACAAGATCGGTGTCGATGCAGATCCGAAGACCGGAACCTTCTCGATTGAGATTTCCGCCCCGAATCCCGGTCCCAAGCTAAAGGGCGGCATGATGGCGCACATAAAGATCGTCAAGGAGATAATTCGCGGAGCGATCGTGATCCCCCAGAGTGCCGCGCTGATTCGAGGGAATGAGCGCATCGCCTTTGTGATCGGGCCGGACGGGCGAGCGGCAAGGCGAGTTCTGACTCTTGGCGCCACGATTGGAGACGACGTGATCGTCACCTCCGGACTCAAATCGGGAATTCCGGGGGCTCCGGGAGATCGACTTGTCATACAGGGCCAGCATTTTCTCAAAGAAGGAAGTGCCATTAGCCTACTCTCATCCGGAGAGAATCAGGGCTCGCGATGAAATTTTTTAGCTTCATCCTGAAATACTGGCGTATCTTTGCTCTGGTGGCCATCGTCCTGCCGATCGTCGCGGGCTCATTCGCCTACATGAATATGCCTCGGGAGGGTGACCCCGAGGTCGATGTGCCGGTCGTCGTGGTCTCTACGATTTACCCCGGTGCTGCCCCCGCCGAGATCGAGTCCCTCATAACCATTCCCATTGAGAAGGCCCTCGAAGGGCTCGAGGACATCGACGAGATCCGTTCGGGCTCTGTCGATAATGTGAGTATGGTGATCACCCGATTCGAGGTGAACGCCGATATCGACGAGGCGATCCGGGAGGTCAGGGAGGCCGTTTCGGACGAGATCTCGAATCTGCCCGACGGCGCCAGGGAGCCCATCATCACGGAGGTGAGCTTCTCCAATATCCCGCTCCTGATCATCAGCGTCAAAGGGGATTACGACCCGGTCCAGCTCAAAGATATCTCCGAAGATATCGCCGACGACCTCGAGCAGATGCCCGAAGTGCTCGAGACGATCGTGACCGGCGGGCTCACCCGCGAGATCCAGATCAACCTCGACCCGAGCAAGGTCGAGCACTATGGGCTCTCCATTCTCGAGGTGATCAAGGCCCTTCAGGCCTCTCACCTGAGCATCCCCGGCGGGAGCCTCACCGTGGGTCAGTCCAAGTACCAGCTCCGCCCGCTCTCCGAGGTCAAGGAGATAAGGGAGTTCGCCGATCTGGCCGTGAGCAACGTGGCCGGCCGCCTGGTGCATCTGGGCGACATCGCCGCCGTGGTGGACGGGTTCAGCGAGGAGCGGACCTATGCGCGGGTAGACGGAACCGAAAGCGTCAGCATCTCGGTCAAGAAGCGTCAAGGGGCGAATATTCTCGAGACCTCCAACAAGATTCGAGCCAGGCTCGAGGAGCTCGCGCCCAAGCTTCCGGCCGGGGTCAGCACCGAGATAACCGCCGACAGGGCCAAGTGGGTCAAGCAGGATTTCGAGCTGATGACCAACAGCGCCGTGAGCGGCCTGGTGATCGTCATCTTGGTCCTCTATCTCTTCATGGGATTCCGGAACGCCCTCATAACAGGCCTGGCCATTCCCCTTTCTCTGACCATCTCCTTCATGATCCTCTATCTCATGGGGATCTCCAACAACAGCATGGTCCGCTTCAGCATCGTCCTCTGCATCGGGATGCTCGTGGACAATGCCATCGTCATCGCCGAAAACGCCTATCACCACTTGCAGCGCGGCAAGTCCAAGTCGGAGGCGGTCGTCGTCGGCACGTCCGAGATCGCCCTGCCGGTCCTCTCGGCCACCCTCACCACCGTATCAGCCTTTCTCCCGCTCCTCCTCATGACAGGTGTGCTCGGGAAGTTCATGGGCTTCATGCCCAAGACGGTGAGCGTGGCCCTCATGGCATCCATGGTCGTGGCCATGGTGGCGAATCCGATCATCCTGTCGCGATTCATCAAGCTCAAGAGCCGCAGGGGCGGCGGCGGTCCCGTTCCGGTGGAGCAGGACCTGGCGCGATTCAAGAGTTTCTATGAGCGCCTGATCATCTGGGCGATCAACCGACGTTACCTCGTGGTGGCCATTGCCGTGGCCGTCTTCTGCCTCGCCCTGGCTATTCCGGGCGCCAATCTCATCGAGGTCGACATGTTTCCCGATGTCGACTGGGACTACATTTACATCGATGCGGAGGCCCCCACCGGTACGGATGTGGACGTGACCGACAGTATTGCGCGGCAGGTCGAGGAGGTGATCAGGGCCAACGTTCCCGAGGCGGTCCGGGTCGTGACCAGCGTCGGACGGAGGGGGGCGAGTGCCTACGAGGTCTTTGTCACAGAGGCGATATACCCGCATTACGCAGAGGTGGTGGTGGAGCTCCTTGACGCCAAAGAGCACCGCAGGCCCAAGCACACGGAGATCATGAAGCGGATCAGGCCCTACCTGGACGCCATACCGGGGGCCGAAATCAGCTTCCGGCCGGTCGAGTGGGGCCCGCCCAAGGATGCGCCCATCGCGGTCAAGATCGTCGGTGATGATATCCCGACGCTGCGGCGGATCTCCCAGATGGTGATACGAGAGCTGGAGGATATCGAGGGGAGCGCCGAGATCAAGGACGATTTTTCGGATGCCACCCCTGAGCTGAGGCTCCACATCGACCGGGAAAAAGCCTCTTCACTCGGTGTTAGCCTCCAGTCGGCGGTGATGACCCTGCGGGCGGCCTTTGCCGGTTACGAGGCCGTGGAGTTCCGCGACGAGGCCCATGAGAACGATGCATACGATGTGATCGTCCGGTACGACCGGTCCTATCGTCGCAGCATAGAGGACGTTAGCAGGCTCAAGGTCCGTTCTCTTGCCGGGGAGCTGGTGCCGCTGCGCTCCCTGGTCGAGATGGAAACGGCCCAGGGACTCCACCGGATCCGGCGTATCGATCTGGAGCGGGTGGTCCGAGTCACGGCCCAGAACAGGGGCCGCAGTGCCGTGGAGATCACCGAGGAACTCAGGGAACGGCTGGAGCGGAAGGTCGATCTTCCCGAGGGATACCGGTTCAGCTACGCCGGGGACTTCGAGCAGACCGAGGAGTCCTTCGAGAGCCTGAAGGTGGCGTATATGGTGGCCTTCATCCTGATCCTGGCGATTCTCGTCTCTCAGTTCAACAGCTTCATCCAGCCCTTTGCGATCCTCACCACGCTGCCCCTATCGCTAGTGGGCGCCATGATCGGGCTCTGGGTGACCGGAAACTCTTTTACCATCATGTCCTTCATCGGACTGGTCGGCCTGTCCGGGATCGTGGTGAACGGGGCGATCGTGTTGGTTGACTGGATCAACAATCGGCGTCAGGCGGGCGTGGAGATCGTGGATGCCATCGTCCAGGCCGGCCGCGACCGGCTCAGGCCGATCATGTCGACCACGGTGACCACCATAGGCGGGCTTCTCACCCTCACCATCACCGATGAGCTGTGGGAGGGGCTCGGGGTGGTGATCATCTTCGGAATCGCCTTTGCCACTTTGCTCACCCTCGTGATGGTCCCGGTGATTTACTACATCCTCGAGGGGCTCGGCCAGCGGATGCGGGCGGCTGTCAAGCCGCCGGACGTGTTTCGGGAGTTCAGGCCGGGCATGTATTCGTGGAGCAGGCGACGATGGGTAAAACCTGTGGCCGCGATCGTGCTCGTCGGTCAGGTAGTGCTTCTCGCCTTCGGTGTTTCCGGATGGATATGGCCGATGGCGGTCGAGCGCTTCTCCACACCGATCCTGGCCTCTTCGGCGCTGAAACTCTTCCTCGAGGTGGGGATCAAGTACGCCATTTTCGCCATCAATGTGGCGGTGAAGCTGGTGGCCCTGCTAACTCCTTCCTGGTTGCTGCTGGCCTGGGTGGCCGCACGTCGGGGCGCCGAGCGAGAGTACCTCGTTGTCGGAGAGGAGGCTCTCACGATTCATCGATTCGACGGGGCTTTGCGGCTGCCCTGGAGCCAGGTGGATTCGGTCAAAGCTGCCCGCTGGAGTAATCGGATCGTTATCTGGAGCGGGCGGCGGAGGCTCGTGGTCGGCCCACTTCTGAAGGGGCCGCCCGAGACCGGCCAGTCGCTCGCGCAATGGGTCAAGGCCGCGGCACCGCCTAGCGGGAAATTAAAGTCCGCAGTGGAGTCGTGCCTCTGGAAGATAGAGAGTAAGCAATAGGGCGGGCCGTGCCCGCCGCATCTTTCTAATCATTATTTTAAAGGTGAAACCATGGCAAAATTCGTCATTCTAATCGAAGGGAATATTTGCGCGGGCAAGACGACGCTCGTAAAATACATCAATGAAAACCGGGACAGATTTGATGAGTTTCTGGATGAAGGCCAAGAGGTCAAGACCATCGTCGAGTTCATTGACCAGTCGTGGCTCCAGCTCTTTTACCAGGACAGGAAAAAATACTCGTCGTGGTTCGAAGAAAGCTGTCTTATCGGGCGCATAGGGAGGCACTTCGTCGCAAAGGCCCATGAAGGAGTCGTCTTTTTCGACAGGGGCATGCTCGGCGGGGCCATGACCTTTTGCAAGAACTCTTTCGATGAGGGCTATTTGCGATACGATCAATGGAGCGAGTATCAACAGATGCTGAGGAGCGGCCTCGATGATCTCGATCGCTCCGAGCAGAACCAGTGGCTCGAGCAGCTCCTCGTCTACTTGAGGATAGAAGATATCGATAAGCTCAAGAAAAGAAACGAAATTCGAAACACCGAGGGCGAAACCATTCCGACAGAATATCTCATCCGGATCAATTCATTGTACGACCGATTCATAGACAATATAGAAGAGATATATGACGGCTACGGTCTTGCCCCGCCGAATGTACTGACCTTTGATGCCTCTGTCGAATTCCTGCAGGATGGGTCCTACCTTACATATATATTGGATTCGGTCATCAACAATATCCGGAGGAGGATTTCAAATTGAATACGGATGAGCGAATTGACAGCAAAGTGGCAGAAATTATTGATGAAATAAAACCGATGGATGAAAAGGAGGCGTTGAAGCGTATCTGGGACGAGGCCGAGGACCTTCAGGAAGTGCTGAACAGAGACCGTGTCGTAATCATGGTGGCGGGAAATATAGGCCTCGGGAAGACGACGACGGCGAAGATAGTCAGTACATTCGGCAAGATAGCTATCGATATGGAAGATGTCGACAAAGAGATCCTGAAAATGTACTACGACGACATGCAGCTCTTTGCCGAACGACTTCAGATCGATTTGATCGCACAGCGATTGAATCAAATGATATTTAGCAGTCTGATCTATCCTCGAACTTCCATCATTTTTGACAGAACTCCTTATGAGGACCCTCTGATCTTTGCTGCCGCCCTGCATCATTATGATCAGATGAGCAAGGACAGCCTCGATTTTTGTAATGACTATTTTTTGATCAAGAAGCGGGAGCTGGCAAAGCGATTTCCTGCCGCTAAATTAGAGCCGGACCTTCTCATCCTGTTGAAAGCCAATCTCGAAAACGGTTGGAAAAGGGTTCATTTCAGGCAGAGAGCCATGGAGCTCAAGGCGGATACCCATAAAGGGCATGGTCTGACCATGGAGTTCTACACGTTGCTCAATGAATACTACAAGAAGTTTTCCTATGAATTGAGAGAGAGAAACTGGTACAGAGGCCCTATACTTATTCTCGAAGAAGATGAGCTGGAGGTTGCCGACGTAACCAACACGAAAGGCCAGCTGTACGTGATAAAGAGTGTAAAGGAGGCGCTGAAGATAATCTGTTCGTAGTCATTCTATAGGAAATCCGCTCAATTACACCATAGGAACCCATTTGATTTCCAATAGAATGACAGGATAAGAAAGCTTCGCTTTCTTATGAGTAGAATTTTAACGCGGCGGAGCCGCGACCGAATCGCATAAGAAAAGGAGATGAGGGGATAGGGTGAGATAGGGAGATAATGGATATGAATTGAACAATTCAATCTCTAATGAATCCCCCCGATCCCCTTTATCTCCATATCCCCTTTTCTTTTGCGAACATTTCTCCAACATCTACGAAAAAACGTAGATGTTATGATAAAAGGCTTGAAGTAAAAGAAATCTCAAAATAAAGCGGGGATACGGCATGCCGTGCCCCGTATTATTTTGAGATAAGAATAATTTTGTGCTCCAGGAGATTGATCTCTCTGATCTCGGCACGCAAGGTCTTTTCCTCTCCAAAGATATTGCGGAGCCTCAGCATCTCCTCCTCGGGCCGGATGAAGGCCACATCCTCGAGCACCAGCTGTTCCTTATCGCCATCCACCAGAAACGCGTTCGATTCACACATGGAAACTCCTCACTATGTTTAGGTCTATCTTATTGTATGAGTTCTCTCAAAGAGGCGTCAATGGGAGACAGAGATTTTACAAGAAAATTTCCAATTGCGATCCTCCAACGGTTGCGGGTTCCCCGGTAAATGTAGTAAAATAACCATAAGGTTCAAAGGATCCAAAAGAGAAAAAGAAGGAACAAAGAGTAGTGAAAATGAATTTGATTGGTAGAGTCACGCTCCCTACCCTTTTCCTGATGGTCACCCTTTTTTCCGGACAAGCCCTCGGCGGAGTAATTCACCATGCGGAGGAGCCCCTGGAATGCTGGGACTACGATGGCGACGGCTTTCAGGACGAGGTCTGCGGCGGCACCGATTGCGACGACGGCAATCCCTACATAAACCCGTGCTCCCCCGAAGTCCCTTTAGACTGCGGTGACGGGATCGATCAGGACTGCACCGGCATAAACGAGTTTCTCGAGGTGATCCTGGGTGTTCCCTTTGGCGACAATGACCTCGATTGCGGTGGGAGAAGTGAGATCGAGCCCAATGATGACCTAGAAGCCGGAGTTACCCATAATCTCGGCACCCTGTCCGAGGGGGTCCTCACGGTCTATGGTGAGCTCGACTCCGTGGGCTATGGTCCCTCCTTCTATACGGGTGACCATGACTACTACAACTTCGAGATGCCGATGGAAGGGGTCATCTTCATTCAGATGATGTTCGACTGCTACAGCGACTACGACCTCTACCTGTTCGCCTATTATGATCCTGACGGGCTGGAGACAGCCTATAAGCTCGATTGGTACATCATTGCCGCAGACGCCTTGATATTCGTGCCTGAGATCGTGGGGTACGGGCTGGTCGAGGGAGGCGGGTGGAGCTTTCCGCTTCAACTGGCGGCCCTGGCGGTCGGTTACGATGGCTCCCCGGGCTACTACTATCTGGAAATCTACTATGACTCGGCGTGCGCTGACTCCGACGGCGATGGATACTCAGGCGCCCGCGACCCTAATTTCGATCCGCTCTACGGCTTTTACGGGGCCTGCTATGACGACTGCCTCGACACCAATCCGGCGGTCAATCCGGGGGCCAGAGAGGGGCCATTGGGCAGCCCGACCTGCGCCGACGGTCTCGATAACGACTGCGATGGTCTCGTCGATGCGATCGACACTCTAGACTGCTGGGATTATCCCGCTATCTGCGAAGTCCGGATCGTTCCCATCTCACACAGCCCGGGCCTTTTCTTCCTGATCCCGGTTTTTGCCTTGATCCTCGCCGGCCTGAAACCCCTGCGAAAAAAATCTTAAGTGAAGCATCGTAAGGCATTTCAAATCAATCGAACTGAACGGATCGTTCATGTTCATGCTAGTGGAGGGGAGAAACAATGGGCGTGAAGGTGGGATTTGATAACGAGAAATACCTGACGGAACAGACGTCGGCCATCCTGGAGAGAGCGAAGCAGTTCAATAATAAATTGTACCTCGAGTTCGGCGGAAAGCTCCTCTTCGATTATCACGCATCGAGGGTCCTGCCGGGGTTTGCCCCCAATGTGAAAATGAAACTTTTACAAAAATTAAAGGATAATGCCGATATTTTGCTCTGTATTTACGCAGGCGACATCGAAAGGAAAAAGATTAGGGCCGATTTCGGGATCACCTATGATTCGGACGCCCTCAAGCTGATAGACGATTTAAGGGCCTGGGACATCGATGTGCTGGGGGTGGTCATAACCCGGTTTGAAGATCAGCCGTCGGCCAAGTTGTTCAAGACCCGGCTGGAACGCAGAAATGTAAAAGTCTACACGCACCACTACACGAAAGGCTATCCGACGGACGTGGATCTGATCGTGAGTGATGAGGGCTACGGGGCCAATGATTTCATCGAGACCGATAAAAAACTGGTGGTTGTCACCGGCCCCGGTCCGGGCAGCGGCAAATTGGCCACATGCCTTTCCCAGCTGTATCATGATCATAAAAGGGGAACAGAGTCCGGCTACGCCAAGTTCGAAACCTTCCCGATATGGAATTTGCCGCTCAAGCATCCGGTAAATATGGCGTACGAGGCGGCCACGGCCGATATCAAGGATTTCAATCTGATCGATCCTTTTCACCTGGAGTCGTACGAAAAATCAGCCGTCAACTACAACCGCGACGTGGAGATATTTCCCGTATTGAAAAGAATACTGGAGAGAATTACCGGCGGCAGGACGCTCTACCAGTCTCCGACGGACATGGGGGTAAATCGGGCCGGGTTCGGGATTGTTGACGATGAGGTCGTCCGTGAGGCGGCGAAGCAGGAAATCATACGGAGATATTTCCGATACAGGTGTGAATATCTGATGGGGCTTGTAGACAAGGATACTATACAGAGGGTGGAGCGTCTTCTGGAGGAACTCAACGTCAAGCCGGAAGAGAGAAAGATTGTCGTGCCTGCGCGAGAAGCGGCGGTCGAAGCGGAGGAGAAGCAAAAAGGAAATGAGGGGATTTTTTGTGGCGCGGCGATCCAATTAGTAAACGGAACCATTGTGAATGGCAAGAATTCTCACCTCATGCATGCGGCATCGAGCCTCATCTTGAATGCCATCAAAGAGGCTGCCGATATACCCGACAAGATCCACCTGCTGTCGCCAAATATAATAGAGTCGATAGGATCTCTGAAAAAAAACACGTTGAACAAAAACTCGGTGAGTCTGGACCTGGAAGAGACTCTGATCGCTCTCAGTATAAGCGCGACGACCAACCCCACCGCCCAGCTGGCCATGGATAAATTGAAAGAGCTAAGAGGATGTGAGGTCCATATGACCCACATGCCCACGCCCGGTGACGAGACGGGCTTGAGAAGGCTGGGTGTGAATTTGACGACCGACCCCAATTTTTCCACCAAAAGTCTCTTTGTGTCCTGATTCCTACAGCCAATTCCATCAAAAAAAAGGCCCCGGCACAAGACCGGGGCCTAAGAGGTCAATCAATAAGATGGGCTAGAATACGCGCACCTTTGTCGCTTCAGGACCTTTCCTCCCCTGGCCTTCTTCGTACTCGACCGTGTCACCATCCTGAAGAGACTTGAAGCCTTCTCCATCGATATTCGAATGATGGATAAACAGATCATCTCCGCCATCGTCGGGAGCGATAAATCCGTAGCCCTTCTTGTCATCGAACCACTTTACTGTACCTCTTGGCATAAACTTTCCTCCATTGCGAGGCTTCTCTTAAAGAGAGCCTCAAAACTGCCCTCGTCTTAGAAAAAGAATGTACCCCTGAGGGAAAAAAGTACATTCAAAAAGCGTAACTCATTAATTTAATCAGAGTTGGTAATAAAAGTCAACATGCTCTGAGAAAATAATATTTACCCCTGAATTTTTCGGGATGAAAATCTCACCTAGGGTTTTTGCGCTTCGCTACGGTTCCTACTGCATTTATCGGATTGCATAACCAACAGAGCGTATCGTGTTTGGGCAAGGTCAAGACTCTTCAACGGAGGGCGGACATTCCTGTCCGCCATTTCCAAGAGAAGGCGGGTTGGAAAACCCGCCCTCCGTTTTCTAGCCGAGTTTTTCTTTTATCAGGTCCTGGGATTTTTTGTCTTTGCAGGCGATGAAGACGGTGTCGTCGCCGGCCACGGTGCCGACCAGCCCCTGTATATCTGTGTGATCGAGGGCCACGGCCACGCGTTGTGCGCCGCCGGGGGGTGTTTTCAGAACGAGCAGGTTCGGTCCGGCGGGCTGCATGTCGAGTATGAGTGGGAGCACTTCGGACCATGAGGGGACGACTTCCCAGGCCGGGATGTAGCGGCCCCCCGCCTTGTAGAGGCCGAGAGCGGTAATGTCGCGGGAAACGGATGACTGGGTGACCTGGAAGTTTTCCTTTTTCAGCAGTTCGACCAGGGTCCTCTGGTCGGAGATCGGGTTTTTTCGAACCATCTCCAGTATTCGTCTTCTTCTGAGAGCGGTCTTCGAGTTCATCGCTCTTCCCGTTGGTCTTCCCAAAGATTTTGCAGGGCGGTCTCGATGCGTTCGGCCCGCTCGGCCCATCGGTCGCCGATATCCTCGAGCTCATCTGCCAGGCACTCCAGTCCCAGGTTCCCGGGTGCCCCGAGGCTGGATCTCTCCTTGATGAGGACGAGCGGATCTTCCGGCGAGAAATCCCTTCCCTCCGAGACCTGCCCGGCAACCTCGCGGTAGGCCTCTCTGAAGGGAGTGCCCCCTCTCACGCGGCGATACACTTCGTCCGTGGCAAAGAGCTCCCCTCGGCACGCGGCCCCGGCCCTCTGCTCGTCGACCTCCAGCCCCTCGACCAGCTTCGTGCAGATCTCCAGTCCCTGGGCGACCGTGTCCACGGCATCCATGCAGGGCCCTTTGAGGGTCTGCAGGTCCCGGTGATAGCCGGACGGGAGGGCCTGGACCGTGTTCGTCGCCTGCCCGAGGTAGCCAGCCACCTTTGCGGCCTTGGCCCGCAATATCTCGAGTACGTCGGGGTTCTTTTTGTGGGGCATGATGGAGGAGCCGGTGGTGAAGGCATCGGGGATTTTTACAAAGCCCGTGAGCTCATCCGAGAAGGCGATCAGGTCCGCCGCGATCCGGGCGAGGTCCTGGGAATACATTGCGGTCACAGCCAGAAGGGCCACGGCATCCTTGCCGCGGCTCGCCTGGGTGGAGAGGACGTTGACCTGGAGGATGTCGAAGCCGAGGCGCTCGGCCGTCTCCTCTCGATCCAGCGGCAGGGGAACCCCGTAGCCCGCGCCCGCGCCAAGGGGACATCGGTCCGCCATGGCAAAGGCCATCTCGGAGAAGCAGATCGACTCGAGCAGACCTTCCGCCTGGGCCCCGGCCCACAGGCCCCAGGTCGAGGGCATGGCCTGGCGGTGGTGGGTGTAGCCAGGAATCACGATCCCCTCCCCTTCTGCAGCCGCAGAGAGAAACAGGTCGGCCAGAGCGATGGCACGGTTCGCCAGGCAGATCAGGGCGTCGCGCAAATAGAGCCGGATCATGGTGAGGGCCTGGTCGTTGCGCGAGCGCCCGGCATGGATAGTCTTACCGGTCTCTCCGGCCCGCGAGACCAGGAACTCCTCCAGAGCGGTGTGGGCGTCCTCGGACTCGACGGTCACGGTCAGCTCTCCCGCCTCCCACGCGGTCTTCGCCTCCCAGAGGGCCGCCCGCAGGGCCTTGCGCTGCTCCCCGGTTATCACCCCCGCCTTGAAGATGGCCTCCAGGTGGGCCAGGCTGCCCATGATGTCGTAGATGAGCAGGGAGCTGTCCAGCACCGGGTCGTCGCCGGTGGTGAAGGCCAGCATGTCCGGATCGAGGGGCACGCCCTTTTCCCATAGCTTTGCCATGTCTCAGCCTCCGAGATAGTGTGTTGCGAGATGGGTGAACATTTCCACGGCCCGGGTCACTTCACCGACCTCGATGTATTCGTCGGGGCGGTGCGAGAGCAGCGGGTCGCCCGGGCCCATCTTCACGGCCGGTAAATCGAGAAAGGCCCAGTCCGAAGCCGTGGGCGATCCGATGAGCTCTGCCCCGGGATTCGTCTGCACGGCGCTCCGGACGATCTCCTCGTTTTCATCCGTGGAGCAGGGCCGGTAGCGGCCGGAGTGGGGATGGATCTCCGAGCTCAGGGCCTTTTCCAGACGCCGAATCCACTCATCGTGAGAGCGGCTTGGAACGGTCCTGATGTCGATGGTGAACTCGCAAAGCTCAGGAATGATGTTGTGCGCGCTGCCCCCGCTGATCACGGTGGCCGCGGCCTTCGAAACGCCGAGAAAGGGATCCTCCGGGCCCGGGTCGATCTTTGAGAGGGCCAGGATGTCCGCGGCGGCCACTTCGATGGCGTTGACCGTGCCCTCTGGCCTGCCGGCGTGGCCGGTCTTTCCATTGGCCACGGCCGTGATCACCAGGAGGCCCCGCTGCCGAATACAGATCTCTAGCGAAGTGGGCTCTCCGACCACGGCCGCATCGATCGGTCCGATGAGTTCGAGCAGATCTATCAAACCGCTCTTTCCCGTTTCTTCTCCGGAGGTAAGTGCAACTATGAGCCTGCCTGCCGGCGGCCGCATGCTCAATCCGCAGGCCGTGAATGCGGCGACACTCGCCTTGTCGTCGACTGCGCCCCGCCCGTAGAGCCTCCCTACCCTCTCCTCGGCGCCGAAGGGGTCCACGCTCCAGCCCTCTCCCGGCGCGACCGTGTCGATGTGGGCGGCCAGCAGCAGGGTCTTGCCCTGAGCGGCCCCCGCGCGTTCGAACCAGACGCTGTCGCCGCTCCTCTGCGGGGCGGCCCCGCGCTCCGAGAGGTAGTCGGACAGCCAGTCCGCGGCCGCTCGCTCCTCGCCGGAGACGCTCGGAAGGTGGATCAGCGATCGAAGCAGATCTACGGCGTCACAGTTCGGTTTCATTGATTCCTTCACGGCGCGAGACGATCATGGTGCCGCTCCCCCGGTTGGTGAAGATCTCGCCCAGCAGGGCATCGGGCTTGGTGCCGTGGACCATGTGGGCCCGATCCACACCGCCGGTTACGGCCTTCACGCAGGCCTCCACCTTTGGAAGCATGCCTCCCTTGATGCCCCCCGCGCCGATCATCTCGTCGATGTCGGAGGGATCGGCGTAAGAGACCAGGGAGGAGGGATCGCCGGGATCTCTCAGCAGGCCGGGCACGTCCACCAGGTAGATCAGCTTGCCTGCCCCGAGCTCTACGGCAAGGGTCATCGAAAAAGTGTCGGCGTTCACATTGAGGGGCGATTCGTCCGGGTCCCCGGCAACGCACGCCAGGACCGGTGTGTACCCGCCGTCGAGCATGTGGCGGATGAGGCCGGGGTCGATCGCCTCGACATCCCCGACCAGGCCGAAGTCCACGGTCTTTTCCCGGCCGTCCTCCTGGTCGACCAAGGTCACGGGGGGGCGCCGTGCGGCCGAGACGGTGGAGCCATCGAGACCGGTCAGGCCGACTGCGGCCAGGCCGTGCCGGGAGAGTGCGGACACAAGGTCCATGTTCAGCCTGCCTGCCACCACCATGATGAGGGCCTCCAGGGAAGCCTCATCGGTGATCCGGCGGCCGTTGACCTTGCGGATCTCGCCGCCCCGCTCTCGGATCAGGCTGTCCACCTGGGGGCCGCCGCCGTGGACGAGCACCGGGAGGATGCCCACGTGATAGAGCACGGCCACCTGCTCCGCGATCCGGTCGAGTGCTTCGGGCATGAACATCTCTCCGCCTAGCTTGATCACGAACACGGCACGCTGGTACCGGCGGATGTACGGAAGAGCGCTGCGCAGCTGCAAGATCGAGTCGTTCATTTCTTGCCTCCCTTTAACAACATCTCTAGTAAAGCCATCTGGGCCCAGATTCGGTTCACCGCCTGCCCGGTGACCGCATTCTGAGGGCCGTCGAGCACGCCGTCCGTGACCACCACATTCCTGCGGACCGGCAGGCAATGCATGAAGATGGCCGACTCGCTCTTCTCCATTCTCTCTTCATTTACGATCCAGTCGCTGAGTGACGGCGGTGTGAGCTGGCCGTAGTTGGAGACGGGGCTCCACGATTTGGCATAGACCGCTCGCTGGCCGCTGAAGGCCGCATCCGGGTCGTGGACGATCCGAAGCCGTCCACCGCGGCTATCCGCCAGCGCCCCCATCTCCTCCTGAAAGGCGGGGTCCATGTCGTAGCCTTCCGGGAAGGCGAGGGTGACGGAGAGCCCGAAGGAGGCCGCGGCGTGCAAGGCGCTTCGAGGCACGGCCTGGGGAAGGGGCTTCGGGTGATAGGCCCAGGTCAGCAGAAACGGGTCACCCGGGGAGCTCAGGCCGTGCTCTTTCAACGTCAGCATGTCCGCAAGCTCCTGGCAGGGGTGTGCGAGCGGTGATTCCAGATTGACCACGGGGCAGGGTGCCTCGCGCGAGAAGATGGAGAGAAGCTCCTGCCTCCGGTCCTCCTCGAAATCCTCCATGGCCGGAAACGCACGGAGGCCGAGGGCGTCGAAATAGTTTCCCAGCACCCGTGCCTGTTCCTTGACGTGCTCGGCCTTGTCCCCGTCCATCACGGCCCCCTCGGCGGTCTCCACGGACCAGGCGCCCTTGCCCGGCTCGATCGTGACCGGCGTGATGCCGAGCTTGGCGCAGGCGATGTCGAAGGAGGCCCGCGTGCGGAGCGAAGGATTGAAATAGACGGACCCGAAGGTCTTCCTGCCGAGGTCGGCAGGGGCGGCCCCGGCCTTCAGGTCCGCGGCCCGCGCAAGAAGCCCCAGGATCTCTTCTTGAGAAAATACCGAGAGGTCTACAACGTCGCGTTTCATGATTTCCTTCCTTGTTCGGCCTTCCCTCGTTCCGAGGCTCCGCCTCTTTTCCTCGTTCCGAGGCTCCGCCTCGGAACGGGCTCTATAGGGCCACTGCCCCGTCCGGCCAATATGTGTATTGTCCTCAATTATGGGAGGCGGAGCCTCCCGGATTGCGATCCCAGGAAGAGCCTGGGATCGAGGTAGAGAACTATTGAATAGGCTCCCTATTATTTTTTCAGTACGTCCCCTAGCTCTCCGGCAAATTTCTCCAGCTCTTGATGAGTGACGATCAGCGGCGGGGTGAGTCGGATGACTTTTTCATCAAAGGCGCTTCCCACCAGAATGCCTCTGTTTCTCAGCTCGAGGATCACAGGCCCGGCCTTTTCCTCCAGAACGATGCCGAGCAGCAAGCCCGCACCCTGGACGCGGACCACCCCGGGCAGACCACGCAGGAGCTCTCGAAGGAAGCGCTCGCAGTCTGATGCGTTCTGCGCCAGGTCCTCTTCGGCCACCACATCCAGGGTGGCCAGGGCCGCGGCACATGCAAGGGGACCTCCTCCGAAGGTTGTGCCCAGGTCCCCCGGCTTTACCTTCCCGGCAATATCTTCGTTGACCAGCAACGCCGAAATCGGAAATCCCGAGCCGAGACCCTTGGCCAATGTGATCATATCGGGGGTTACGCCGTACCTGGAGACACCGGTGAAAGCGCCGAGCCTGCCGACGCCGGTCTGGACTTCGTCCAAGACGAGCATGGCGCCCACGGCGCGCGTGAGCTCGGCCGCGGCGGTCCAGAATCCGTCCGGCGGAGACAGCGCGCCCGCCAGGCCCTGCACAGGCTCCCCGATCACCGCGGCCACCTCCGGAGAGAGGGCCGTCGCGAGGGCCTCAGCGCTGCCGAAGGGGAGGATCTCCACATCGGCCACCAGGGGGCGGCCGTCGACCACGGTCCTGGCGCGGTGCTTTTCCAATCCGCAGGCCGAAAGGACGCCGAGGGTTCTGCCGTGGAACCCACCGGCAAAGGCGATGATCTTTCGCCTTCCTGTGATCATCCGCGCCAGGGCGAGGGCGGCTTCGTTCGCCTCTGCCCCGGAATTGATGAAAAAAGCGGCGGCCGCGCCCGGCACGGCCTCGGTGAGCCTTTCGGTAAGCTCGCGCCGCACCTGAAAATCGACCATGTTCGAGTAAAAGAGGATCTTGTCGCACTGGTTCTTGATCGCCTCCATCACTTTAGGGTGGCAGTGACCGGTGCTCGCGACCGCGTGCCCGGCATAGAGGTCCAGGTAGCGCCGGCCCTCGCTGTCGGTCACGTAGCATCCCGAGCCGGACACCAGCTCGATCCCCCAACGCGAGTAAACGGTAAGCTCATGTTCCACTGATATAGCCTTTCTGTGACAACAATGCTTTAGCTAAACGCTATGAGAAGAAAAATTCTGAGGAACCCAGGAACCCAGGAAAAGAGAAAAAAGTATTGTAATCGTTGAGACCCAAATGGACTCGTTATAGCATCCTTCTCATTTTTTCCTTTCTTGGGTTCCTGGGTTCCTCAGAGGTATAATTACTATGCTTCCAGCTCGAAAATACAATCACAGACACTAATACGGATTGAACCCGACCGCCTTGAGCCCGGCCGTTTCTTCGAGGCCGAGGGCCAGATTCATTGCCTGGACCGCCTGGCCCGAGGCCCCCTTCACCAGATTATCCAGAGCCGACATGAGAATGAGCTCCCCTTCCGAGACCGAGTGCCCGACGAGCGAGTGGTTCGTGCCCAGCACCGGGGTCAGGTTCGGTGATCCCTTCACAAGGTGTATGAACGGATTTTCCTCGGCCCAGGCCTGCAGGGCCCCGGCCACGCGACGACCGTCCCAGTCCAGGGTCAGCTTCGTGTGCAGGGTCGTGAAGATGCCGCGCACAAAGGGGCCGGAGTGTGTGATCAGCCTGTACCTGTTATTTTCACCCATACGATCGAGCTGCTGCCGGACCTCGGGCTCGTGCTGATGGGTGAAGATCTTGTAGGCGCACACATTGACGTTGCGCCGCGGGTGGTGGGTGCCCGGAATGGGCTGGGCGCCGGATCCGGACGACCCGGTCACCGCAAACGATACGATCGGCCCGG
This sequence comes from uncultured Thermodesulfobacteriota bacterium, assembly GCA_964522545.1. Classification (GTDB taxonomy): domain Bacteria; phylum Desulfobacterota; class DSWW01; order CAZFWM01; family CAZFWM01; genus CAZFWM01. The sequence goes on from CAZFWM010000003.1 coordinate 18,243, forward strand.
CAATGGCGCCGGTCCCGGCCAGGGCCGAGAGCGCGACCAGGCTCCCCGTTGCGAAACACCCCGGGCAGCAGAGCCGACGCGCTCCCTGAATGGCGGCCCTGTTCGCCTCCGGAAATGCATACGTGAAGGTGGGAGTGAGGTCGAAGGCGAGGTGCTCACCGTAGTAATGCGCGTGGGTCCCCTGGTCCGTCAGCCTGAAATCCCCGGCCAGGTCTATGAACAAGACATCCGGGGCGGCCCGGAACACCCAAGGGGCGGCCGCAGAGCTCTCGCCGTGGGGGAGGCAGCTGAACACCACGTCCGCACCCGAGGCCGATTCCTCGGGCCCTCCTCCCAGGAGCTTCCGCTCTTCCCCGATGAGATTCGGGTGGGCCTCGGACCATGGTCTTCCGGGGGCGGACCGGCTGTAGGCCCGGATCGAGTCCACGGCCGGATGGGCCCGCAGGATCCTCAGAAGCTCCCCGCCCGTGTAGCCGGCGGCACCCAGGACTGCTACATCTACGGTCTTTTCCACGACTTCACCTTTCCGATAAGGAACTCACTCAGTTCGCCCGGGTCCTGGAATGCGTTGATGGCCGGGAGATCGAGGATTTCCCGGATCTGTGCTCGGCCGACTTCGTTGTCCGTGACGGGCCCGGATATCACCGAGATCGTCTGAGAGAATCGGTCTTGAAAGAGGAGGGCAGCCCCGTAGGCACCGACCGGATCGGCCGCGCAGAGCACATGGGCCGCCGCCAGGGACATGAGCCGCCCCTCTTCGAGGATTTCGGCCACTCCGTACTGCCCAAGGAGGCCGTCGCCGAGCTCGGCCACGATCACGTCCGGTTTCTCCTTGATCAGCTTATCGATGATACCCATGGAGATCGCCGGCGCATCGGTCGAGTCCGTGACCGGGGCGCCCGCGTCGGTGAAATCGAAGGCCGCCATGGCGCCCGCATCGGTCATGGTCGCCGTATCCCTCATGAGCGAAACACCGGTGAGCTTGCAGGCCGCCACTGCCAGGCGGGAGCGGACGAGCTCGCGGATGATCTCGCATGCGGCCGTGGTCTTTCCCGAGTTCATGGAGGTGCCGCTTATGTAGATGACCGGGGCGTGGCCCGAAAGCCTGTCTGCCGCCTTGATCGGCCCGCTAAGGATGTGGGCGGGCACGCCGACCCTCGCCTCCATGGAGGGGAAGGCGAGCACAGCGCCGAGCACTTCGACGTCGAAGGGCCGCCCCAGCTTGGGGTGGAAGGCGGTGCACGCGCCGCAGACCCCGCCCATGTTGAGGATCTGCAGGGTGTCGCCGGCCCGGACCGTCTCGGGGACGACCCCGGCGAATCCCTGCGAAGCGGAGCGCGATCCCAGGGTGACGGCCAGGACGTCGTCCCTGCGCACCTTCACGAACCGTCCCGTGAGGATCTCCACGTGGTCGTAAGTGACCTTGTCGTTGAGGACCTTGACCGCCAGCACATAGCCGGGTCTGGCCGTGATCTCATAGCCGATCGTGACATTCCGGGTGATGCCTGCGTGCCGGGTCGAGCTCGTTACTTTGTCGAGGTGCAGTACAGAGGTGATCATTCCTTACTCCTTCCCTGGGCCCTACTCCTTTCACCGGCGGTCCTGTGGAGCAGCGACGGGATGGAGAGCAGGGTCGAAAAGCCCCTGGCGTCGCGGCCGTCCCAGAGCGAATTCTCCTCTCCGTACCGGGCGATATCTTCGTTGATCAGGCTGTGAGGGCTCTGGACGCCGACGACCGAGAAGCGGCCCGGCTCGAGTCGCACGCGGACCCGGCCGGTGACTCTCTGCTGACTGGATGCCAGTAGGGCCTCGATGTCCCGCAGGGCCGGCTCGAAGTAGAGCCCCTCGTGGACCCACTTGCCGTACCAGGCGGCGAGCTGGTCCTTGATGAGCATCTGGTTTCCGGTGAGCACCAGTTTTTCCAGCTCCCGGTGGGCGGAGACGACCATGAGCGGGCCGGGCGCCTCGAAGGCGATGCGTCCCTTGATCCCGAGCACCGTGTCGCCCAGGTGGATTCCGCGGCCGACGCGCCACTTGCGCCCGATCCGATTCAGGCGGCGCAGGGATTCTACCCCGCCCATCCCCTCTACCCCGCCAACCCCCTCGGACTCGATGGAGACCGGGAGTCCCTCTTCAAAGCCGATGCTGATTTCGCCTGCCCCTTGAGGCTCAGGGCCGACGTCGAAGGAGGCAAAGGCATCCTCGTCCGGGCCGGTCCATGGGTCGTGGGTCCATCCTCCTCCGAGAGTGGTCCCCCAGATGCCCTCGTTGACCGATAGGTCGAGCCGCTGTTCCTCGACGGCATGGCCGCGCTCTTTGAGATATTCGATCTCGCGGCCGCGGGTCCAGCCCTCGTCGCGCACGGGGGCGATGATTTTGAGCGAGGGGGCGATGACCTGGAAGGCGACGTCGAAGCGCACCCCGTCGTTGCCCGCTCCGGTAGCCCCGTGAGCGACCGCCTCGGCGTTCAGGGCGATCGCCTGCTCCGCCACCTTGCCGGCCTGGATCGTCCTCTCCGCGGCCACACACAGGGGGTAGATTCCCCCCTTGAGCACGTTGCCCCGGATCAGGTGGCTCAGGTAGTCGTCAAAGAGCTCGTCCACGGCGTCGATGGTTATGTGCTGCACGGCCCCGAGCGACAGGGCCCGCTCCTCAATGGCGGCGAGGTCTTCGCTGTTGAAGCCCCCGGTGTTCACCGTTGCCGTCACCACGTCGGTCTGGTATTTTTCGGAGAGATAGGGCACAAGGAATGAAGTGTCCAGGCCGCCCGAAAAGGCGAGCACGATTTTCATGGTTGTTCCTCCAATCATTCGATGCATATTTATGCAAAAATTATGCATATAATGCCACTAATGAAAAATGTTGTCAAGTAGGGGTTGACCGGCTGGTCGGTCCCGTTTTGAACGCGAATGAAATCCACTGCATTCCGTCCAAGGAATTAAACGCAGAGACGCAGAGAGGGAAATCTGCGGAGGAGCTTATGAAAAGATTTTATCAACCACAGAGGACACAGAGGTCACAGAGAGGGAATAAATCCGATCAAACTATTATTTTCTCTGTGACCTCTGTGTCCTCTGTGGTGAATTTACCCTATCCGATTAAAAGGACGAATAAAAGATGACAACATCTGAAAGCGAGGTCTATGAAGCAGGCCCTGACGGGGTGATGCGGCTGGCCGGCCACGATGTCCGAACCCTGCTGAACCGGTTCGGCAGCCCCCTGGTGGTCATGCTGGAGGAGGTGATCCGAGCAAACTGCCGCGCCTACATGCAGGAAATGCAGAAATATCCGCGCTTCAGGATTTACTATGCGGCCAAGGCGTTCCTGACCACAGGCTTCTGCAGCCTGATCGAGGAAGAGGGGCTGGGGCTCGACGTGGTCTCGGCGGGCGAGCTCTTCACCGCCCTGGAGGCCGGGTTCCCGCCTGAGAGGATCCTTTTTCACGGCAATGCAAAGACCCGCGACGAGCACGCCATGGCCCTGCGCGCCGGCGTGGGACGGATCGTGATCGACAACCTGGACGAGATCGGCCGGCTGGCCGGGGTCGCCGAAGAGCTCGACTGCCGCGCCGACGTTCTGATCCGGGTGACGCCTGGAGTAAAGCCCCACACCCACCGCTACGTTCAGACCGGTCAGGTGGACTCCAAGTTCGGCTTCAACCTAGAGGGCGGCGCGGCCGAGGAAGCGGTGCGGCGGGTCCTGTCGAGTGAGCAGCTCGAGCTGGTCGGGCTACACTGTCACATAGGATCCCAGATCTTCGCCATCAAGCCCTTCGCCATAGCGGCCAGGGCCATGATGGAGTTCTACGCCCATGCCAAGAAGGACCTGGGCGCCCCCCTCGACGAGCTCAATCTGGGGGGAGGGCTCGGTGTCCGGTACACGCCGGACGACTATCCCCCCTCGGTAGAGGAGCACCTGTCCGCCATGCGGTCGGCCGTCCTGGAGGCGGCCGGGGAGATGGGCGTCGAGCCCCCGGTGCTCTGCGATGAGCCTGGCAGATCGATCGTGGGCCGGGCCGGAGTGACCCTCTACACCGTCCAGAGCGTAAAGAGGATCGAGGGGCTTCGCAACTACGTGAGCGTGGACGGCGGAATGACCGACAACCCGCGCTACGCCCTCTACGGCGCCCGTCACCAGGTGGTCGCCGCGGACCGACTCGACGAGCCGGCCCCTATGCTCTGGTCCGTCTCCGGCCGCTGCTGCGAGTCGGGCGACATGCTCCAGAGCGACGTCCCCCTGCCCGAGATGAAGTCCGGGGACATCCTGGCCGTGCTCTCCACCGGCGCGTACACCTATAGCATGGCGAGCCACTACAACCGGGTTCCGAAGCCGGCCGTGGTCCTCGTGGCGTCCGGCCGGGCCGATCTCCTGGCGGCCCGGGAAAGTATCGAGGACCTGATCCGGCTGGACCGGATCCCCGGCCGGGCGGAGCGGTCGGGACAAGGAGACGCTTAACGCGGCCGAGCCGTACCCAGATATGAGAATTGATTTAGCCACGAATTGACACGAAAGAACACGAAAAAAGCACGAGACGTTTGTTGATCTTTTAACGAAAGCAGATAATTTAATTGCATAGAAAATCCAATTTATTCCATTTAAAGATTTTAACGCAGAGACGCAGAAAAGGAAATCCGTGGAGCTTAGAAAAAGAATTTTCAACCACAGAGATCACAGAGGACACAGAGAGAGAATGAATGCAATCAAGCGCTTTTTTTCTCTGTGCTCTCTGTGTCCTCTGTGGTGAATTTATATAACGTAAGGCTTGAATTGTCAGAGATCAAAAGTTCGTCCGAAGGGCTAAAATATTATTATAAGTTTTTTGTGATATTTCGTGTCATTTCGTATTTTTTCGTGGCTGAAATCAGTAGAAGTATAAAAGAAAGGCTCTCATGAAACCTCGTGTGGTGATGAAGTTCGGTGGAACAAGCCTGGGTACCCCGGAGGCCGTGGAGCGGGCCGCCCGGCACATCGTCCGGGAGGAAGCGGCGCCGGTGGTGGTCGCCTCGGCGGTCGGCGGAGTGACCGATTTGCTTATCGAGGCCGGGGACCTGGCCCGGAGCGGAAAAGACTTCGGGCGGGTGCTCGGCGAGATCGCGGAGCGTCATCGCATCATTGCCGAGGCGGTTTGCCTCGAGGGGACGCAGCTCGCGGAGTTCGAGGGGGATCTGGAGAGGATGCTCCACGGCGTGGCCGCCCTCGGAGAGCTCAGCCCGCGCATCACGGATTCCCTCCTCTCCTTCGGCGAGAGGGCGAGCGTTCATCTCCTCGCGGCTGCGGTGAGCCGCCTCGGCCGCCCGGCCCGGGCCTTTGCGAGCTGGGAGCTGGGGCTCACCACCAACGGCGACCATGGACGGGCCGAGGCGTTGCCGGAGGCGCGAGCGGAGATCGGGCAGGCGGTCAAGGCCCTGGCCCCGGGCGAGGTGCCGATCGTCACCGGCTATATCGGGCGGACCCGGGAGGGCGAGATCACCACCCTCGGGCGTGGCGGATCCGACCTCACCGCCTCCATCTTCGGCGCGGCCGTCGGCGCCGAGGAGATCCAGATCTGGACCGATGTCCAGGGCATCCTGCGGGCCGATCCGAAGGCGGTGCCCGAGGTCGAGGTGGTGCCGGAGCTGAGCTTCGAAGAGGCGGCCGAGTTGGCCTACTTCGGCGCCAAGGTGCTTCACCCGAGGACCATGGAGCCGGCCCGGGACCGGGGCATCCCGGTCCGCGTGCTCGGTACCTTCCACGTCGACTGCGATTCCCCGGAGCCGGTCTCGGGGCAGGGGACCCTGATCCACGCCCGGGCCCCGGAGGAGCCGATACGGGCCATGGCCCTTCAGCAGAAGGTGCAGTCCCTTCACGTGCACTCCATGAGGATGCTGGAGGCCCCGGGATTCCTCTCCCGCGTCTTCGAGATCCTCGCCCGCCATCGGATCTCGGTCGATGTGATCGCCACCAGCGAGGTGAGCATCTCCATGACCCTCGACCTGTACGAAGGGGACCTGGACAAGGCGATCGAGGAGATCTCCTCCTTTGCCGAAGTGAAGCGCACTCCGGGCCGGAGCATACTCTGTCTGGTTGGGGCCGGCATTCGCAGGGACACAGGGCTTCTTGCCCGTATTTTCCGGATGCTGGCCGAAGAGGAAGTGCCGGTGCACGTGATCTCTCAGGGCGCCTCGCGGATCAACATCACCCTTGTGACCGAGCCGCCCCACGGCGAGAAGGCGATGCGCAGGTTGTACGAGGGGCTGTTCGGGCGCTCCGAAAAAACACCACAATGATTATTGACATGGTGCATCATTCGTGACATAGTGAGCATCATGAATCCCGGACCTAAGCATTTGCATGTCATTATTCTCCTTCATCACACCATAGAGGGCCGGGCAATGGTGTAACCACAAAGAACATACAGCACACCAGAACGCCGGCCCCGAAAAGGTCGGCGTTTTTTTTATAGCCCGGGTTCTTGATGAGCGATCCGGGCCAGGGAGGCATTATGATGGAAGGAAAGACCGAGGCGCCGCTCATACGCCTGGCGCTTCCCAAAGGGCGCATGCAGAAAGGTGTGTTCACCCTGCTCTCCGATGCGGGCATCCGGGTGTCCGAGCAGGCCCGCGTATATCGGCCCACGGTATCGATGCCCGGGTTCGACACAAAGATCCTTAAGCCGCAGAATATCGTGGAGATGCTGCACTTCTGCTCGCGCGATATCGGTTTCGCCGGCGCGGACTGGGTGGCGGAGCTGAAGGCGGATGTGGTGGAGCTGCTCGACACGGGTCTGGACCCCGTTCGGCTTGTGGCGGCGGCGCCCGAGGCCCTGCTGGTGGATGGCGGTCTTCCGCAGCGCCCCCTGGTGGTAGCCTCGGAGTACGAGACCCTCACCCGGGCCTGGATCGATCGCAGCGGCCTCGACGCCACGTTCGTGCACTCCTACGGCGCCACCGAAGTCTTTCCGCCAGAGGACGCCGACTGCATCGTGGACAACACGGCCACGGGCTCGACTTTGAGGGGAAACGGCCTGGCCGTGGTGGACGAGCTGATGACGTCGACGACCCGCCTGTACGCAAACTCCAGGGCCATGGACGACCTGGCCCGGAAGGAGTCCATCGGGAATTTCGTCATGTTGCTGAACTCTGTACTGGAGGCGCGCCACAGGGTGATGCTGGAGATCAACGTGTCGGTGGACAAGCTGGAATCGCTGGTGGAGATCCTGCCCTGCATGCGGGAGCCCACTATTTCCAAGCTGCACAACGACGTGGGCTTTGCGGTCAAGGTGGCGGTGCCCAGGAGCGAGCTGGCCCGCCTGATTCCGGCCATCAAGGCGTGTGGCGGCACGGACTTGGTCGTCACGGCCCTGGCTCAGCTCGTGCCGTGATTGCGCGACATGTAAAACTATTTCCGTTGAAGAGTATTAACGCAGAGACGCAGAGAAGGAAATCAGCGGAGCTTATGAAAAGATTTTTTCAACCACAGAGGACACAGAGGTCACAGAGAGAGAATGAATGCGATCAAGATTTTCTTTTCTCTGTGCTCTCTGTGTCCTCTGTGGTGAATTTATTTAACGAAATATTTGAAATGGCTGAGTGAAAAAGTCCGCTCCAAGGGCGATGCGTGCGAGAGAAAGGTGTCCGTATAGTGGGAAATAAACCTCCCATACGAATCAAGCCATCCCCCTTCCTGAAGGGCATAGCCCCCTACCGGGTACCCACGGCCGGCGCCCCCGTGGACCTGTGCCTGGACGCCAACGAAGGGGCCGTCCCGCCCGTCGGCGTGGTCCGGGCACTGGACCCGATCTCGCCCGGGGTGGTGCGGTCCTACCCGGACGCCCGCCCACTCGAAGAGTTGCTCGCGGGCCGGCTTGGCCTCGAGCCCGACCGCGTCCTGGTCACGGCCGGCGGCGATGATGCCATCAACCGGCTCTGTCGGGCCGTGCTCTTCCCGGGGCGGGAGATGATCATCCCGGTGCCGACCTTCACGATGATCCACCACTTCGGCGCCCTGGCAGGTGCCACGGTGGTGACGGTGCCGTGGGCCGAGAGTGCTTACCCGGTCGAAGAGGTCGAGCGGGCCGTGGGGCCGGACACGGCGGTGATCACCGTGGTGAGCCCCAACAATCCCACCGGCGCCGTGATCGGGGCCGAGGACCTCGAGCGGCTCTCCCTGGCCGCGCCCGAAGCCGTGCTGCTGTGCGATTTTGCCTATGTCGAATTCGCCGATGAGGATCTCACGGACCGGGCGCTGGGCCTGTCCAACGCAGTCGTGGTCAGGACCCTCTCCAAGGCGTACGGGCTCGCCGGACTGCGGGTGGGGTATGCCCTGGGTCCCGCGGAGATTATCGAGTGGATGCGCACCGCCGGCGGCCCTTACGGAGTTGCCAGGCCTTCCCTGGCCCTGGCCGAGGCGAGGCTGCGTGAGGGCGAGTCCGATGTGACCGCCTACATCCGGAAGGTGAAGGGGGAGCGTGGGAGGCTGGAGGACCAGTTGACCCGGCTGGGCGCCAGGGTGGAGCCTTCGCAGGGGAATTTTGTCTTTGCGCGGGTCACCGACGCCCTTTGGGCCCGGGACGCCCTGGCCGGGCAGGGCATCGCGGTGCGGGCCTTCCCGGGCGCCCCAGGGCTCGCCGACGCCCTTCGAATCACCTGTCCCGGCAACGAGAGGGATTTCGACCGTTTATGCGAGGCCCTCGCCACGGCTCTCAGGCCCGAGGCGCTGCTTTTCGATATGGACGGCGTGCTGGCCGACGTCTCGCAGTCGTACCGGCAGGCCATCCTCGCCACGGCCGAGAGCTACGGCGTGACCCTGCGGACGGCCGAGGTGACGGCGGCCAAGATAGCCGGCAAGTCCAACAACGACTGGCACCTCACCCGGCGTCTGCTGGCCGAGCGAGGAGTCGACGCCCCTCTGGACGAGGTGACCCGGCGCTTCGAGGTCCTGTATCAGGGAACGCCCGAGGCGCCCGGCCTGCGCGCAAAAGAGCGGCTGCTAATCGAAAAAGAGGTGCTCACGGCCCTTGCCTCGAAGGTGAAGCTCGGCGTGGTGACAGGCCGGCCCCGCAGCGATGCCGAGCGGTTTTTGAGGGAGAAGGGCATCGAGGAGCTCATCCCGGCCGTGGTCTGCATGGAAGATGCACCGCTCAAGCCGAGCCCCGATCCGGTCAGGCTCGCCATGGAGCGCCTCGGCGTAAGATATGCCTGGATGGTGGGCGACACGGCCGACGACGTGGCCGCGGCCAGGGCCGCGGGCGTGGTGCCCCTGGGTGTAGTGGCGCCGGGCGACGAGGTCCAAAACATGTCCCAAAACACGTCCGAAGACGCGGCCGAAAAACTAACCGCCGCCGGAGCAGCCCGAGTGCTCCGGCAGGCATCCGACGTGGAGGATCTGCTGCCATGACGAAGCGGAAAGTCGATGTTGCGCGAAAAACGAAAGAGACCGAAATCACCGTGACCCTCTGCCTGGACGGCACGGGAGAGGCGGCCGTGAAGACCGGCCTGGGTTTTCTGGATCACATGGTGGCCACCCTCGCCTTCCATGCCCGCTTCGATCTGGAGCTCACCTGCAAGGGCGACCTGCACACCGACGATCACCACACGGCCGAGGACTGCGGGCTCGCTCTCGGCACGGCCCTCGACCGGGCCCTGGGCGAAGAGCGCCGCATCGCGAGGTTCGGCTCGGCCCATGCCCCCATGGACGAGGCCCTGGCCAGGGCGGTGGTCGACCTTTCGGGCCGCCCCGCTGCCGTGGTGAATCTGGGGTTGAAGCGATACACCATCGGGGGCGTGGCCGGCGAGAACCTGGTCCACTTCATCCAGTCCCTGGCCACGGCGGCCCGGGCATCCCTGCACGTGGACGTATTGCGCGGCGAAAACGACCACCACCGGGCCGAGGCCGCCTTCAAGGCCCTGGCCATGGCGCTGAGGCAGGCCGTGGCCGCCGACGAATCGCGCCCCGCCCCGAGCACAAAGGGGGTACTGTGACGAGGGGACATTGCTAAGCCGCAATTCAATAACGGTGAAGACAAAATTAGACAAACCATCAGGAGATAATCTCTGAGGAACCCAGGAACCCAGAAAGAAAAGCCATGATGGCATTAGAGATTATGAGGCCTTCGATGAAATAGTTATATTCGGGCATTTTCATATTCTCAATTTTTATTCCCCTTCATGGGTTCATGGGTTCCTCAGCGGAAAAATATTTTAAAAATGAAACACTCCGAATCACCGAAAGTAGTCGTTGTACGCACCGGGACGGCCAATACCGCTTCGGTGCTCTCGGGCCTGTCCAAGGCCGGCGCCGAGGCCTGTCTGGTCTTCGACGCCGACGAAGTGGCCCATGCCGACCGCTTGGTGCTTCCCGGGGTGGGCGCCTTTGCGGCGGCCATGGAGGAGCTTCGCAAGTACGGTCTCGCGGAGGCCCTGGCCGGTCGCATCCGGCAGGGTCGCCCCACGCTGGGTGTCTGCCTGGGGCTCCAGCTCTTCTGCGAGGGGAGCGAGGAAGATCCCGGCGTGGAGGGGCTGGGCATCCTCCCTCACCGGGTGAAGCGCTATTCGGACGAGGTGCGGGTGCCGCAGCTTGGGTGGAATCGGATCGAGCCCGGCGATGGCTGCAGCCTGCTGCAGCCGGGGTACGCCTATTTTGCCAACTCGTACCGTCTGCAGGAGCGGCCCGAGGGATGGAGCGTGGCGATCACCGATTACGACGGTCCCTTTGTCTCTGCCTTCGAGCGCGGGCCGGTCATGGCCTGTCAGTTTCACCCCGAGCTCTCCGGGGCCTGGGGGATCGATTTGCTTCGGCGGTGGATAGAGGTCGGTTAGATTTATCTTTGAAATTAATTGATTGCAAATCGATTATCTGTTGATTTCATCACGAAGAGCACGAAGGAGTCACGAAGAACGCGAAGAAAAAAACGGTTGTCTTATTCAATATCACTTTGTGATCTTCGTGACTCCTTCGAGTCCTTCGTGATTCTATGCCCAATTTCGATTAGATGACCGTAAGGAAAACCAAGACTGCTATTTTGTTGATGCTACGTCGAATCAGGAATCATGGAAGATAAGTCATGCTCACGATTCGAATAATTCCGTGTTTGGACGTGCGCGACGGGCGCGTGGTTAAGGGCGTGAAGTTCCAGGGGCTCCGCGATGCGGGCTCACCGCCCGAGCTGGCCGCCCGTTACGAGGACGAGGGCGCCGACGAGATCGTTCTCCTGGACGTCTCAGCCACGCCCGAGGAGAGGGGGACCCAGGTGGAGACGGTGGAGCAGGTGCGCCGGGCCATCTCCATACCCCTGACCGTGGGCGGCGGCGTGCGTAATGTGGGCAACGCCCAGTCCCTGCTCGAGGCGGGTGCGGACAAGGTCTCGGTGAACACGGCCGCCGTGGAGAACCCCGGGCTCCTGGCTGAGATGGCGGGGCGCTTCGGAAGCCAATGCACGGTGCTGGCCCTGGACGCCGCTTCGACAAGCGATGGGGCCTGGGAGGTGGTGACCCTCTCCGGCAGGCGGCGCCCCGGGATCGATGCCGTGGCGTGGGCCCGATCGGCGGTGGAGCACGGGGCCGGCGACATCCTGCTCACCAGCTGGGATCGGGACGGCACACGTATCGGCTACGACCTCGACCTGATCCATGCCATATCGCAGGAGGTCAACGTGCCGGTGATTGCCTCCGGCGGTGCGGATCACCCGGATCACCTGATCGAGGCGGTGAAGGCGGGCGCCGAGGCGGTGCTGGCGGCGTCCATTTTCCATTACGAGGAGTGGACGATCCGGGAGGTGAAGCAGGCCCTTGCGGCCGTCGATCTGGAGGTGCGGCTATGATTGTTCCATCCATCGATATCATGGACGGCCAGGCCGTTCAGCTCGTAGGCGGCAAGACCAAGGTCCTGGACGCGGGCGATCCGGTTCCCCTGGCCGAACGCTTTCGCCTGGCCGGCGAGATTGCGGTCATCGATCTGGACGCCTCGCTGGGAAGGGGCTCCAACGCCGATGTTATTCGGGAACTCGTGAAGATCGCGCCCTGCCGCGTGGGCGGCGGCATCCGCGATGAGGACGCCGCCAGGCGATGGCTGGACGACGGCGCCGCCAGGATCATCCTGGGCACCGCGGCCGAGCCGGACCTGCTGGCCAAACTGCCGGCGGAGCGTGTCATCGCAGCCCTGGACGCCATGCATGGCGAGGTGGTCGTGGAGGGGTGGCAGAAGGCCACCGGCCGCGGTGTCCTGGAGCGCATGGAAGAGCTTCGGGGCCTGGTCGGAGGTTTCCTTGTAACCTTCGTGGAGCTCGAGGGGCGCCTGGAGGGGACCGCGCTGGACAGGGTAGAGGAGCTGGTCAGGACGGCCGGAGGGGCCCGAGTAACAGTGGCCGGGGGCATTACGACCACAGAGGAAATCGCCCGCCTTGATCGGCTCGGCGCAGACGGACAGGTGGGCATGGCCATCTACACGGGGAAGCTCCACCTGGCGGACGCCCTGGCCGCCCCCTTCTCGAGCGACCGCCCTGACGGCCTCTGGCCCACCGTGGTGTCCGATGAGCTCGGCGCGGCCCTGGGCTTGGCGTACTCCAGCCCCGAGAGCCTGCGCGAGGCGGTGGACACGCGGCGCGGGGTCTACTATTCCCGCTCCCGCGGCGAACTCTGGCGCAAGGGAGACACCTCGGGCGCCGTGCAGGAGCTGCTGCGGATCGATGCGGACTGCGACCGCGACGCCCTCCGGTTCACGGTGCGCCAGCGAGGGGCCGGCTTCTGCCACGAGGACACGTGGACCTGCTGGGGCGAGGGATTCGGCCTCGGCGGGCTCGAACGCCGGCTGGCGCAACGCCTGCAGCATGCGCCGTCGGGATCATACACAGCCCGCCTGCACGGCGATCCCAGGCTCCTGGAGGCAAAGCTCCTCGAGGAGGCGGGCGAGCTGGCCCGGGCGGCCGGGAAGGAGGAGGTCCGCTGGGAGGCGGCCGACCTGATCTACTTCACGCTGGTCGCCATGGCCCGGGCGGGTGTTTCCCTCTCCGACGTCGAGGACGAGCTCGAGCGCCGGAGCCTGCGAGTGACGCGTTCGAGAGGGGACGCAAAGAAGTGACGGAGGCGTTATAAGGGCGACTGCCAGTCGCCCCCCTGGATTGCATAGGAAACTGTATTTACTCCCAAACCGTCATCCCCGCGAAAGCGGGGATCCATTAAGTGAGCACAATCATGGGTTCCCGCTTTCGCGGGAACGACGTTGAGGTGGCGGAGACTAGTTTCCTGGCGAAGCTGGGATAGGTACAAGGTATACAAAATGAAGCTCCGACGATTAACACCCGACCAGGTACCGGCCCTGCGGCGCGATCCCGTGGACGAGGAGACCCTCGCCCAGGCGGCCCGGATCGTCGAGGACGTCCGGCAGTGCGGATATGACGCCGTGGTCGAACACGCCTGCCGCCTCGGGGATCTGAATGCGGGCGACCGGACGATCTTTGGCGGTCACGAGATGAACGAGGCGCTCGATGCACTCCCTTCAACTGACCGCGAGCTCCTGGAGCGGACCGCCGGGCGGATCGAGCGGTTCGCCGAGGCTCAGCTCTCGTCCCTGCAGGCGGTGACCGTGGATGTGCCGGGCGGCCGGGCGGGCCACACGATCGATCCGGTGGAGCGGGCGGGCTGCTATGCTCCGGGCGGGCGCTTCCCGCTGCCATCGTCGGTCCTCATGACCGCCCTCACGGCCCGCGTGGCCGGGGTCAAAAGCGTGTGGGTCGCCTCGCCCAGGCCCGCGCCCATCACCCTGGCGGCGGCCGCCGTGTCGGGGGCCGAGGCGCTTCTCGCGGTGGGCGGGGCCCAGGCCATTGCGGCCCTGGCCTACGGCGCGGGCCATGTGCCTGCGTGCGATGTGGTGGTCGGCCCGGGGAACCGCTGGGTGGTCGCGGCGAAGCAGCTCGTGGCCGGGAGGGTCGGCATCGATATGCTGGCCGGGCCGTCCGAGATCGTTGTGCTGGCCGATGCCACGGCCGATCCCGCGGTGGTGGCCGCCGACCTGCTGGCCCAGGCCGAACATGACGTGGACGCCCTCCCGATCCTGGTCTCCCCGGATGCGGGCCTGGTCGATCGCGTCGATGAAGAGCTGGCGGCCCAGATCGAGACGCTGCCCACGGAACCGACCGCCTCGGCCGCCCTGGAAAAGGGATTTGCCGTCATCGTGCGGGACATGGAGGAAGCGGTCAACCTCTGCGACCAACTGGCGCCTGAGCATCTACAGCTCTGCGTGGCCGGGGCCCGGAAGCTCGCACCCCGGCTACGCCACTACGGTGCTCTCTTTATCGGGGCCGGCTCGGCCGAGGTCCTCTGCGACTACGGCGCCGGTCCGAACCACGTGCTCCCCACGGGCGGAACGGCCCGGTCCATGGGCGGCCTCAGCGTGGCCACCTTTCTCCGGGTGCGCACGTGGCTGGAGATCGACGATCCCGATGCGGCCGCTACTCTCGCCGAAGACGCAGCGGCCTTCGCCCGCTTTGAAGGGCTCGAAGGCCATGCGCGATCGGCGGAAAAGAGGCTGTTGAAAAAAAGTCGACAGTCGAGAGTCAAGAGTCGAGAGTGAGAAGCAGGTGACTCTCGACTCTGAACTGTTGACTGTCGACCAAGGACTCAACTTCGTATTTGATATGTCATATTTTGTTACATTGGCTACGGTTTTGCCATTTAAAGATAAAAAAGGGGACAGATCATGAAAAAGAAGAGAAAACAACCGGTACGCGGCCTGGAAGGGGTCGTGGCCGCTGAAACATCTCTTAGTTACGTGGACGGACAGAACGGCAAGCTCTACTACCGAGGGTATGACATCGACGAGCTGGCCGGCCGTGTCCATTATGAAGAAGTCGTCTACCTTCTCTGGTTCGGGGAGCTGCCGAACAAGGTACAGCTCGAAGAGTTTCGATCGGAGCTCGTCTCCGAGATGCGGCTTCCCAGCCAAGTTCTGGAGCTACTGCGTCTTTCGCCTCCCAACGCGAATCCCATGGTCGTTCTGCGCACGGCCGTTTCGGCCATGGGCGTGTTCGATCCGGACGGCGGGAAGAACTCCGAAGCCTCCAATCTGCGAAAAGCGAGAAGAATTCTCGCTCAGGTCGCCACCATCGTCGCGTACCTTTACCGGATGCGGACCGACCAGGCTCCGATCTCCGCGGATGCCCGCATGACTGTTGCGGAGAATTTCCTTTATATGTTCACCGGGAAAAAGCCGAATGAGCTCGAGAGAGAGGTCTTCGACAGCCTCCTGGTTCTGCACGCCGATCACGGACTCGCCGCCTCCACCTTCGCCTCCAGGGTCACGGTGAGCACGCTGGCCGGAATGCACTCGGCCATAAGTTCGGCCCTGGCCAGCCTGAAGGGCCCGCTTCACGGCGGCGCCAATCGAAAGGTCATGGAAATGCTCGAGGAGATCGGCGGCCCCCAGAGCGTCAATGCCTACATCGAGGGCATGCTCGACTCGGGCCAGCGGATCATGGGCTTCGGGCACAGGGTGTACAAGACCGAGGATCCGCGCAGCCATCACCTGCGAAAGTACTCGGAGCGGCTCTCCCGCAGGGCCGGAACAGCCCATCTCTTCGAGATCTCTCACAGCATCGAAAAACTCGTCCTGGAGCGAAAAGGGATCCGGCCGAATGTCGACTTCTACTCGGCCACGGTCCAGGAGGCCCTGAAGATTCCCAAGGAGTATTTTACTTGTATATTCGCCGTGAGTCGCACCGCCGGGTGGATAGCCCACGTGATGGAGCAGTTCATGGACAATCGGCTCATCAGGCCCACATCCGAGTATGTTGGAGGATTCGACCGCAGGTTCGAGCAGCTGGAAAAGCGTTGAAGAAGTCGATTCAATTCTTTCGTAACATCAGTGCAAAGCGCGTAGATAATGGCAAAAGGTTATAACTACACAATTCGTAAAAAGAAACTACGAAATACCCGAAAAGCGCGAAAATGGCCAATCCAACAGTCATGCTTTTCTGTTCGCGTCCTTTCGCGATTTTCGTAGTTAAAATTTTTTTTTACGGCTAGGCCACTTTATGAGACGGTCATGACAAAGACCCTGGTTGAGACAAAAAGCATTCGACTCGAGCTCCCTGAGGGCGGGCTACGGCTCGAGCTGGGGGGAGTGCTCAAGCAGGTCGACGTCGCCTATGAGGCCTACGGCACTCTCGCGCCCGACCGGTCGAATGTCGTCTACGTCTGTCACGCCCTGACCGGGGACGCCCACGCCGCTTTCTACCACACCGAGGAAGATGCCCAGCCGGGGTGGTGGGATTCCCTGATCGGCCCCGGCAGGGCCCTGGACACCGACAAGTTCTACGTCGTCTGCTCGAATATACTGGGCGGCTGCAAGGGCACCACCGGGCCCGGCTCCATCGACCCGGACACGGGCCACCCCTATGGAGTGACCTTTCCCCACATCACGATTCGGGACGCGGTGCGGGTCGAAAAGATGCTGCTCGAGCAGCTCGGCATTCCCGAAGTCTACGGCGTGATCGGCTCCTCCATGGGCGGCATGCGCGCCCTCGAGTGGAGCGTCCGGTACCCGGACTATGTTCGTCGCTGCATCTGCATCTCCGCCGCCGTCAGCCTGTCGCCCCAGGCCCTGGCCTTCGATATCATCGGCCGCCAGGAGATCGAGTCGGACGGGCAGTGGCACGGCGGCGATTACTACGGCCGGCCGGAGAAGCCGGACAAGGGGCTCTCCCTTGCGCGTCAGCTCGGGCACATCACCTACCTCTCCTCGGAGCTGATGCTCCAGAAGTTCGGCCGCGAGATGCACGACAGGCAGCCCCCCGCGGACGGCGACATGTTCAGCACCAACTTTCAGATCGAGTCGTATCTACGCTATCAGGGCTGGAAGTTCGTCGACCGGTTCGATGCGAACTCCTACCTCTACATCAGCCGGATGATGGACCTGTACGACCTGGAGGAGGAGTTCGGCGGCATGGAGCGGATCTTCGAGGGCGTTTCCGCCGATTTCCTGGTCGTGTCCGTGCGCTCGGACTGGCTGTTTCCACCGTCCCAGCAGCTGGACATCGTGAAGGCCCTGCTCGCCAACCGCAAGAGGGTGAGCTATTTCCAGATCGACTCGACCTTCGGGCACGACGCGTTTCTACTGGAGATCGACACCCTCACACAGGGCGTCCGGGCATTTCTCAACGGGAAGACGCCTCAGCGTTCATACGAGAGCAAGCCCCTGCCCGACCTGGATAGCATCAGCAGGAAGATCGTCGAGAAGACTCATGTCTTGGACGTGGGCAGCGGGGACGGAAGCCTCATGCTGGCCCTGCAGAGCAGGAAAGGGATCACAGGCATCTGCCTGGACCTCAACTTCGAAAAAATCGTGGCCTGCATGGCCAAGGGCCTTCCGGTGCTTCAGATCGATGCCGATACGGGCCTCGGCATCATCCCGGAGAACGCGTTTGACTGTATCCTTCTCAACCAGACGATCCAGCAGCTCCACAGCGCACTCCAGACCGTAAAGCAGATGCTGCGCATCGCCCAAAACTGCGTGATCGGATTTCCCAACTTTGCATACTATGTTTACCGCTGGTCCCTGGGCATCCTGGGCAGGCTTCCGGTGTCGGAGACCCTCCCGTTCCAGTGGTACAACACACCCAACATACACCTGGCCACGCTGAAAGACTTTCGTGAGCTCTGCAGGAAGAGCAACATCGATATCGAGACGATAGAGTATATCTCCGACAGTGCTCTCGGCAGGCTCTTTATCACCCTGGGCCTGCCCGACCTGGGCGCAGAGCGAGTGCTGACCAGGATTTCGGCTGCGGATTGACTTGATTACATAGGAGATCCAATTTGTTCCGTTAAAGGATTTTTTAACGCAGAGACGCAGAGGAGAAGGAAACCTATGGCCTATGATTTTTTTCTTTTAGGTCCTTCGCATCGCACAGGATAAACTCCGTTGAGAAATCTTACAGAGGGACCAATCTGAACAGATAAGATTTTTTCCTGCGGTCGAAATGACAGAAAAAGTGGTCGAAATAATATGTCTGGCTATTATGAAATCAACAAGTGTTAAGCGTATAGGTTTGAATCAATATTTTAATAATCCTCTGCGTCTCTGCGACTCTGCGTTGAAAAAACAAGAGAGTAATAGACCATCTAAAGGACGACAAGTGATCTCTTTGTTTTCCGCAAGGAGGCTCGAAGAATGAAGTGTGCGTATCAGGGAATCAAGGGCTCTTACAGCGAAGCGGCTGTTTTCAGCCAGTTTCGGAACGGCGTCGAGGCCGTCGGGTACGAGTGGTCCGAAAACATGTTCGACGCCGTGAAGAACAGGGAGGTCGACTGTGCCCTCGTTGCGGCGGAAAACTCGATTGCCGGGAGCGTGACCGAGAATTATGACCTCCTGCTGAAGGAGAAGGTGTCCGTGGTCGCTGAGGTGTTTTTTTGTATCCGTCACACCCTCATGGTAAACAGGGGAAACAGGCTGGAGGCTATTCGGTCGGCCTACTCTCATCCCCACGCCCTGAAGCAGTGCCGGGAATTCCTCCGCACCCACGGCATAAAGCCTGTCCCGGAATATGACACGGCCGGTGCCGCCAAGCTCGTCAAGTCGAGAAACAGGCCGGACGAGGCGGCCATTGCATCCGCATTCTGTGCCGACATCTACGATCTGGAGGTCATCGAGGAGAATATCGAGTCCAACCTTACCAATATCACGAAATTTTTCCTGGTCGTGATGAAAGAAGACGTTCCTGAAGATATCCTGAAGGAAAAGACCTCTGTCGCCTTCAAGACCAAGCATCATCCCGGTGCGCTGGTCAATTGTCTGTTGCCCTTTTCGGACAACAATGTCAACCTCACGAAGCTCGAGTCCAGGCCCGTACCCGAGGACCCGTGGGAGTATGTGTTTTATGCGGATTTCGAAGGCGGCACGGAAGACCGAAACGTGATGATCGCACTCGGTGAGATGAAGGCGTCGTCCTCTTTCATAAAGGTGCTGGGAAGCTATCCGAAGGGGATTCAACCCGGAGAGTGAACCATGAAAAGCGATGTGGCGAAAAAGGGCGTGCACAGGGCCCCGCACAGAAGCCTTCTGAAGGCCTCCGGCTTTACCGACGAGGAGATCAGAAGGCCCTGGGTGGGGATCGTCAATTCCGTCAACGAAATTGTACCCGGTCACGTGCATCTCGACAGGATTGCCAAGGCGGCAAAGGCCGGGGTCTATTCGGCCGGCGGCACGCCCATGGAGTTCGGCTGTATCGGCATCTGCGACGGGATCGCCATGAACCACGAGGGCATGAAGTACTCACTGGCCAGCCGCGAGGTGATTGCCGATTCCATTGAGCTCATGGCGCGGGCCCACGGGTTCGACGCCCTCGTTCTGATCCCGAGCTGCGACAAGATCGTCCCGGGCATGCTCATGGCGGCCCTCAGGCTGGACCTGCCGGCCATCGTCGTGAGCGGCGGCCCCATGCTGGCGGGCCGGCACGGCGGCGGGGATGTCGATCTCATTTCGGTGTACGAGGCCGTGGGAGGGGTCGAGGCCGGCACGGTCTCGAAATCCGAGCTGGCGGAGCTGGAGGCAAGCGCCTGTCCGGGATGCGGGAGCTGCTCGGGGCTGTTCACGGCGAACTCGATGAACTGTCTGACCGAGGCCATCGGCATGGCGCTCCCGGGAAACGGCACCGTGCCCGCCGTGTATGCGGAGAGGATACGGCTGGCCAAAAGGTCGGGTCGAAGGATCATGGATCTCCTGAAAAAGGACATCAGGCCGAACACCATCATGACTTTCGAGGCCCTCCGGAACGCGTTGGCCGTGGACATGGCCATCGGCGGTTCGTCCAACACGATCCTGCACCTCTTCGCAATCGCGGCCGAGGGCGGCATGTTTCCGGACCTCGATCTGGTAAACAGGATATCGGGGGAAACACCCAATCTCGTCAGGCTCAGCCCGGCCGGGCATCACCACATGCAGGACCTCCACGAGGCGGGAGGGATACCGGCGGTGATGGCCGAGCTTGCCGGGCGAAAGCTGGTCAATACCGATCTTCCCACGGTGGCGGGGAAAACAGTGGGGGCGGTGATAAAGAGAGCGAAGATCAGAAACAAGGATGTGATCAGGAGCTCTTCTGCGCCCTACATGGAAACAGGCGGCCTGGTTGTGCTCAAGGGGAACCTCGCTCCGGAAGGGGCCGTGGTAAAACAGTCGGCCGTCCCTGAGGACCTGCTCGTTCACGAAGGCCCTGCACGGTGTTTCGATTCGGAGGAGGCCGCCTTCGCCTACATCACGAGCGGGAAGGTCAGGGCCGGCGAGGTCCTGATCATCCGCTACGAGGGGCCGAAGGGTGGACCCGGCATGAGGGAGATGCTCTCTCCCACGTCGGCCATCGCCGGCATGGGCCTCGCCGACAAGGTGGTGCTCATAACGGACGGTCGTTTCTCGGGCGGCACGAGGGGGGCTTCCATTGGGCATGTTTCCCCGGAGGCACAGGAGGGGGGGGCGATTGCACTGGTCCGGAACAGGGACAGGATACGAATCGACATACCCGCAAAGAGGATCGATCTCAGGGTCGACAAAAAGACCCTCGCGGCAAGAAGAAAGGCCTTCAGACCCCGGGCGGCGAAGATCCGGACCGGCTATCTGGCGCGATATGCGGGGATGGTCTCCTCGGCCAGCTCAGGGGCCATCGTTAGTGCCGTTCATCGTAAAAGTTACACTTGATGCGTAGTTGTTGGTTCATTGTCATGAACCAAGTCGTTCAACAGTCAAGACAATGGAGGGTCCGGTTCCACCCGGACCGTGGACGGCGTGGAAGCCGTCCCTCCAGATGACACAGTCGGGGAAAGGGTGGTGGAGCTGACGGCTGACAGCTGATCGCTGATAGCTTGCGGCTTTGCCGCAATCGGGTGAAAACAAAATAAGGACGGACCCGATGAAAATGACATGTGCGAAGGCGCTCATAGAGAGCCTGAAGCGGGAGGAAGTGGAGGTCATCTTCGGTTACCCGGGTGGGGTGATGCTGCCCATCTACGACGAGCTGTACAACTCGGACATACGGCACATTCTCGTGCGCCACGAGCAGGGTGCGGCACACATGGCCGACGGGTACGCGAGGGTGTCCGGCAAGGTGGGCGTCTGCATGGCCACATCCGGGCCCGGCGCCACGAACCTCGTCACCGGGATCGCCAACGCCAACATGGACTCGATCCCCATCGTGGCAATCACGGGACAGGTCGCCACCACCATGATCGGAACAGATGCCTTTCAGGAGGCGGACATCACGGGGATCACGCTGCCCATCGTCAAGCACAGCTACCTGGTCAAGGAGCCCAGGGAGCTGCCCATGGTGGTCAAGGAGGCATTCCACATCGCGGCGGCCGGGAGACCGGGGCCGGTCCTCATCGACATTCCAGTGGATATTTCCAAGTCCGTCGTAATGTACCGAAAACCGGAAAGGCTCCATCTCCCCGGCTACAAGCCCACCTACAAGGGGCACCCGAGGCAGATCAGAGGAGCGGCCGATATCGTCCGGAATGCAAAAAGGCCCATATTCTACATCGGGGGTGGTGTAACCCGGTCCGGGGCGCACAAGGAGATCTACAAGCTGGCCACGACCATGAACATCCCCGTGACGACGACACTCATGGGGCTGGGCTCGTTTCCCGAAACTCACAGGCTCTCCCTCGGGATGCTCGGCATGCACGGCACCTGGTATGCCAACACGGCCATCTCGAAGGCGGACCTGATCATCGCCATCGGCGTGCGCTTCGACGACCGGGTTGTCGGAAAGCTGGGGACCTTCGCCCCGTCGGCCCAGATCATCCATATCGACATCGATCCGGCGGAGATCGGCAAGATCGTCGTCCCTTATGTACCCATCGTCGGAAATGTCAAGGACGTCACCGCCGCACTCATGAGTGAGCTTGACAAGAACGGCAGGAAAGCCAAGCCTTCGCGGAAACGCTGGCTCAGCCAGATCGGCCAGTGGAAGAAGGACTATCCCATGAGCTACAAGACGGGAGGCGCCCTCAAGCCCCAGTATGTGGTGGAGAAGCTCTACGAGGTGACTGAAGGAAAGGCCATCATTGCCACGGACGTGGGCCAGAACCAGATGTGGGCCGCCCAGTTCTACAAGTTCACCAAGCCCAACACCTTTGTCTCTTCCTGTGGCCTGGGCACCATGGGCTTCGGCCTTCCGTCCGCCATCGGGGCCCAGGTCGCCAGGCCGGATGCACTGGTCTTCGTCGTGGCCGGCGACGGCAGCTTTCAGATGACGGCCCAAGAGCTCGCCGTCGCCTTAATAGAGAAGATCCCCGTGAAGGTGGCCATCCTGAACAACGGGTACCTCGGAATGGTGAGGCAGTGGCAGCAGCTTTTCTACGGCAAGCGTTACTCCCATACCGACCTGAAGCGCGGCGTCAGCCCCGATTTCGTGAAGCTGGCAGAGGCTTACGGGGCCGGCGCGGCAAGAGTGGAGCGACCCAGAGACGTGGGGCCGGCCCTGAAGAAGGCGATCGAGGCCGACGGCCCCTATGTCATAGACTTCGTGGTGGAGGCCGAGGAGAACGTGTTTCCCATGGTCCCGCCCGGACAGCCGAGCTCCGAGATGATTCTGGAGGAAGGGAAATGAAACATACCTTGTCGATTTCGGTGGAGAACAAACCCGGCGTGCTAACCCGGGTGGCGGGCCTCTTTTCAAGACGGGGCTTTAACATTGACAGCCTGGCTGTCGGCATATCGGAGAAACCGAACATATCCAGGATGACCGTGGTCGTGGATGTGGAGACCCAGCCCCTCGAGCAGGTGTCGAAGCAGCTCCACAA
Source organism: uncultured Thermodesulfobacteriota bacterium (assembly GCA_964522545.1). Classification (GTDB taxonomy): domain Bacteria; phylum Desulfobacterota; class DSWW01; order CAZFWM01; family CAZFWM01; genus CAZFWM01. The sequence continues at coordinate 41,003 of CAZFWM010000003.1, forward strand.
GCTCGTCAACGTCCTGAAGTTGATCCACCTGGATCCCGACGACTCGGTCGAGAGGGAGCTCGTGCTGATAAAGGTCGGGGCCGAGCCAGGGCAGCGCACCGAGGTGAGGGAGATCGTGAACATATTCCGCGGAAAGATCGTCGACGTGGGCGCCCGGACGATCACCACGGAGATCACGGGAACCACGTCGAAGATCAAGGCCATTGAGGAACTCCTGGCTCCGTATAAAATAATCGAGATCGCACGGACCGGAAAGATCGCCCTTGCGCGGGGGGAGTGAAGTTAATGGTACAGGAAATCCGCGGAGCTTATGAAAAAGAATTGAACCACAGAGTTCACAGAGGACACAGAGAGAATGAAAATAATCAACCTCTTTCTTCCTCTGTGCTCTCTGTGTCCTCTGTGGTTAATTCTTAAACGTAACGGTTGAAATGTCAGAGATTAAAAGTCTGTCTGAATAGCGATAAGTTCAGAAACTGAGGAGGAAATAGTAATGGCCAATCTTTACTACGACAAGGACGCCTCTCTGGATCTCATCAAGGGCAGAAAGGTCGCCGTCATCGGATTCGGCAGCCAGGGGCACGCCCACGCGCAGAACCTGCACGAGAGCGGCGTTGACGTGACAGTCGCGCTCCGCCCGGGAAGCACTTCGGAGCGGCAAGTGAAAGAGGCGGGGCTCAGGGCGGCGCCGGTGGCGGAAGCGGCCGGGTGGGCCGACGTGCTGATGTTCCTGATCCCGGACCTCCAGCAGAAAGACGTTTATTATGCGGACGTGCAGGGCAATCTCTCGGACGGAGACGCCCTGTTCTTCGCCCACGGGTTCAACATCCATTTCGGCCTGATCGAGCCGCCGCCCCATGTGGACGTCATCATGATCGCGCCCAAGGGGCCGGGGCACATGGTCCGGCGTACTTACACCGAGGGGAGCGGCGTCCCCTCGCTCATCGCGGTCGACCAGGACACGACCGGCAGCGCCATGGCCCTCGGCCTCTCCTACGCAAAGGCCCTCGGCGCCACCCGGGCGGGCGTGATCGAGACCACCTTTGCCGAGGAGACGGAGACCGACCTGTTCGGAGAGCAGGCGGTCCTCTGCGGAGGGCTATCGGAGCTGGTTCGGGCCGGCTTCGACACCTTGGTCGAGGCGGGCTATCAGCCGGAGATCGCCTATTTCGAGTGCCTCCACGAGCTCAAGCTCATCGTGGATCTGATCTATGAGAGCGGCATCTCGGGCATGCGAGACTCCATTTCCGAGACCGCGGAGTACGGCGACGTGGTCAAGGGCAAGAGGATCATCACAGGGGAAACAAGAGAGGAGATGAAGAAGCTCCTAGGCGAGATCCGCTCCGGTCGGTTCGCCAAGGAGTGGATACTCGAAAACATCGCGGGCAGACCACAGTACAGGGCCATGCTAAGGGCCGAGAAGGACCACCCCATAGAGAAGGTGGGCAGAGAGCTCCGCAGCATGATGAGCTGGCTGAAAAAATGAGAAACACGTTCATCGAGATATCTACGCGACTGCGTAGATCTTTTGAGGTTTTTTTTAGGGGAAGGCTGGGGGAGCTGATAGCTGAAGGCTGAAAGCTGATAGCTTGCGGCTCCGCCGCATCAGGAGGCAAACATGTCAAACAAAGTCCATATCTTCGACACGACACTGCGCGACGGCGAGCAGTCTCCCGGCATCGCTCTAAACATCCGGGAGAAGCTGGAGATCGCCGAGCAGCTGGCCCGGCTCAATGTGGATGTCATCGAGGCCGGGTTTCCCATCGCCTCCCAGGGCGATTTCGAGGCGGTGGAGGCGATTGCAAAGAAGGTCAAGGGCCCCATCATCGCGGGCCTCGCCAGGACCGACGACGAGGACATCGACAGGGCCTACGAGGCGATCAAGGAGGCCGAGAGGCCCCGCATCCACACCTTTGTCTCCACCTCCGACATCCACCTCAAGCATCAGCTCAAGAAGACCAAGAGAGAGGTACTGGCCATGGCCAGGCGGGCGGTCCGCAGGGCCAAGCGCTACGTGGACGACGTGGAGTTCTCGGCCATGGACGCGACGCGCTCCGATCCGGACTACCTGTGTCGCATATTCGAGGTCGCCGTTAAAGAGGGGGCCACTGTGATCAACATACCCGACACGGTCGGGTACGCCCTGCCCCACGAGTTCGCCGCACTCGTAAAGGACCTGATCAAGAACACCCCGGGGATGGACAAGGTGATCGTCTCCGTGCACTGCCACAACGATCTCGGCCTGGCCGTGGCCAATTCCTTTGCCGCCCTGCGGGTCGGGGCGAGACAGGTGGAGAGTGCGGTGAACGGCATAGGCGAGCGTGCCGGCAACGCCTCCCTGGAGGAGATGGCCATGATCATCGACACGAGGAAGGACCACATGGACCTTTCCACCGGGATCAATATTTCGGAGATCGCCAGGACCTCCAGGCTGGTGAGCATGCTCACCGGCTACCCGGTCCAGCCCAACAAGGCCATCGTCGGGGCCAATGCATTCGCCCACGAGTCGGGAATCCATCAGGACGGCGTGATCAAGGAGCGAAGCACCTACGAGATCATGAAGTCCGAGAGCATCGGAAACATCGAGTCCGAGATCGTGATGGGTAAACATTCGGGCCGGCACGCCTTCCGGTCGAAGATCGAGGAGCTCGGCCTGTTTCTCAAGCGCGACGGGATCGACCGTGCCTTCAAGCGCTTCAAGGATCTCGCGGACGCCAAGGGCAAGGTGAGCGCCAGAGACCTGGAGGCGCTGGTCCTGGACGAGATCGGGCAGATCCCGGATCAGCTCTACCTCGAATACTCCCAGTCCTCCAGCGGCACGAACTCCATACCGATCGCGTCGGTCCGGCTGAAAAAGGGAAACAGGAAGTACGAGGCCATTGCCTCCGGGGACGGCCAGGTGGACGCCCTGTGCAAGGCCATCAAGAAAGCCGCCCGGTTCAAGGGAGCTCTGGCCTCGTACAACGTCAAGGCGATCACGGGCGGCGTGGACGCCCTCGGTGACGTGACGATCAAATTGGAAGAGGGCGGCAGGCAGGTAACGGGCCGGGCCATCGGGATGGACATCGTGGAGGCCTCGGGTCGGGCTTATCTCAACGCCATTAACCGGATGCGCGTGGGGACCTCGGGCAAGTAGGGGGAGATTTGTCGGGGAATGACGAGCCGGAGGGCCGACCTCTGTGTCGGCCGGGGGCCAATTGCGGACGCCACAGAGGGCGTCCCTCCGGAGATCGGGAAACGAGGTGATCATGGGAATGACGATAACCCAGAAGATTCTGGCGAGGGCGGCCGGGGCAAAGAGCGTGGAGCCGGGTGAATTCGTCACTTGTAGGGTCGACTTCTGCCTGGCCAACGACATCACCGCGCCCCTCGCCATGGAGACCTTCGAGGCCATCGGGGCCGGCGAGGTCTTCGAGAGGGACAGGATCGCGCTCATACCGGACCACTTCACGCCGAACCGGGACATCCGGGCGGCCGAGCAGTGCCGGCGCGTGAGGGACTTCGCCCGGGAAAAGGAGATCCGCCATTACTACGAAGTCGGGAGGATGGGAATCGAGCATGTGATCCTTCCCGAATTCGGACTCGTGCTGCCGGGGGATGTGGTGATCGGCGCCGACTCGCACACGTGTACCTACGGGGCCCTCGGGGCCTTCTCCACCGGGGTCGGGAGCACGGACCTCGGTGCCGTGATGGCCCTGGGCGAGGTGTGGCTGCGGGTGCCGGAGACGATCAAATTTATCTACACCGGCAAGCCCGGCAAGTGGGTATCGGGCAAGGATCTCATCCTCCACACCATCGGCCTCGTCGGCGTGGAAGGCGCGCTGTACAAGTCGATGGAGTTTGTCGGCGAGGCCGTGGGCGAACTCTCCATGGACGGCCGGTTCACCATGGCCAATATGGCCATCGAGGCGGGCGCCAAGAACGGCATCTTCCGGTACGACGCCAAGACCGCCGAGTATCTGAAGGGCAGAAGCGTCCGGGCCTTCGAGCCGGTCGACAGAGACCCCGACGCCAAATACGAGAAGGTCATCGAGATCGACGCCTCGGCGATCGAGCCGCAGGTTGCCCTGCCCCATCTCCCGTCGAATGTGGTGAGGGCCTGTGACGCGCCGGACGTGGAGATCGACCAGGTGGTCATCGGGTCCTGCACGAACGGGCGCCTCGAAGATCTCACTGTGGCGGCCTCCATTCTCCGGGGGCGGCGTGTAAAGGAGGGCCTGAGGCTCATCGTCATCCCGGGATCCCAGGGCGTGTATCTGGAGGCGCTCCGGCTCGGTGCCATAGAAACGTTCGTTAAGGCAGGGGCGGCCGTGAGCACCCCCACCTGCGGCCCCTGCCTCGGAGGCCACACGGGCATACTCGCCGCGGGCGAACGGGCCCTGGCCACGACCAACAGGAACTTTGCCGGACGCATGGGGCACGCCGAAAGCGAGGTCTACTTGTGCGGGCCGGCCGTGGCCGCTGCCGCGGCGGTGAGCGGCACGATCACTTCTCCGGAGGAGCTGTGACCATGATCGAAGGGAGCGCCTGGAAGCTCGGCGACAATATCGACACGGATGCGATCATTGCGGCACGCTACCTGGACACCACCGATCCGCAGGAGCTCGCGAGGCACTGCCTGGAAGACGTGCTGCCCGACTTCGCCGGCAAGGTCTCGGGCGGGGACGTGCTGGTGGCCGGCTCCAACTTCGGGTCCGGCTCGTCCCGGGAGCACGCGCCCCTGGCGATCAAGGGGGCCGGAGTCTCGTGCGTGATCGCCGGGAGCTTTGCCAGGATCTTTTTTCGAAACGCCTTCAATGTGGGGCTCCCGCTCCTGGAGTGCGCCGAGGTCTTCGACGGGACCAAGGCCGGAGATCAACTGGAGGTCGATTTCGCCGCCGGCATGATCCGGAACCTCTCCACCGGCGCTCGGTACACGGCCCGCCCCCTGCCGCCCTTCATCCGGAAGCTGGTGGAGGCGGGCGGCCTGGTGAACTACGCGCGGGAGAGATTGGGGAAGTAATATAGAATTTATTCTGAGGAACCCAGGAACCCAGCTGTAGGGTGCGTTAGCGTCAGCGTAACGCACCAGAATATGCCCGGATCTCTAAATCACGGTGGGTTACGCTTCGCTAACCCACCCTACTTCTACTGAAACGAAAAAAGAATATCGAACCGCAGAACAAGGAACCGCAGAATATCGAAGTGAAGAATATGGCTTTTTTCTCTCTTTACTTCTGCTGTTCGAAATTCCTTGTTCGATATTCGATATTCTCTTTTTCTGTTGCGGCCCGGCCGCATTAGGAGGCTCCATGTACAAAATAGGCGTAATCCCGGGTGACGGGACGGGCCCGGAGGTGGTCGACGAAGGGCTCAAGGTCCTCGACGCCCTGTCCAAGATCTTCGGTTTCTCCTGTGACTTCGTCTCCTACGACTACGGCGGAGACAGGTACCTGAAGACCGGCGAGGTGCTGCCCGAAACGGCCATCGGGGAGCTCGAAAAACATGACGCCCTGTTTCTCGGGGCCATCGGCCACCCCGATGTGAGGCCGGGGATCCTGGAAAAGGGCATCCTCCTCAATATCCGGTTCGCCCTCGACCAGTACATCAACCTCAGGCCGGTGCAGCTCTACCCGGGTGTTGAGTGCCCCATCGCGGGCAAAGGGCCGGAGCAGGTGGACTTCGTCATCGTGCGCGAGAACACGGAGGGTCTCTACGCGGGGAGCGGAGGGTTTCTGAAAAAAGGAACCGCGGACGAGGTAGCCGTCCAGGAGAGCGTCAACACGCGCAAGGGGGTGGAGCGCTGCATACGGTACGCCTTCGACTACTGCCGGAAGAGGGACCGGCGCAAGAAGCTGACCCTCTGCGGAAAGACCAATGTGCTCACCTACGCCCACGACCTCTGGGAGCGGACCTTCCACGAGGTCGGCCGGGAGTACCCGGACATCGAGACCGACTACGCCCACGTGGACGCCATCTGCATGTGGTTCGTCAAGAACCCGGAGTGGTTCGACGTCATCGTCACCGACAACATGTTCGGCGACATCATAACCGACCTGGGGGCTATGATCCAGGGCGGCATGGGCATCGCCGCCGGGGGTAACATCAATCCTCAGAGCACCTCCATGTTCGAGCCGATCGGCGGATCGGCGCCGAAATACACGGGCCAGGGCGTGGTCAATCCCCTGGCGGCCATATGCGCCGCGAAGATGATGCTGGAATACCTGGGAGAGGCCGACGCAGCGATGAAGCTGGACGACTCGATATCGAGGGCGCTCGTGAACGATATCAAGGACCTCGGTGCCGGAAAGATGGGCATGTCCACATCCGAGGTCGGCGATCTCATCGTGAGGTACGTGGAAGAATGAAAAGACGAATTGACAGGGTGCTGATCTTCGACACCACTCTCAGGGACGGGGCCGCCCGAGAGGGCCTCTCTCTCTCCGTGGAGGACAAGATCCGGATAGCCCACAAGCTCGACGAATTCGGCCTGCACATGATTGAGGCCGGCTTCCCTTCCTCGAACCCCAAGGAAGAGGAGCTCTTCAGACGTCTTACCACGGAGAAATTTCGCCACGCCGAGATCATCGCCTTCGGCAGCACCCGGGCCAAGAAGGTCGAGGCTCGCCGCGACCCGCACCTGAAGAAGCTGATCAATGCGAAGACCGAGACGGTCTGTATTTTCGGGAAGAGCTGGGATTTCAACGTGAAGGCCGCCCTCAAGACCTCCCTGGCCGAAAACCTGAGGATGATCGAGGAGACCATAGCTTACCTGAAGAAGAGGAAGCGCAGGGTCATCTTCGATGCCGAGCACTTCTTCGACGGCTTCAAGGAGAACCCGAAGTACGCGCTCAAGACGGTCCAGGCGGCGGCCGAGGCCGGGGCGGACTGGGTCGTGCTCTGCGATACCAACGGAGGCGCCCTCCCCTTCGAGGTCCTCGGCATTGTGAGGGACATCCTCCCCAAGGTGGATGCCCCCCTGGGCATTCACGCCCACAACGACTCCGGATGTGCCGTGGCGAACAGCCTCTCGGCGGTTCGGGCCGGGGCGCAGATGGTCCAGGGCACCATCAACGGGTACGGGGAGCGGTGCGGCAATGCCGACCTGTGCGCCATCCTCCCGGCGCTCAAGCTCAAGATGGGGCTGGACTGTATCGACGATTCGAACCTTTCGAGACTCACCGAGCTCTCCCACTTCGTCAGCGAGCTGGCCAATGTGTCGCCCGACGCATTTCAGCCCTATGTCGGGGCCAGCGCCTTCGCCCACAAGGGCGGGGCCCACGCCAGCGGGGTCGCCAGGCAGTCGAGGACCTACGAGCACATCGACCCGGCCCTCGTGGGGAACCGCCAGCACATCGTCGTCTCGGAGATATCCGGGAGGACCGCCATCCTCCAGAAGGCCCTTCAGCTGGGCTGCAACATGGGCAAAGTGAAAAAGAAGGTGGGCGAGATCCTCAGGAAGGTCAAGGACCTGGAGCACGCCGGCTATCATTTCGAGGCGGCCGACGGCTCCTTCGACATCCTGATCAACAAGACCATCGGGGACTACAAGCGTTTTTTCGAGCTGGAGAGCTTCCGGGTCATCGTGGACAAGCGCGAGACCGGAAAGATCGTCTCCGAGGCCACCATAAAGATCCACACGGGCGGCGAGCGGATCATAAGCACGGCCGAGGGCAACGGCCCGGTCAATGCGTTGGACCTCGCGCTGAGGGGCGCCCTGGCAAAGGCCTATCCCGATCTCGAGAATATGGTGCTCTCGGACTACAAGGTGCGCGTGCTGGACGAGTCGATGGGAACCAGCGCCGTGGTGCGCGTCTGGATCGAGACCAGCGACAGAGAGACGTCGTGGGGCACCGTGGGCGTGCACGAGAACATCATCGAGGCGAGCTGGAACGCCCTGGCCGAGAGCATCGAGTTTGGGCTGGGGCAGCGCAAGCGAAAAAAATAATCTGAGGAACCCAGGACCCCAGGAAAAGAGATAGGATCTAATATGGGCTAGATCCTGTCCGGAAATGTCATTCCGAGGCGATAGCCGAGGAATCTGAAGTTGGCAAGGGATAGCCAATACAAGATTCCTCACTTCGTTCGGAATGACATACTGATTATTCGGAATGACATGCCGGTAAAACTGGCTGTTTTGGGACAGATTCGAGCCAACCCTCCCTATTTCTTCCTGGGTTCCTGGGTTCCTCAGAGGAATTTTTTTATTTAGAAGGAGTGAGCTTATGTGCGGAATCGTCGGGATCGTCAACACGGACGGCCGGAAGGTGAGCGGCAGGCAGGTGATGGACGCCATAAAGATGCAGCGGGAGAGGGGGAACGGCCTGGGCGCCGGCTTCGCCGGGTACGGCATCCACCCCAACAACGCGGACGAATACGCCCTCTACATCATGTTCGAAGGGGGCAAGTATGCGCCTCCCCCCCACCTCCACCCCGCCATCAACAAGCTCGAGGACTGGCTCGCCCTCAGGCTGCGGATCCATCACACCGAAGAAGTGCCGCTCGATCCGGACAAGCAGCAGATGGTCGTGTCGGGGCCTTACTTCAAGCGGTACTTCTGTATACCCCTGGAGAACGAGTTCCGCGCGGGTCTCAATGAAGAGGAGGCCATGCGGAAGTTCGTGCTGGAGATCAACCGCATGCCCGGGATCTTCGTGCTTTCCTGCGGCAAGAATATGGGGGTCTTCAAGGGGGTCGGATACCCGGAGGACATCGCCAAGCTCTTCCGCCTGGAGAGCTACGAAGGCTGGATGTGGATCGCCCACTCCCGGTTTCCCACGAACACGCCCGGCTGGTGGGGCGGCGCTCACCCGTTCTCCATGCTCGGAACGGCGGTGGTCCACAACGGCGAGGTCACCAGCTACGGCACGAATGTGCGCTGGCTCGAACAGTATGGCTACCACTGCACCATGAAGACCGACACGGAGGTGGTCGCCTATGTCTACGACAAGCTGAGGCGGGACGGCCTGAGCGAGGAAGAGGCCTGCAGCGTCATGGCCCCGCCCCTGTGGTCCGAGATCGACCGGCTGGACGACCAGAGCATGCGGCAGTTCCGGCAGTTCTACCGGGGGGCCGTCATCAACGGACCCTTCGGGATCATCATCAGCGACGAAACCGGCGCCATCGCCCTGTGCGACCGGGACAAGCTGAGGCCTCTTGTGATCGGCCGGAGAGAGGATACCTGGGTCATCGCATCTGAAGAGTGCAGCTTCGGAGCAGTCTGGGACGAGGGACCTGAAGTGATCGACCGCCCGAGCGGAGGGGAGCCGGTTCTTATTAGGCGAAAGGAGCCGATACAATGATCATGGAGCGAAATTGGGTGGTGAGGCCGCCCTGCCGCCCGCATTTCGATCTGGACCGCTGCCAGTACGAGGACGGGTGCGGCGAGTGCGCCAAGGAGTGCAGCTGGGGGGAGATCCGGCTGGAGCCGGTGAGGGTCGGCGAGGAGATCAAGCAGCGGCCGGTCGCCAACTGGAAGGCCTGCGGCGCCTGTTACCGGTGCGTCAAGTACTGCCCGGCCGGCGCCATCCACATCGAACAGCTCCCCATGGAGCCCACCCACAGATACTGGTCGTCCGTCTTCACGACGCGTGTCTGGAGGCAGGCGGGCGACACCGGGGGAGTCCTCCTGACCGGGAGTGGGGCGGACGGCCCGCAGACGCGCTACTTCGACCACCTCATGTTCGATGCCTGCCAGGTGACGAACCCCTCCATCGACCCTCTGCGCGAACCGATGGAGACCCGGGTCTGGGTGGGTAGTCGGCCCGAGTCGGTGAAGGAAATGGGGGCCCACCCGCTGCTGCAGCTCGAGATACCGATCCTGTTCGCGGCCATGAGCTTCGGCGCCCTGAACCTGCGGGTTCAGCAGGCCGCGGCCCGGGCGAGCCGGCAGGTCGGAACCTACTGGAACACCGGGGAGGGCGGAGTTCACGAAGACCTGAAAGGCTTCGCCGAAAACACCATCGTGCAGGTGGCCTCGGGTCGCTATGGCGTGGATGCGGGCTACCTGAGCGGCGCGGCCGCCATCGAGATCAAGATCGGTCAGGGCGCGAAGCCCGGCATCGGCGGCCACCTGCCGGGCGAAAAAGTGACCTCCTCCGTGGGCGAGACGCGAAGGATTCCATCCGGCACGGACGCCCTCTCTCCGGCGCCGCACCACGATATCTACAGCATCGAGGACCTCCGACAGCTCATCTTTGCCCTGAAGGAAACCATGGATTACAAGCTTCCCGTGGGGGTCAAGATTGCCGCGGTCCACAACGTGGCTCCCATCGTCAGCGGCATCGCCCAGGCGGGGGCCGACTTCATCACCATCGACGGCTTCCGGGGCGGGACCGGGGCCACGCCGCTGGTCATCCGGCAGGGGACCGGAATCTCAGTGGAGCTGGCCATCGCCGCCGCAGACCAGCGACTGAGTGAAGAGGGCATCCGAGAGCAGGTCAGCCTGATCGCCTCGGGAGGCATACAGAGCGCGGCGGACGTACTGAAGCTCATCTGCCTCGGCGCCGATGCCTGCTATGTCGGCACGGCCATGCTCGTGGCCCTGGGTTGCGGCATGTGTCAGAAGTGCTTCGCAGGCAAGTGCGCTTACGGGATCACCACGAATCGGCCGGACCTGCTGGAGCGGGTGGACGTGGAAGAGGCGACCGACGCCCTGGTCAATTTTCTTCATGCCTGGAGGGAAGAGATCCGGGAGCTCATGGGCTCCATGGGGATCTCCACGATCGAGGCTCTCCGGGGAAACCGGGACCGGTTGCGGGGCGTGGGATTGACCGAAAAAGAGCTCTCGGTGATGGGCATCAAGCACGCCGGCGAGTAGAGCACAGGACCGGCGTTTCATGTTGTGTAAGCAAAGGAAAAGGGGGAAGGTGGAAAAATGGAAAAGGGATGAATTGTAAAAAAGGTTTGTTTATGACGGTTTTGTAAAAAGTAGGACATGTCATTTCGACCGAAGGGAGAAATCGTAAAAATAAAAAAAATTTCCCTATTTTCCCTTTTCCCATTTTTCCCCTTACTTACACATCTTTTCGGTTGCGGCTCGGCCGCGTTGGGATCCAGATGAAGAAAATCGAAGCCAGAGATGCTGCCGGCGACATCTATTACCGGATGCTGAACCGGCAGATTCGAGGCGCCATCGCGGGCGGCGAGACCGAGATCCACCTGGTCGACGTCCGCGGCCAGCGCTACATCGGGGCCGGCACGACCGGCCGGGACGTGGTCATCCACATCCACGGCATCCCCGGGCAGGACCTGGGCGCATTCCTGAACGGCACCACCCTGATCGTGCACGGAAACGGGCAGGACGGAGTTGCGAACACCATAAACGCGGGCAATGTCATAATCCACGGAAGCGCGGGCGAGATCCCCTGCTACTCAGCCCGCGGCGGTCGCGTGTTCGTGCGCGACGACGTCAGCTACCGGGCCGGAATCCACATGAAGCAGTACGGAGACGCGGTGCCGTGGCTCGTCATCGGCGGGACGGCGAAGAACTACCTGGGCGAGTACATGGCCGGCGGGGTCTGCGTGGTCCTCGATCTCCAGGGCGATGGTTCCATGGCTTCGCCGGTGGGCTCCTCGCTGGCCACCGGGATTCACGGGGGCGCCGTCTACATCCGGGGGATGGTGGAGGAGTGGCAGCTCGGGGTCGGCGCCAAGATAGAGGAGCTCGAATCGTCAGACCATGAGCTGCTGCGCCGGATCGTCTCCGAATACTGCGGCCACTTCGGAGGGAACGCGGAACAGATCCTCGATGAAAAGCCCTTCGTCAAGGTAATCCCCGTCTCCAAGCGCCCCTTTGCCAAGCTCTACACGCCGGCCCACTCCGTGGGCGGCGGCCGGTCCGTACACCGCAATCTTTCGCCTCCCTGTGCATTCAACTGCCCCACCGGCATCCCCACCCCCGTCTTTCTGACCATGGTGCGCAGCGGGGATGTGGACGACGCCCTCCGGATGCTGGACGACTACACGCCCTTCCGCCTGAGCTGCTGCGGAACCGTCTGCGATCAGCTCTGTGTTCAGGAGTGCAGCCGGCTAAGGGTGGACGGGCGCTCTGTGGACGTGCGCGCCCTGGCCCAATCGTATTATCCCGATTTTTCGCCGGAGCTCGTCGGGAAGAGGAAAAAAGAGCGCATCGCCGTGATCGGAGGAGGCCCGGCCGGTCTTTCGGTCGCCTTTCAGCTGGCACGCCGTCGTTACGAGGTGGCCCTCTTCGAAGCGGCGGACCGGATCGGCGGCAAAATGCGGGTGATACCGACGGATCGCCTTCCGGAGAAGACGCTGAACCGCGATATCGAGAGGATCCTCTCTCTGGGAATCACCATACATACCGGTACCCGGGTCGGAACGAACCTGTTCCGTGAGCTCTATGAGTCTTACGACGCCGTGGTCGTCTCCACCGGAGCGCACAAGCCGCGGGAGCTCGAATTTCCCGGCAGCGAACACGCCGTTTACGGGCTCGAATTTCTCAAGGCCGTCAGTGCGGGGCGTCCCATCAGGGTCCGGAAGAAACGCGTGGTCATCGTCGGGGCGGGAAACGTGGGCATGGACATCGCCTGCGAGTGCTGGCGCCTGGGCGCCCGGGTCGTCACCGCCATGGACATACAGGAGCCCGCCTCATTTGGCGCGGAGCGCCTGAGGGCCGAAAAAGCTGGAACAAAGATCCTGTGGCCCGCGACGGTCGCATCCTTCTCGGCCGAGGAGCGGGAGGTTCGCTTCAAGGAGGGAAAGAGCCTGGAAGCCGATCTTCTCATCATGGCCATCGGGGAGGTCCCGGACTACAGGGATTTTCTGCCGACCACGGTCCTCCAGACCCCCGACGGGCACATACGGATTCCGGGTGACAGCTTCCAGTCGACCGACTCCAAGATATACGTCATCGGCGATGCGATCACCATGGGCCTGATCACCCACTCCGTGGGCATGGGGCGCCTGGCCGCCATGGAGATCCACGCGAAATTCCGGGGGGAGGAGTTTGTTTTCCCGCGCAGGGAGCTGGTGCCGAAGGCCCGGATTCGCACTCTCTACTTCCTGGAAGAGAAGGCGGAGAGCGAGGTCGGACGCTGCCTGAGCTGCGGTACCTGTCTCTACTGCGACACCTGCCTCCAGGCTTGCCCGCAGCAGGCCATAAGCCGGGAGGGGCAGGAGTTCCGGGTGGGTGATCACTGCACAGGCTGCGGCACCTGTGAATCGGTATGCCCCCGCGGGGCCGTGACCGTTGAGCTGTGAGACAGATCAGCGACCAGCGGCTCTATCGGAGGTCGTTGCTTTGCAGTATGTGGCGGAACGATTAACTCGAACGTATTGGAAATCCAAGGAGCTTATGGAATTGCTTTTTTCAACCACAGAGGACACAGAGGTCACAGAGAGAGAATGAATGCATTCAAATTCTTGCTTTCTCTGTGTCCTCTGTGGTGAATTTATATAACGCAACGTTTTGCTGCGTCCTCCCCAAACTCGGCTGCCGTGTGTTCCGGTTCTCGGTATCAGCCAGGCGGGTTCGCGCCCCTCTTCCGGGCCAGGCGGGTACGTCGTGCGGCTGCCGCTTCCTTTCCCGCCGCGGCTTCGTCTGGATCGAGCCGCTCCTCGAGCGCGGCTAACGCCTCCTCGATCCGCCTTCGAAACTCCTCGAGTTCCTCCCCTTCGCCCAGCCGCAGGGGTGTGCCGAAGAAGATATCTATGGGCGTGAACGGTTTGGGGATCTGGAATCGGTCCCACGTTCGGCCCAGAATCCAGCGGCGTCGGGAAACGGGTACTGCGATCAGCACGGCCGCTCCGGTAGCGAAAGAGAGTTTGGCGATCCCACGATTCACGTAATTACGCGGCCCGCGCGGGCCGTCCACGGCCAGGTATGCGGGGGCTCCTCCGCATACGTGCTCGATCAAGCGGTCGAGAGCGGCGGCGCCGCCCTTGTCCCGCCCCTTGACCCGGGTCGAGCCGCGGATCGGGACGATCCCGTGGACCCGCAGGCTGGGGATCAAGAGATCGCCGTCTTCGGAGCGGGAGACCATGGCGCCGGTACCCGGTTCGCAGCCGATAACGGCGGCCACCTGGTGGCAGTGCAGAATGGCGTAGGCGTACGGGCTGCCTTCTTTGCGCAGGGCCGGCCGAGGGTCGTTGTGAAAGCGGACGCGACAGCTCCAGCGCAGCAGGAGCACCAGGATGGCGGCCAGCCAGGCGACGAGGAAGCGTAGGGCTTTTTTCATGGGGCCCCTCCGGACGGACACGCCGCAGACCGACCGGCGACCCAGCCCGTAGAGAACGCGGCCTGAAGGTTGTATCCGCCGGTGTCGGCGTCCACGTCCAGCACCTCGCCGGCGAAATAAAGGCCCTCCACTCGTTGCGAAGCCATCGTGCGCGGGTCGACTTCCCGCGTATCCACCCCGCCGGCGGTAATGATCGCCTCATCAATAGAGCGGTATCCGGTCACCTCCAGGCGAAAATCCTTCAGCCATGCACGCAGGCGCTTCCGCTCCCCGGCCGTTATATGGGGGGCGGCCTTGTCCGGGGGGATGCCGGTGGAATCCATACAGATAGGGATGAGCTTTTTCGGCAGCAATCCATTGAGTAGCATGCGGAACGACTGCTTGCCCTGCGCCTCCAGGTCTCTGATGAGGCGCGCGTCCAGCTTGCGCTCGTCCAGGGCGGGTTTGAGATCGATCGAGAGGACCACTCTCCGGCCTTGGCTCAGGGCATCCACGATCTGTCCGCTCAGGGAGAGGATGATCGGCCCGGTAAGAGTTGAGCGGGCGAAGAGCATCTCGCCGAACAGGGTGGCTTGTTTTCTTTCATCGACCCGCACCCGCACGGTCACATTACGCAGGTTCAGGCCTTCCAACTTCGTGGCAATGTCGCCGCCTGTTTCCAGGGGGACCAGTGCCGGTCGAATCGGCACGATGGTGTGGCCCGCCGATTCGGCCAGCCGGTAGCCGTCCCCGGTCGATCCGGTGGCGGGGTACGATGCCCCGCCGGTGGCGATGATCACGGCATCCCCACGATGAATTTGCCCCTGTGGCGCCTGCACGCCGACCACCCGCCCGCCCTCGACCGTCAGCTTTTCCACCGGGGATCGGGGTTGCATGGTCACCTGCTGCCCACCGGCCCACCGCACCAGCGCATCCACCACGTCCTGGGCCTGGCCGCTGGCCGGAAAGACCCGTCCCCCCCGCTCGGTCACGGTGGGAATCTTCACTTCATCGAAAAACGCCACGAGCTCGGAGGTGAAAAATCGGGAAAAAGTCTGGCGAAGAAAACGTCCACCCGGGCCGAAGTGGGCGATGAATTCGGACAGGGGGGCCATATTGGTCAGGTTGCAGCGTCCCTTGCCGGCGATGCGCAGCTTGCGTCCCGGGCGATGCATTTTTTCGAGGAGCAGAGTTTCGGCGCCCAGCCGTGCGGCCTGCCCGGCGGCCATCAAACCGGCCGGACCTCCTCCGACAACGATCACCCGACGTCGTGTCATATGCCCCTTAAGGCGCAGAGAAGTAAACCTGCGCGATAGATTGTCTGTCATTTCGAGCGAAGCGAGAAATCTTTCCGAGGGTACTGTATGAAAAGATTAGATTTCTCCCTGCGGTCGAAATGACATATTCTACTTTCTGTCAGCCGGCACCGTCGATCAGCAAATCGATATAGGCCTTGTCCAGGAGAGCGCTGTCATCGATTTTCAGCCGCCCCATCAGATCCCGGGCGATGCGGGTCCCATCCGCGGCGGTCTGTCCGGGCTCGAGCACGACCTCCAGTTCGGCGAACTGCCCCAGCCCCTCGACCTCGTCCAGGTGGATCCGGGTCTGGCCTGCGAGGTAGAGAAGGCGCCGCTTTTGTACGACCCCTCTGACCCCGAGGGAATTGCTCAAGATGTCGTGAAGCTCATCCGGCGCCGCCGTCGAAGTACGGATATAGTGACTTTCTTTTGGAGCCGTGCCGTCGGGTCGGTCGTAGTAGATGAGCTCGGCCTCTGAAGCGGAGAGCCGCCTCAGTTTGAGGCGCCCCTTGGGGCAGCGGAAGAATGTGTCCACCTGGTCGATGATGAAGGGGCCTTTGTCGGCAATCGCCTCGGCCCGCTTCGCAACGGATGTCAGGTCGGGCACCCGGGCCTTTATTTCAATGTTTCTATTCATGCTCTATTTTTCGAATTTTGAACGTCAATCCGATCTTGACGAGCCCGGTGGCTATTCCGACCCCTGCACTGATGACGAGCCAGTAGCCGACGCCCGGCATCTGGCGTATCATCACGGCCCAGGAGACGCCGACGATCCGGGGCAGGCCGATCAAAATAAAAAGAGGCCAGACTATCCCGCCCGCAAGGCCCGGGACTGTTTTTCGTATCGAAGTGCTACCTTTTGAGACCTGCGCGACGAGTTGTTTGTACCAGCGGCCGATGAGCACATTCTCTTTGATCTGGCCGGCGGAAATCAGAATCACTCCCACCGTTATCAGAAGGTAGAGTGTTCCGAGGCTGAACCTGGAGCGGTCCGGATCCCGTCCCGTGAGGAGCGCGGCCACTCCGTTGGCCAGCCGGTGGCTTGTCCTTCCGCCGAACATGCTCGATACGTTCGTCAGCACCACCACGCCCCACCGCTCTTCCGGCAGGATCACCAGCTTGCCGCGGAAGTGGGGCACGATCCCGCCGTGATGCAGTGCCGGTACACCGTGTATGGGGCCCACACGCCAGCCCATGGCATAGTCGAATCCCTCGCCTTTGGCGGCTGGGCGGTGTAGCTCGCTCATGCCATGGGGTGAGATGATCCCGGTCCCGCGAAACGTTCCTTCGTTGAGGTGGGCAATGAGGTAGTGGGCCATGTCTTCGGCACTGGAGATCAACGCTGCGGTCGGCAGCCGGTCGGTTTCGTGCCGCAGGTCGGCGGCCACGGGATGCCCGAACCAGAGCCGGTGCCCGCTGGCCATGCCGGCCCGGGTCGCATCCGCCATGGAGACGAAGCTGTGATCCATCTCCAGGGGGGTGAAGATATACTGCTCCACATACTCGCCGAAAGGCTGTCCCGAGACGGTCTCCACGAGCAGACCGAGCACCTGGTAATTCGCGCTGGAATACTGATGGCGGGTTCCCGGTGGATGTTCGACCGTCGCCGTCCGGAGGACCCGCACATGGTCTTCCAGCGTGCTGTCGTCGTCTTTTGCATAGGGTGCTTTTCGCGGCAGGCCGCTCGTGTGGTGGAGCAGGTGGCGGATCGTGATGATTTTCGATGCATCGGGAGAGGCGACGCAAAACCACGGAAGGTATTGCCGTACAGGCGCGTCCAGGTCGATCTTGCCGGCCTCGTGAAGCTGCATGACGGCCAGGGCCGTGAAGGACTTGCTCATGGATCCCAGGACGAAGCCGGTCCGGGGCGTGATCCGGCGTCCCTCCGGTCCGTCTACACCGAAGCCGCGTGCGTGAACGATCCGATCTCCGCGCACGATCGCCAGGGCCGCACCCGGAACGCGGTCGGCCTCCAGCTCGGCTTCGATATAGGCATCGACGGCGGAAAAATCGGGCCCGCCGGGCTGTGTGGGATCAGACGATGACATTACCCTGCCGGCCGCGGCGAGGATGCCGCACGCCGTGAACAGGAGAAACAGGAGCGTCGCTGTTTTGCTGGATTTCAGGGACATGGGCACCGGTCCGTCGTGAACTCGCTATTTTTGTAAAAGGGCAAGGATTTCTTCTTCCTCGGGAAATCGACCGGTCCGGTGCTTGGAATAAATCAGGTTCCCGTCGGCAACCACGTCGAAAATGCCGTTGCTGCCTCGGATCAGCTCGGCTTCGATGCCGAGCTCCTTTGAGAGTCTGGCCGCCAGACTGGAGGCCTTTGGCTGGTAGTTTCAAGAGCCGCAATAAGTTATCGAGATCTTCATCAGTTCTCCTTTTTAATTGATCCTGGGGTT
Organism: uncultured Thermodesulfobacteriota bacterium; assembly: GCA_964522545.1. Lineage (GTDB taxonomy): Bacteria > Desulfobacterota > DSWW01 > CAZFWM01 > CAZFWM01 > CAZFWM01. The sequence goes on from CAZFWM010000003.1 coordinate 58,865, forward strand.
TGCACCCCAGGCTACATGACCTGACCCCTTCGGGGTCAATTGGATTTCTTGCGTTGAACTTCTTATTTTTTCATAAAGAGGTACGCGGCCAGACCGACGAGAATCACGGCGAAAATCTTCTTGAAATGCGCCGTGGAGACATGCTCCACCAGGCGCGCTCCGAACTGGGCGCCGATGATCCCTCCGATGCCGAGCAGAAGGCCCAGCTTGTAGTCCACATTGGCAAACTTATTGTGGGCGATCAGGGCCGAGATGGATATGACGAGGATCGCGAGGAACGATGTCCCCACGGCCTTTTGCGCGGGGTGCCCCAGAAAGAGGAGAAACGGGACCAGCAGAAAGCCGCCTCCCAGTCCGGTGAAGGAGGCACCGATCCCCACGATGATTCCGCTACCCACCATGGCCAGCATGTTCATTGTTGTTGAACTCCTTCCTTATTTTCGCAGCCGAGGATTATATATCAAACTTTTGTTTGACGCGCACCCACTGGTAAGTGAGAAAACGCGACGGTTGGCCTGTCGGCTCGAATGGGAGCGGCTCCATCAGCTGTTTTGCGTAGTTCTTCACCAGCTCGATTTTTCCATCGACGCGGAGGCCGTCGACCGCCTCCACCGCCTCCTTCACCCAGCCCTCCTCGATGAGTTTCGGATCCGCCTCGGCGATTCCTTCGAGCACGTCGATGAGGTGCGACCGGTAATCCCCGGCCAGGAAGAACTGGGTCATGTGGCGAAAGAGAGGGACATCTTTCTGACTTTTTTTGTAGACCCGGTGAATCTTCAGGTATCGGAGCGCCGCCTTCAGGCGCTGGTCGATCGTCCGGGAGCGGTGTTCCGCGGGTACGGCGGCCAGGGCGCGAAACGTTGTCGCCACCCCGTGGTAGCAGCTCACCGACCACCAGCAGCCGCCGAAATTGTCCACGGCCTTGAAGGGCCATTTCTTCCTTCCGCCGGACCGGGTCTTCTTGTGGTCGAAGCGCTGATAGTCGACGATCCACTGAAGGGATGACCGGACCGCCGGGTCGTCATGGCCGGCCAGAGATATGAGCGCCCTGCAGAGAACGCCTACGTAACAGGGGAGCACGCCCGAGCCCCCGGTGGTGCAGGAGAAGGTCCCTTCGATCGTATGCTTACGGCGCAGGAAAGAGAGGGCCCTGGCGACCGGCTCGTCGCGGATGTCCATGCCGCAGCGGTCCATGAGGCAGAGCGCAGCAAATGTGGTCCCTGCGGTAGGGGTCTTCTGAGTATAAGGAAAGCTGCCGTCATCCTTCTGCAGCGCCAGGAGCTGCTGGAGCGGCTCCCATGCGAATATCTCCCGGCGCAGCGATTTCAAGGCCCGCGCCGAGGGCCCGGGCCGGGTCAGGTGGCAGGCCGTGAGGTAGCGTACCGGTGGATTCTCCGGAGAGGAGAGCCAGTCGATGAGAGATTTATCGGTCATGGTTGCTCATTATTTGGAGAAGTTGTCGATGACGATGACAAAAACGCCCAGGCCGATGGTCACGACGCCGAACAATCGCACGAATAAGACGGACTTCGCAATTCCCATCAGCCGAACTGTCTCCGGTGTGCTGAATGGAAGTAGGATGCTCACGACACCCAGGAACAAGAGACTCAATCCTATGACGGTCGGCCCCGGATGCCCGCCCATGGCCGCGCTTAAGATAACACCCACCAGGAGTATGATCAGGGATAATGCCACGAGGCCCAGAAAAAGACGACTGTATTTCACAGCACGGTCCAGGAACCGTCGGAAATCGTGCTCATATTCGGGAAGGACGAAGAAGGTTTTCTCTTGAGGATTCAGGCCGAAGCTGTCCGTGGCGAGGGCCGTAATTTCCTTTACGCGCTCGTCTTCCCTGTTGCTCCAGATGCATTTTTGATTCACGTGTTATTATCCTTCTTCAGGATACTGGCACCGACTGGACTCCGCGACTACGACTTCCTTCGGATTCTGCTGCAAAGATCCACCGCCCGATTTACTGCCTGTTGGGCCGCCAGGATTCCCACTACGTCCGAGGCGACCGCTTGTCGGTCATCCCTGTCGGCGTTGACGAGGATGGGGTTGCTGATCCCGACTCCGCCGAAGATGGCGCCGCTGTGATGGTGGCTCACCGGGATCATCTCCAGGACCATGAAGCTCCAGATCAGGGAGAGGAGGGTCGTTTCGCTGCCCGAGTTTCTTCCCCAGCCAACCGTGAGCGCAACGCCCGGCTTATCCCGCATGCATCCCCTGTGGGGCTTGCTGAAGATGAGGGGGCGGGTCCGGTCCAGGAGGGAGGCCATCCGCCCGCTCATCCGTCCGTAGTAGGCAGGAGAGGCCAGTACCAGGACGTCCGCCTCCTTGATTTTGGTAAGGATGGGTTCCGCGTCATCCTTCTGCACGCAGATCCGCTCCGGATCCTCGTTATTCAGGCACCAATTGCAGTGTATGCAGTCTGACACCTTTGCCCGGGCCAGCTCGACGATCTCGATCTCGTGTGCCGTGCGGTCGAGCGCCTCGACAGCCTTTTCGATGTATGTGTACATGTTGCCGCTCTTTATCGGCGATCCGCAAAGAGAAAGCACTTTCATGCTGTTACCTTTCGTGCCCCAAGCCTCCGGGAACAAGGACAGGTGGTTTTGCCCGTCGACTTCGGTTACTCCAGGATATGGATGTTTTTCTTTTTACAGATATCTTTGAGAATTTTAGGCCATACAGTCACACTGACCTCACCGATGTGTGCCTTCTTGAGAATATACATGTAGGTTCGGGATTGTCCGATTCCCCCCCCAATGCTCAGCGGAATATCGTCATGCATGATTGCCTTGTGGTACGGTAGTTCGAGGAAGTCAAGCTGCCCGCTCATTTCCAGCTGTTTCATGAGAGTATCTTTGGTAACGCGGATACCCATGGAGGTCAGCTCGTGACGACGCTTCGTCACGGGGTTCCAGACGAGAATATCGCCATTGAGCCCATGCAGGGGCGTTCCATCTTCGGAGACCGTCTCCTCGACCCAATCGTCGTAATCCGCCGCACGCATTTCGTGGGGATAACCGTCCTTGAGGGGCCAGCCGATTCCGATGATAAAGAGTGCGGGGTATTTCTTTATGATCTCGGTCTCACGGGCCTTGCGCGGCAGGTCGGGATACATGTCGAGGATCTCTTCGGCGTGGAGGAAGGTCAGCTCCTCCGGTAAATCGGGATATTTGTCTGTTTTCAACTGTGGGAACATCTCCTGGACGTGTATCTCAGCCCCTCTCAGGACTTTCCAGATCTTTCGCACGACCTCCTTCAGGTACTCGAGGTTGCGATGTTCTTTTGTGATCACCTGTTCCCAGTCCCATTGGTCCACATAGGCGCTGTGGTCATGGTCGAGGAAGTAGTCCTTGCGCACGGCCCGCATGTCGGTGCAGATCCCTTCGCCCACCTTGCAATCGAACTGCTTGAGGGCGATACGCTTCCACTTCGTTGCGGCCTGTACGACCTGAGCATCCACAGGATTCTTGTCATAGTCATTTGAAATGTGAAACTGAATGGGGGTGCGCGAACCGTCACGGTCCAGCAGATCATTGACGCCGCTGTCGACGTCCACGATCAGAGGAACCGAGACCATCATCAGATAGAGTTCCTTGCAGAGATTCTCCTCGATGTAATTCTTTACTGCATAGACGGCGCTTTGCGTTTCCCTCGGTGTCAGGAGCGAGCTGTAGTCCTGTGGTAGAATTTTCTCCAGTTCGTCATAGTCTCCGATTCCCGGCCCTGCCAGGTCTGCTTTCTTGTCTGACATTTCATTCCTCCTGGTTTTTTATGGATTGCCGATTCGTCGCGGTAAGGATCATACTCTAATACGAATAGCTAGATTCAGGCAACACAACGTCAATCTCCCCCGAACGAGCCTGTTTAGACATCAGAGAATTCCTGGACCATGTACTGTTGGTGTATGCGCGCGCCGTCCCGAGTCCGCATTCCCGGAATGGGCAGAGGGGACCCAACGCGGCGAAAACCCATGCGTTCGAAGAATGAGAGGGCATCTTTATTCTCCGCCAGCATGGCGAGGTGACAGCCCGACGAACCCATGGTCGCGAGTCGACCGAACCATGCGTGCATGAGGGCGGCCCCGGCCCCTGCGCCGCGTGCCTCTGGCAGAAGGTTGATATGGAGGTGTGACGGCCAGCGAGCGTCGTCGAGCTCACCGGGCGGAAGCGGTGTGCCTCGCAGTACGTCTCGGAGGGAGCGACCCAAGAAGCTGGCGGTGCCACGCCGGAACAGTAGGAATCGGCTGATTATTTGGCGGGCGAAGGTGGATGCCAAGCTCGGCGACCGGGTCGTGTCGACGCAGCCGAGCAGGTACCCGACGACGAGGTCGGAGCGTACGGCCACGAATGACGATTCAGGCTCCTGATCGGTGTAATAGGCCGACCAGATATTCGCGAAGCTGTCGAGATCGCGCCAGAACCAGTCCACCGGCTCGCCCATATAGCCGGTGAGATAACAGATTTCGCGGATCCGTTGGCGATCGCTCGGACGATACGGTCGAATCGAGACTCCGGTATTCATTTTTGTGCGGTAGCTAGTTCTTGTCCGGAAATGTCATTCCAAGGCGGTAGCCGAGGAATCTGGAGTTGTCAACCGATTGCAATTGTGAGGATCCTCAGGACCTTCGGAATGACATACTTTCAATGTCGAACCTCAATCGTCGGCGGATTCGACTTCAAAATCGTCGAATCCCGTGGTGGCATCCGCTTTCGTCCACAGTCCCACCATGCCCGCGTCCGGAAACGTATCGTCTCTGAGCTCGATGAGCTTTCTGCCGTCGAACTCCGCGACGAGCCTGTTTCCCTTGTGCTCGATTTTGATTTTGTGCCAGGCGGTGGGATCGGCCTTAATCGTGGCTGTGCCTATTTGTTTGCGACGACCGTTCTTCACGAAATAGACCCGGAAGTTGTCTTCCAGAGGATTCCAGCGGGAAATGTAATAGTTGTTTTCATCCTTGGCCCGCCAGATCGGGCCCCCGCCCTGATCTTCCTTTCCTCCCAGGGCCTTCACCATTACTTCTATTTCGAGATCTTTGAATTGTGTCTTTTGAGCAATCAACAGATTGTACGTCTGTCCGGAGTTTTTGCTCTCGGTCAGGGCAACGATCTGTGATTTGCTTTGAGCCGAGACATCGGCAACGACCTTCCAGGTCGCCCTGGTCCCTGTTCCGGACGTTTCGGTCGCCCGAAATCCTTTAGGCAGGCCGCCAATCTGTTCCCCATCAAAAGTCCACTCAAATTCGCCGCCCTGGTCGCCTTTCTCGGCAGACAGTAGTCCGGCCGGCGCCAACAGAGCGACGGACAGCACCGTGGCAATAAATACACGCATGATATTACCCCCTTTCATGTTTAACTGTATTGTTGGCTATTGTATTTGCCCTGCAAGGAACCATAATGAGTATAGGATTACCCAAATGGCAATAATAAACATTATAGAAAAGAAAAATGCCGCGACTTTCATATCCTTGGCGGTGCCGATCCTGACGCCTCCCTTGCTCAGGCTTATATATTTTGCCGCCTCCCTGCCCGCCCCATCCAGGTAGATCCCGCCGGCTATCAGCGATATGAAGGGCCACAGCTTGTTGTTGGTGAGCATCAGGAGGCCGGATGCCACAAGGGTCCAGAGTACGAAGGTATCCCATCTCGCTGCGTTCGCCTCGGCTCTCCGAAACAAAGGATCCGTACCTTCGCTCTTTTCCTGGAGGCCCAGCTTCTGCGCAAGGGAAAAGCTGGTGCCGGATATTAGCTGTCCGATCCATCCAAACCCGCCAAACAGCACACAGATGATTCCTAATCCTATCCTCATTTTATTTCCCCCGATGCGTCTGGTGGAACTCCAGAAGAATGGAAATCGATCGATCGAGATAGTCTTTGAAATTGCTCCGGTCGGACCAGACCGCCAGAAGTGCATCTTCGAGGGGCGCAAGCTGCGGATAGTTCGAGCGCGCGAAGTACTCCCCGGGCCTGGCCAGGCCCGGCCAGAGCGGATGCAGTGACGCGTCGCTCAGGATGAAAACAGCGGTGATCTCGGAGAAGGCCCACACGCGCCAGTCGTCGAGCTCCGATCGGTCGTGCCGGGCACGAAAGAGCTGGAAGAGATGAGACAGGACGATCTCATGGGCCACGATACGTCGCTTCATCTCCGGCGACAGGTCGTACCGGGCCGCGATCCTGTTGCCGTGCCAGTCGCTCAACCCGGGGTGAAACGCCGATACCACGCAGATGTAGCCCCCGTGAAACCACCCGTGCTCTGTCAGGGTCGTCACTGTCCCGGAAAACGTCTCTACCATCGGCTGCCAGAGTGCAGAGTATTCCTGTCGTGCGCGTTCGAGTGACGTTGCCAGCTGGTCGTACCGTTCATCCACAAGCTTTGAAAGGACCTGCGCCACTGCGTCATAGCTCTCGGCCTGGTGGATTCGCTCCGCCACATCGAGGGGGATTCCCATCGAGGCGGCACGCGAGGCCAGGCCTGCGGGGTCGTCAGTGTTCAGAATCCCGTATATGCGAGTGCGGTCGAACCCCTTGTCGATGATGAACTCGATGTCCAGGATGCGCGCGGCCTCTCGTGAAAGCGAAGAAGCCGTATCAATGGATTCGGCTCGCTCTACCTGAACTTGTGGGTTGCAGGCGACCAGTGCCAGAATCAGTAGTCCACCGGTCAACGCGCAAGATGCATGACTGGATCGGGTCATCTGAGTTGCTCATTTTTGCCGCTGGTTATGGGAACTCCCTGTACGGACCGAATCCATAGTATTTGGGCCGGCGGTCCAATCTTACATGCAACCAGGCGACTCCGCCACCTGCGGTGCTCAGCCAGACAGGCCGATTCGTGATTCTCTGCTGCATGGTTCGGCCGATGACCTGCCACAAAGCATGATTCTGTAGACCGGGACCGTCTCTCGTGAATGCCGCGAGATGGGCGTATGCGGAGTCGAGAGCCCGTGGAGAAGGAGCCACGAGCACGGCGTCTCTGCCGAGATTTTCGAAGACGACGATTCCGGAATCCGATTCGGCATCGGAGAAATATCTTGCGAACACCTCCGGCTCTGGGGGGAGGTCAAGGAATGGACTGTCGAGGAGCACGAATTCAAAGTCCCGGCTCACCGTGTCTAGGGTGACGGGCGGGGTTTCCCAGCGAAAAGCGGAAAAAGGGGCGTCGGCCAGGAGTGATATGAAAAAGGATCGAAACGATTCGTTGTGTTGCCACAAGTCCAATGCGTCGGCGTAGCACATCGAATCTGCGTTGTTGATAATACGGAGCTTATGAACACGGCCGTTGTTCGAAATATCGAGTTTGCAGCTGAACATTTGCAGTTCGCCCACTTCATTTCATGCCGAGCTTCTTGCCGGCCGCCAGCAGGCCGAGAGATTCGCGAAGCCGTTTCTCCCTCGTCTCTTCCCGTTTGGCCGACTCGATCCACCCTATGTACGCCCGCTGATACGATGGTGCCAGCTCTTTGAAAAATTGCCAAGCGCGTGGAACGGTCTTCAACGTCTCTTCAATGTAGGACGGGAGCGCCGACACGGACGAACTCGGCAAATCGCCGCTACGACCCGTCGGCGCACGCTTCAATCCGGGTGCCGCCAGCAACCCGCGCGATTTGAGATCCGCATATCGTCGTCGATTGATGGTCGACCACTTGCTGTTTGCCCTTCGCGGGGTGAACTTCCGCACGTACCGGGCGTCATCCATGCGCCTTATGGTGCTGTCGATCCACCCGAAGCACAGCGCCTCTTCGACGGCATCGTCGTAGCCGATGGAGGTTATGCCCGTGTGGCGCTTATGGAACACGAACTAGATCTCGGACTTCGAGTCGTAGTGTTCCTTGAGCCACTTCCTCCACTCCCGGCGGCTCCGCACGTCAAGCATCTCCATGGCCTTCGCTGCACTAAAACTCATTCGACCTTAGCCGCTATCTCGGGTTGTAGCGAGCAGCGGCGTCGAAGAATGTGACATCCGCGTACCCGGCGTGGATTTTTGCTGAATGAGGTACGCCTTCCGGAATGAAATATCGGTCTCCTCTTTGGAAGGTATGTTCTTTTCCATCGATCACTAGATCGATTATCCCCTTGAGGACGACACCCCATTGTGCTTCATGAGAGTGCGCGGCCAATTCCGCGTCCTCTGAAAACTCCATGAACAAAATCTGATGAGTGTCCGCTTGAGACAATCGAGCGTGAACTCCATTAAGTGGGATATCCGCTGCCGCGAGCCTCAGAATCGGCTCAGGGAAAATGCTTTCGCTTTGCATTTTTCTCACCTCCGGTAGCCTAAAGGTATTCCGATTTTGGCGATGTGGACGATACGCCGGGTGGTTCCCCAAAGGTCCTCCTCAGAGGCCCCTTCGGTCAACAGGCGCTTTCGCTGCAACACCATTACAATGCACAGGATGTTGCTGGTGATAGCTCCTATCGCACACACAATCTTGAACCAATGAAGTCCCGAAAGCGGCCAAGACGAAAACCTGCAGGTCACTTGAAGTTAAGGTAATACCTCATGGACGTCGTTTCGTACTGGTAGCTCCATGTGTTACCTATGGCTCCATGGCGGTAAAGAAAGTACAGCGTTTTCCTGTCTCTGCTTTTGGAGCCTTCGGCCAGAGAATATACAACCTTGACCACGACATCCTTAGGTGTTGAAAAGTCCAGCAGCGGAGAACTTATCTGCACTGACTCTATCTTCGGTTTGGCGCCTGTAACAGAGTCGGCCACTTTCGAGATCCTGTCCCTGTCGCCAGAATCTACGGCCACCCGTAGCCTCTCCGTCTCTTTCGGCAGATAGTCCGATATGATCTGCGTTTCTAGATTTTGCATCAGTTCCCTGTCATCCGTTTTATCCTGGAACGTCATAAACCTGACCCCGACCAGAACAGCCAAAACAACAAGTGCTAATACCGCCTGCCAACCGCTTAACTTGATATTCGCTTGAGACATGGTTCACCTCCCTATCTATGTGAGTCTCAGATTCACATCGCTGAGTATTAGAAACTACATGTGTTTTCATTCTCCATACGTCCCCTTCCATTTTCCCGATACGATCTATTCAAAATAACGTTAACAATCAGCCGTGAGGCGGAGCCGAATTGGCTGCATTGCCTTGTTCGGCTGGTTTTTACTACTGATACTAGATCACCACATCCGATCTCTTCCACCAACGATACAAGAAGAATACCACCCCACAAAAAATCACCCATATGCTTTCTATGGTTACTGCAACTAGATTGAGAGGTTGAGAAGTGACTACGACTGGCCCGGAAGCCAAGAATGTACCCAGAATCAGAAAGAGTAACACTGAACCGAAGGCAAGAAAATCCATAACTCTGGAAGGTTCAAATGAACGCGTAGGTGATCGAGGAGTCTTCAGACTTTTGCTTAGCAGAGACGCAGAAACGATTACCAATAACCCAAAAACAAGATACCCCACCAAAGTACCCCGAGGAGCATTCGGATTGTAGTGAGCTATGATCATCACCCCAAGTTGGTATGTGAGTGCCAAACCCCAGCCAACCTTTCCCATTCTAGCATGACCCCAATCGCGAGCTGAAAGACGGTTGGCAAGATAGAGCGTGATTACTCCCTGCACAACTCCCCACGCAAGTATGCCGATAATAACGAGCGTTCCGAGGTTCACCCCAGCCAACATTATTCCGCCGTATATACTCTGGTTGAAAAGATTGCGAGTCAGAAAAGCAATTGGGAAGAGACCATACAGGAATGCCACCAGAAAAAGCTCTTTGTTCTTCAACCTGAAACGCACAATGAAATCTTCGAGCATCGCGAAGTAGGAGAAGTAAATCCCAAATAGGGCCAACACCAACAATGGCCTTTCAGTGAACTCCCTAATCCCTCTCGCTGAATACTCAAATAGAAGATTGAACAGTGCACAATAGAGGATCAGGCTGAAACGCTTTGACAGTATCTTCATTGCTTCTCTCATATAGCCCAGGCTGCCTACTTGTAAGCTTGAAAGCCTGCCTAACGAAAAAAGAGTTTTTGCGTCGCGAAGCCGGCTGGTGGAACGCCTGGTAGCCCCTCTGGCCTAGTGACCGTCGCCCTTTGGGGAGACCAAGGTAGGCCAGTCATGGTCCTCAAGGTACGCAGCTAGATTTCGCGGCCGGTACTTGACGTCACTGTCCCAGCGCTGCTTCACCGTGGCGTGGACCAACACCGGCCCATTGCCGTGGTCGATTGGCCGGTACAAAGGGCGCTTGGAACGGTAAATGTGGCGCCGCGAGTTGTGCAGCGTGGCGTCGGCGCGGCCGTTCAGGCTGGCTGCCAGATGAGGCTCCATGGCCAGCCCGACCTGCGCGGCCTCGGCAATCATCCAGCCCAGCGGGATGTCTGACAACAGCCCACCGGACTTCTTGTCCGGCGGGTAGCCGCCGCCGATGCTGCTGTGCACTCCCGTGAACCACACCTGTTTCAGGTCGAGCCCCGGACGTGGTTGCCACACGGTGGGCTCGAAATCCGAGCGCAGTTCGTCGATGGCCAGTGCGTGGCGCGCAAAATCGATGTTGGGGCCGATCTTGGTGTCGTAAAACTCGTCCTTTTTGTCCAGCAGGCCGAGGAAGGAGAAGGGAATACCCAGTGCGCCCACCGTGTCCCACACCCCGACGAAGGTCACCCGCCGGCTGCGATGGGCAAACGCCTTGCGGAAGGCTTTGGATCTATCGCCCTTTGGTGCGTAAGCCTTGCCCGGCCTCTTGTAATGTGCGAAAGCCGCCTCGATGAGCCGCGCGTCGGGCCGCTTAAGAATACCGCAGTTGTTGATCAGGCCACACAGGCTGCGAACCGTGTAGGCACCGCGGCTGAAGCCAAACAGGAAGAGTTCGTCTCCGTGCGAGTAGTTCTGCACGATGTATCGGTAGTCATCCATGATGTTCTTGTTCAGGCCCTTACCAGTGGCCCCGCCGACCACCCGATCGTAGTATGATCCCACACCCCAATCGTAGAACACCTGTTGCGGTACGCCGTCGGCGCCGAATGGTCTGATGGCCCGTGCCATGCGCAGTACGTTGGTGGGAAAGTCCTTGCTCAGGTCCTTTTCGGGGCGGCTCCAGGTGCCGTCGGCACAGATTACGATGCGTTTTTTCATCGCGCGACTCCTTTCTCGTGTGCGCCTTCTGGCCATAGCGATCGCTTCCTCAGCGACCTGCTCGTTTGGATTGCTAACGATAGCACTGAGGCGCAGGAACAAGCCGTCTTTGGTTTGTTCCTGTCGCTCTCCAGTGCTTTGTTGGGCTTAAATAAAAATTGACGACATAACTGATAGCAAATTCAGTGTGTTGAGGATAATGTTCTGATCGAAAATTTTCATATTAATCGTTGAACTAAGGCCGCTTCGCGGCAGTTGACCTTTCGAAATCTATCCCATTCA
>CAZFWM010000004.1:0-2790 GCA_964522545.1 uncultured Thermodesulfobacteriota bacterium
TGCCTCGGAATGAAATTCCTACGGGGCTCTGCCCTCGGGGAGGCGGAGCCTCCCCCGCTAGCGTTCCCAGGCAGAGCCTGGGAACGAGGAGAAGGCAGAGCCTGGGAACGAGGGTGAGGGGATCGGGCCGAAACACAGGTCGGCCTCTACCCGCTCGAGCCGAAGAGCGACTCAGGGAGATGGATGAATCGTTCATACAAATCGGTGTCCCAGAAATCGATGGTCTCATGCACGACCTCGAGGTGGTCCTTGTCTTTCGGCGTTCCCGGGAACTTTGTGGCCAGTCCCCGGTCGTGCAGGAACTTTGTGTAGGGCGAATAGGAGTTCCAGACGTAGAGAAGCTCATCGAAGATGCCCACAGACTCCCCCGACCCATCGACCTTGAGCTCGTAGAGGATGTCGTAGGAGAGGAGTTCGTAGGGCTCGCCCCTAAGGGGGGACGGATAGGCGGCCGGTAAGGGAATGATCCCCTCGAAATCCTCGGGTATGTAGAGAATCCCCTCGGCCGTCGGCGGGCCGGACCAGAACCACTGTCTGTAGCTGGTGAACGCGCCGAGGGAGTGGTGGGTGGATGCGCACCACCCGTCCTCGGCCACGACCACGACCCGGGCCTCCTCTCCGGCGATGTCCTCCGGCATGATCCAGACATATTGCGTGTCGTGGGGGGCCAGGGGCTTGACGAGCCCGGGATAAGGCATGAACCTGGCCGCGAACTCGGCCCGGGCCTCGTGGTCCACTCGCTCGTTCACATAGAGCTGCCAGTCGCACCCGCAGTTGGTCACGACCTCCACGAGGAGCGGAACTTCCTTGTCCGCGTCCAGGGTGATACGCACGACCTTTCCGTCGATCAGGCCGGACCAGATGTAGCGGGCAAAGAATTCGGGGAGGTCCTCGAAGGGGGTGATCTCGATCGGGCGCTCCGGGTAGAAGAAGGCATAGACCAATTGATAGAGGTGCATGTCCCCGAATTCAGCCAGGTGAACGTCGCCATACATGACCGGGATGGTCGTGTCCACCCTCACTGTGTAGTCATAGTTCTCATCGCCGGCGTGCAGAGACAGCCGTCCGATCCGATCGCTCTCCTGGGGATAGGGAAGCTCACCATAGTCCCTGGCCAGCATCTGCACCAGGAAGGGCTGGAATTGATTCAGGAGCTCCAGCTCCTGCTCGCCGTCGGCCCCGTCGGAGTCGCCGCAGCCGCCGCAGAAGGCCAGGAGAGCGATGAGAGCAATTGAGATGGCCGTCGTGGTCAATGAAAAGTACGTCTTCATTCGATCCTCCTCTTTGCGTGTTGAATAATGCCGGATACGATAAAAAATGCCAGCGTGATAGTAACACACAGGAGGCACAACAGGCAAAAACAGCATATGGGCCTTTGTGCCGCCGGCCTCTGGCCGGCTTTTTTTGCCGCCGGGACGGCGGCGATACAGGCTCGACTTTTTACGCGAGCCGCTGAATCATCTTGAGGGCCACACATCCCCCCAGGATCAAAATGATGGGGATGATGAAAGCGATGATGTCCAGATAGCGGTTCGAAGTCGTCCTGTCCCACTGTGCGTACGCCGATTGCCCGGCCCCCGGCACCTGCGAGCAGGTGCTGACCGTGCATTCCGTACAGTTTTCGCTACACAGGCCCTGGGCGCAGGAGGCCGAGCAGGTCGAGCCCGGGGGATCGCAGACCTCGTCGCCGTCCAGCTCCCCGTTGCCGCAGGTGAGCACGTGGATCACGGCCCCCTCGCACACGTTGGCCCGGGCCCAAGCGATCGTCCGCCACGCCTCCGCCTCGGATCGGCCGCTCCTGGAGTTCAACCCGCCGTAAAAGTCGACGTAGAACTCGCCCAGTCCGTCGTCCCCGAAGGCGCATGCGTCACAGGCGTCCCCTATTCCGTCTCCATCATAATCGGCCTGAATGCGGTTTCCGATCTCGGGGCAGTTGTCGCAGGCGTCCCCGGCGCTGTCTCCGTCTCCGTCCGCCTGGTCGACATTGCCGACGAGGGGGCAGTTGTCGAGGAGGTCGATCAGGCCGTCCGAGTCCGAATCAGGATTCACGTCCTCGAAGCCTTCCCGCCAGGGCCGCACCAGGACCGCCATGTGCTGCCCTCCCAGGTCCGGGTCCGGGTCGCCAAACCACGAGCTCGGCACGTGGAGTGTCGTCGCCGGGCCCGAGACATCATCGCTCCGCTCCATCGCCCCGGTCCGGTCGTTGTACCAGAGGACCTGGTGATCCTCGTCCTTCAGGCCCGAGAAGCTCACCGGCACCGGGTCCGGGAGCGGATCTTCGATGTGATGGAGCAACCAGGCCAGCACGATGCTCCCGTCCTCGCTCGCGGTGGCCATGGTGTAGAGCCCGGGGGCGCTGATCCGATCGTCGGCCGGCTGCGGCGCAAAGGTCGCCCAGTCGATGGTGCCGGTCAGGTTCGCCAGCACCGCGAGGCTCTCGTAGTCCGCGTAGCTGTACCCCAGAAAACCTCTCGCCTCGGCGCCATCCTCCAGGCCGTAGGTGGGATGGGCCGGCCACTGCACGGCCGTGCCGGCGCTGCCGCCCGCTACATGGGCCCATTTGGCCATGCGGAAATGGTCGGCCAGCTTCTCCTCCGGCCAGATCACGCCGGTCTCGCTACCCTTGAACAGCGCGCACATATCGATCCCGAAGGGGCGGAAGAAGGCGCACGCGAACTCGGCCCCGGCGATATCCCAGATGTAGCCCCCTTCCTCGTTGTTCATGACCGGGCGCACAGGGTGCCCGGGCGGGCCGGTGCTCGGCATGACCTCCTCCCGGAGGGCCCTGTG
>CAZFWM010000004.1:2890-15877 GCA_964522545.1 uncultured Thermodesulfobacteriota bacterium
TCCACGAGCCAGTCGAATCGGCGCTGTTCCAGGCAGAGGGCCTCGCCGTTGGTGTAGAAACCGTCCATTGCTTCTGTGTCCGGATGGACGGGGCCTCCCTGAACCGTCCAGTAGGGGTGGGTTCTCGGCCCGATGAGGGGCAGTCCGTCGGACGCGATGGAGAGGGTGGACCAGGGGCAGATTTGGAGATAGACGCCGTATTTCTCCCCGTAGTGAAAGAGGCTATGCAGGATCTCCTCCACGACCGGATTGTACTCGGGAGAGCATTCGGGATCGCACCCGCCGTCGTAGTAATCTCCGCAGTCGGGCACGGGGTCCTTCCAGTCGTGCCGCTCCACCCAGAAGTCGGGAACATCCAGCATGAGGCGCAGCATATTCACCTTGTGGTCGCTCAACAGCTTGAAATACCCATCCCAGGTGAGCCGGCTGACGACCTGGTCCTGCCCCGTGATTCCCTGGGCGTGGAGGCCGATCGGGAAGAAGGGGGTCCCGTCCTCGAACTGGAAGTACCGGCCGCTCGGGGCCACCCGGATGACGCCGTGCTCCGCGGCCGGGAGGTCGGGAGCGAGGGAGAGAGTTGCCAGGAGGAAGCACAGCCCCACCGCCCACACGGCACCGAGCTTGATCAGGCCTGTCGCTTTCATCTCGTTTCCTCCTCGTAGGGCGACCGCCGGTCGCCCCTACGCCTGTACCGCCGGGACGACGGCGGTACTTTGCCTCGTAGGGGTTCGATTTATCGAATCCCGGGCGCGATGAATCGCGCCCCTACGCATTTCTGACTCTCTGGACCAGCCCGGCCGCGAGAACCGGCAGCAGCAGGATGAAGGCCAGCCCGGCCGGCGTCCCCCATGGGTCGCCCCGGCTCCACAGCGTTCCGATCCGGCAGCAGGTGTCGCTCGGGTCGCACATGCAGTGGGAGGGGCTCTCCTCCTCGTCCGGCGTCCCGTCGTTGTCGTCGTCCGGGTCGCAGGCGTCGCCGAGGCCGTCCGGGTCGATCTCGCTCTCGCACTCGGTCTGGTCCGGGTTGGGCACGCCAGGACAGTTGTCGCAGGCGTCCCCTACCTCGTCGCCGTCGGTGTCCGTCTGGTCCGGGTTTGTCGTGCAGGGACAGTTGTCGCAGGCCTCGCCCCGCCCGTCTCCGTCCGAGTCGATCTGGTCCGGATTGGAGACGTGGGGACAGTTGTCGCAGGCGTCGCCGACTCCATCGGGAGCCGTGATCCAGACCGGGTCGTCGCCGTGGGACCGGATCCCCTCGGTCCCGCTCTCGGCCTGGTCCGGGTTCTCCAGGGCCGGGCAGTTGTCGCTTATGTCGGTTACCCCGTCGCCGTCGGCGTCGTCGCCCCATGTGATCAGGAAGGGATCTTCTCCGAAGGTCACGGAGAGAGCGGAGGGGGCGCCCGTGCCCGCGAGCCCGGCGATCCGGCCGTCATAGGTGTAGGCCGCCACGCTCGTGAACGCGGAGATCTCCAGGATGTCGGCCACATCCGCGGTGGAGCAGCTCCCCTCGAAGTTCACCGGGTCCCAGGGCGTCCTGTCGAGACACCACCCGGCCGCGGCCCAGCCCTCGGGCTCGTCGGCCAGGTCGGTGCGGCGCAGATGGAATTTGAACAGGACGGCATCCTTGTATTGGACGGCCTCCCCTTCCCTCCACCAGAGGGGATCGCCGGGGGCCCATTCCTCCCAGGCCCCGGAGGAATGCGCGTAGGAGGAGGCACTCTCCTGGAGGGTCTCCCGGGAGGGGACGATCCGGGCCATCAGGGAGAATGTGTCCGCCTCCTCTTGGCGGATGTCCCAGGGAGCGCCCCCGTTTTTTGCGTAAAGACAGATCCTCTCGTCCACAAAGGGGACCCCGGGAGCGTAGAGCCAGGTGGGGCCGAAGTGCATCACCTCCGTGCGAAAGGCGCCGGCGAGCCGCTTGAACATATCCCTGGCCAGGTAGCTCTCCTCATCCGCCTGGGCCACCCCCGAAGGCACCCCGCCCCCGCCGAAATCCCACACGCTCTTCCCGTCAGGCAGCCTGCCGCCGATGTAGTGCATGGCCCTCGTGTACCCCACCGGCCCCGTGGGTTCGTGTAGCGGCTGCCCCTCGCCGCAGCGCACGCCTATGTGGTTGTAATGATCCGAAAGGACGAGGGCGTGGTCGCTCACTTCGAGATGGCATTCGATGTAGCTGTGGCCCGCGAAGAAGGAATCGATCGATTCGAAACAGCCATCAACACTATAGTCCGTGTGGGCCGGGATGCAGGCCGGGCTCTGGTGGGCGTAGAAGTTGGCGGCCCGGGCGATCTCGACGATCTCTCTCTTCTCCTCCGGTGTGTACACATCCGGCCCGTACTCCACCAACTTCTCGTAGAGCTCCACCAGCTGATAGAAGACGCCCGGCACTCCGAGGACGAACGCCGCGTTGGGCTCCCGGCGGTGCGGGTTGGCGTCCTGCAGGGCCCGGTGGGCCACGGGGACCACCGCTCTGTCCATCCACTCATCCTGGAGCGATCCGTCGGGCAGGGTGCGCTCGATCAGGACGAGGTCCTCCAGGCGGGCCGGATCGACGTGCCCGAGGAGCTCCTCCTTTGTCCCGGACCAGTACGGCGAGGCCGCCTCGATCCGGCTCATGAAGTACCGGACCTCGGGCCTCTCCACGGTGCTTCCGTCGAAGTGCTTCACCACATCGAAGACGAAGTCGTACCAGTCCTGCCAGTGCTCGGCCTTCGGGGGGCAATCGGCGAGGGCGCCGGCCCCGATCCCCCCACAGAGCGGGGCGCCGCACTCGACCCAGGGGGTGTACAACAGATCCGTCAGGATATTCTGGCCGGTGTTTATGGAGAGAAGCACCTCTAGGCCCGCCGCCTTGGCCTCTTTGATCCAGGCCACGTCTCCGTAGTTCCGAATGGTGATGTCGGAGGCCCCGTACCACAGATGCTCGCGGGTTGCGTTTCCCCAGTGGATAGACCGGCTCGGCACGCCCGGACCCTCGGAGAGGATCGCTCCGGCGCCCAGGGAATTCAGAACGTCCAGGTTGTCGTAGAGCCCCCCGGAGTACCAGACGAAGCTGTAGAAATCACTGACCGCCGCGGCCGGCTGCGAGAGCGCGAGCAGACAGGCCGTAGCGAAAAATGCGATTCCGATCACAGATACGTTCCTTTTCATCAGGGTCATCAAAGGCCTCCTTTTTTGTCGGGTTGATCGGCTCTTATTTCGACCATCGTACTGCCTGTCATTTCGACCGCCAGGGAGAAATCTTCCCGCCCCATTCCTCCGACAGGATCGAAACGCGGCTCGACATGTTCTCCTGCACCACGATGTTTCCGGTGGAGGGGACCCGTCCGAGGGCGATCGGATGATGGAGGGGCACCACATCCTCGGGGCTCAGGACCCTGTGCGGGGTGAATGGCTCTGAGGCGCTCCCGCGGTGTGCCGGGTAGAACCCGACGACCTGGGCCTTCTCCACGCCCTCCGTGAGCAGGTACTTGTACAGCCCGTTGTCGAAGTCCGCCACGTACATGTCGTCGCCGTTGATCAGGACGTCGAAGATGTTCGCATGGGTGGCGGTGACGCGGATGGAGTCGGCCGGAGTGTGGTCCGTCCTGCCCGCCTCGATGAAGCCGGCGCTCTCCGGATCGAAGCAGGTTCCGGGGTCCTCGAGGCAGCCCGTGATGTCATCGTAGAAGAGAAGAGCGCCCGGTCGTATGGGCCACAGATAATACGATCTGCACCCCACGATGAGGCGGTCGCGGGCCGCGTCCACCACGAGCCTGTTCGGAATGAAGCCCTCCGTGAGGGTCATGCAGAAGGATCCGATGTGCTCCGGGGGATCCAGCAGTGAGGGCGGAGTCGGATCCGCACATGTGGCGAGGGCCCCTTCCCTCCATCGGAAAACGTGGATCAGGCCGCTGTCGGGGACCGACAAGGGTATGATATGCACCTCGCTCACGAAGAGGTAATCGCCGTGGGCGGCGATGTCGGTGATCGTCCAGAGCCCGTCGGCCGGGACCGGCACCGGCAGGGAGACCGCCCCCAGGAAGGTGACTTCGTCGTACTCTCCCTCCGGAGCGGAGCAGTGGTGATAGAGGCTCACCTCGTTCGTCGGATCGAAGCCGACGTCTTTGAGCGTGACGAAGAGGATCTCTCCTTCGACCATCACCCGGTTCCCGCTCCAGCACCCGGGAGATATCGGCTCGGAGAAGATGCAGGTGTACTCGTATCCGTCGTCGAGCTCGTCCTCTTCGAAGAGCATGAAGTAGGTTCCGCCCGGAACCGCCGTGTTCCTGTCCTGGGCGAGCAGGGCCACCCGCCCCTGGCTGGATGCGCCGGATGAGACGAAGACGGCCGGGGGAAAGGGCCACGCCCCTTCTTCGGGCGGGCAGCAGCATTTCTCGTCCTCGTCGGGGGGCGGGCAGTAGTGCTCGCATAGCTCATCGCAGCCCGGATCGCTCCGGTCGATCAGCTCCACCGCCACCTGCTCGTCGTCCGGGGCGAAGGTGTCGAAGACCCACAGGCCCGAGCCCTCCTTGACCGAGTAGACCGTGGTGTCGTCGTTCCACATCCCGATCGAAAACATGCCGGTGGCGATCCTGTGATCGTCGAAGTCGAGGGTCAGCCCGGCCTCGTCGCTCTTCCACATCTCCAGGCCGCCCCACTCGTCGGCCACGTAGACCCAGCGGGAGTCGGGGCCGGAATCGCGGCAGGCGAGCTGGAAGATCCAGTCCAGGGTGCCCGCCTCCCCCGCGGGAGTCGGCAGCTGGAAAGGGTCCTCGTCCATTCTGTCGAGATCGGTGAAGGTCCAGAGGTTGTATCCCTCCTTGGAGCGACCGACGATCCAGGTTCCGAAGGCCATGAAATCACCGTGGATGTCTACGTAGCCGCCGGTGCCGCCCGGGAACTCCACGGTCATGATCACGTCCTGGGCCAGATGCCTGCCCGGGCCTTCGCCGGCGATACGGATGCGGCTGAAGATGCTGCATTCCCCGAGGAAGATCGACTTGGAGAGGGCCGCGAAGGCCTTGTCGCCCCTCGTCTTGATGTCCATGACCGCGCCGATGCCGCTGAGGTTCAAAGAGGGACCGGGTGTGTCGATCGGAACGTAGGCGATCTCTCCGTACCCGTCGAAGAAGGGCGGGATGAGGGTGATGGTGGGCCAGCCGTATCCTATATAGAGGCCCCGGTCCGGGGGGGAGGTCTCCGTGATCCCCACGGTGAGAGGGACCTGTGTGCCCGGGTTGGACCTCGATTCCGTGCCAAAGGCCGCAACCAGGGTGAAGGCGTCCGTGGCCGGGTCGTATTCGAAGACGACGGCGTCCACGCCGCCCCAGCTTTTCGGGGCCGCGTTTCCATTGGCCACCGCCACGAGGTATCTCCCCTCTTCCTCATCCCATCGCGCGTCGACCCCGTGGAACAGGGCCTCCACGTCGGTGTACTCCTCGGCCACGTCGAAGAGGCCCCGGACATGGCCGGCCCGCCCGGGGTGGGCGGGATCTGTGAGGTCCAGGGCGGCGACCCCGTCCCCCCGGGCGGCCACGAAGAGGTGGTCCCCCGCCACGACCAGCTGGCGAACCCAGTCGCGATACTCGACCTCGTAGACCAACTCGGGCCTCGGGCCGGGCTCCGTGTCGTAGACCTGTACGATGGATCCGGCAGCGAGGTAGAGGTAATCCTCGTACCACGCCACCGCCCCGGCGAAGCCCTGCGTTGATTGGTCCACCCTCGAAAAGCCGCAGGGCGGTTCATCGCCGAAGCCATTGCAATTGTTGTCCTTGAGGTTGGCCAGCTCCTCTGCGCCCGGATGGGTGAGGGGATCCAGATCGTCGCAGTCCACGTCTTCGGTATATCCGTCCTCGTCGACATCCGGGGGCGGGGGACAGCCTGAAACGACCGGCAGGAGAGTCATGAGCAAGGCGGTGACCAGAACACCCCCAATCCAGCTATCAATATAGGTATTTCTAATTATTTTCATAGATCCTCTCCTTATTGCCTACTTTTCCTGATTATCGTACCAAATTATCGTACCAACTTTTGCCGAGAGATGATCGATCGGGGTAATTGTTATTAACAAGATGCGTGCCAATAGCGAAGTTTGAGGTTAACCGGTTGAAATTAAAGAAGAATGCTCTTAGTGGGGCAGTCAATAAAGGTAAGGTGAAAATTTAAAGAAAGTTAAATTTTTGGACAAAAATCCAAGAAAATTGAATTCTGAAAAGTTCGTCATTGCGAGTAGTATGTCATTTTGTTCACCCAAGAAGATACCCATAATTACCCGAAACTACTTGATGAGCCGATCTTGGCCATCCATCCATTCCAGGACGGCAACGGACGGCTGTCCCGCATCCTGACCACCTTGCTGCTACTTCGCGGCGGATACGCCTATGTGCCGTACAGCTCACTCGAGCGAGTGATCGAGGACAACAAGGACGCATACTACCTGGCGCTTCGTCGAGCCCAGTCCACCCTGGATAAAGGCGAAGGCCGGCTCGGCGAATGGATATCCTTTTTCCTCCACTGTCTGATCGGCCAGAAGCAAGGTCTGGAGAAGAAGCTGGAGCGAGAGCGGCTAATGGGCGAGCTGGCTCCGTTATCAGAGAAGCTATTGCAAATAGCACGAGACCACCGCCGGCTGACTATAACATCCGCCAAAAAAATCACCGGGGCGAACCGAAACACCCTCAAAGTGCATCTTCGCCGGCTCGTCCAAACCGGTCACCTGGTACAGCGCGGTCGCAGTCGCGGAACTTGGTACGAGCCGAAGTGAAAAGAAAGGAATTCGGCCGATACTCGAAGTCGTCATATGGAAAACGAATTGATACTATGCCGCCAATGGGTAGTCGCTGGAGTATCGCTGCCATACGTACTCGTATACTCGGTGGGCCAGTTCCTGGGTCTCGGATGCCGCGAATGGAGGATCGGGCAGCGACTCGGTGAGGCGGTCGAGGATGAAGACCTCCACATCGGCCTGGGTCTGAGCGTTCTGGAACCAGTGCTGCATGGGCGTCAGGTGTTCGATGAGGGATGACAGGAGGGATCGGCTGGCCTGTTTGAGCCTCTCTCGGGCCGCCTTGCTGATATCTTCCTTGTAGAGCAGATCGAAGAGCGCCAGCTCGTCCTCGTTCAGCCCTTCTTTTACGGTACGCTGCTGCTCCTCGTCGAGGTTGTCCGCCAGATCCATCAGCTTTCTGAAGGTCTCCTCAATTGTTGCCCGGTCCTTCTCCCGGTTGTACTCGGCGATTATCTCCTGGTACTTTTTGTAGTAGTCCATCCGGGTCGGGTTCGTGGCGAGCATCTGCTGGAGCTTCTTCTCCACCACCTCGCGGATGTCCTGAATGACCGTATTCTTCCTCTTCACTTTCCCGGCGAACTCTTCCCTGAGCTTCTCAAAGTCGATCTTGCTCAGATCCACCTTGAGCCCGTCGGCATGGTCATCTCCCGGCCCCTGGGTGCGGATGGCTTCATTGACGATCCGGTGCAGCTCCTTCAAGACCTCGGTTATGTCGGCCAGATCCCGCCGCTCGGAGAGCTTCTTATAGATGGTCTCCAGGTTGTCATGTCGCTCGGCATATTGGTACACGGCGGGCTCGGTGATGAGGGCCCTGAACCGGGCGAAGACTTCCCGCGCCATGATCTCGAACCGGCGCTTGGCCTCATCGGATGTGTAAAGCGCCTCCACCGCGTCGCGCAAGGCGGCGATCCGTTCGAAGCCCTCCGCCCCCATCAACCGTGCAGGATCAAAGCCAAGCCCTCGGAGATGATTCTCGGCAGCCTCGATGGCCTGGACAAGGGCGGCCACCCGCTCCTCGAGGGGGATCACCACCTCGGGCCGACCGCCGGTTCCGTCGTCGTCATCCCCAAGGGCATACTGGGCCAGGGCTTCACGCAGGCTCTTGAGCATCCCGTTGTAGTCCACGATCACTCCACAATCCTTGCCGGGGTAAATACGGTTGGCCCGTGCGATGGCCTGCATGAGCGTGTGAGCCTTCATGGGTTTGTCGATGTAGAGGGTTGAGAGACACTCTACGTCGAACCCGGTGAGCCACATGGCGCAGACGATGGCTATCCGGAAGGGGTGGTCCGGGTCCTTGAAGGCGTCATCCATGGGCAAGGTCCTGCCGCCTTCGATCTCGAATCCCTTCTTCATCCTGAGCCGGTGGGGTCTGATGTCGATGCCCCACTTCTCGAAGTGCTTCACCTCGTTCTGGGCCTCGCTGATGATGAACTCAATGATGGTGCTCTCCATCCAGTCGATCTGCTTTCGGAGTTTGTCGACGGCCTTTTCCAGCCTGAGCTTCTCCAGCTCTTTGGTGACCGCCGACAGCATAGATTCCTTTTGAGAGAGTTCCGCTTTCAGGGAGTCGAGCCTTGCCCGCCACAAGGGCTTGATCAAGTAAAACATCCGGCCGCAGGTGATCTTGTCGATGCATACCAGCATCGCCTTGCCGGAGGCCCAGCGTTTGACGGTTTGGTCCATGAAGTCACAGGCCAGCTTCACCAGGCGGTCGTCGGCAGTGATGACCTCGTAGTCTTTTCCCAGGAGCTTTTCGAGCTGTGCGATCTGGTCCGGGTCGAGGTCCGCCTCCTCGATCTTACCGGCGATGCGGTCGTTCAGGTCGAGCCGGGCGATCCCGAGCTTTTCGCCACGATTTTCGTAGATGAGCTTCACCGTGGACTGATCTTCCACAGAGCGATTGAAATCGTACCGTGAGACATAGGTGCCGAAGATCCTCTGGGTCAGGTGGTCGTCCTTGAACAGCGGCGTGCCGGTGAATCCGATGAACGCCGCGTTCGGCAGGGCGAGCCGCATATTGCGAGCCAGCTTGCCCGCCTGGGTGCGGTGCGCCTCGTCGGAGATGACGATGATGTCGTCCCGATCGCTGTACGGACGCTTCGGCGGTTTCTCTCGGCGGAATTTCTGGATCAGGGTGAAGACGAAGCGGGGGTTCTCGCCGAGGAGCTTTTCCAGTTTTTTCCCCGACCCGGCGCGAGGCGTCTTTTCATCGGCTGCGCCGCATCCGACGAAGGTCCGGAAGATCTGGTTGTCGAGATCCTCTCGGTCGGTCATCACCACGAAGGTGAAGTTGCCCGGTACTATTCGCCGGACCTTCTCGGTGAAAAAGACCATAGAGTAGGACTTCCCGCTCCCCTGTGTGTGCCAGAAGACCCCGATTCGGCCCAGGTCCGGGTGAGCCCGCTCGACCAGAGGCAACTCGTCCGTCACGGGCGACTCGGCCGCCATGGGCAGGCTCGAATCTTCGGCACGAAGCTCCTTCCGGGCCTTGGCATGATAGGGGATGACCCTTGCACCGGGTGGGAACTGGTGTTTCAGTTTTTCCTGGCGCTGGACCGCCGCCACCGTGTTGTTTACCCCCAGGACCTGATGATTACGGGCGATGATCTTGCGGGTCCCTCCGGGTTTGCTGTCGTCGAAGAGGATGAAGTTGCGCACTAGATCGAGAAGACGGTTCTTGGCGAGCATCCCGTCGAGAAGCATCTGGGCCTCGACGCTCCCCTTTTCCTTCTCAGCATTGCGCTTCCACTCGTGGAAATGCTCCCACTTGCCGGTGATCGAGCCGTATCGTGCCCGGTCTCCGTTGCTTACCACCAGGAAGGCATTGTGGTGGAATGCGTGGGCAATGGACTGGTTCATGTAGTCGGTCAGGTTGTTGTCGAAGCCGAGCCGGATGTTCTTGTAAACCGCCTTGAGCTCGATGAAGACCAGGGGCAGCCCGTTGACGAAGCAGATCAGGTCAGCACGGCGGTTGTAATGGGGCACGAGCAGGCCCTGGAGCTTCAGCTCCCGTACGGCGAGGTAGCGGTTGTTGGCCGGGTCCGTATAGTCGATCACCTTTGCCTTGCCGTATTGTTTCCGGCCATTTGCGTCGTGCCAGCTCACCGGAACCCCGTCGCGGATGAAACGGTAGAGCTCCCGGTTGTGCTGAAGCTGGGATCGAGAATGGTCAACGTGGATGAGTTTATCCAGGGCGTCCTGTCGGGCTTTTTCCGTCAGGTCGGGATTCAGCCTGGCAATCGCAGCTCGGAGATCCCTGACAAGGACGGCTTCCCTCTCGCCGGTCCGGCCGAGCGTCCCGTTCGGCCCGAAGGTCTCCTCGTTCCAGGCATAAGCGCTCTCCCAGCCCAGCTTGTCGCGGAGGTAGTCCGCGAACGTCTTCTGGACCAGTCGATCCTCGCTGTTGATGTCGGTTATCATCGTTCAGAATAGCTCACGCTGCGCTACAGGTGCTGTGCCTCTAAAGCTTGTCCGAATCTCTCCTGGATCGCCTTTGCCACGCAGTGGCGATGGCACCGGCCGGGATCAAGCTCGAAGCAGGTCAGCGCCACCCGATGATCGTCGTTCGCCACCCATCGTTGTATGGTCTCCAAAGCTTGCTTTTGCCGGGGAAGATGATTCTGCTCGTAGTCGGCGAAGAGCTCGTCGTAGTCCGCCTGGCTAGAAAGTCCTCGTCGTCGGTTGGCGGCGATGCCCAGCTCCGGCAGGTGCTCGTAGCGGATGCCGATGCCCAGGCAGGCGTTGCCCAGGGTGCCCTTGGAAAAGCCGTACTTACGGCTAAAGGGATTTCGCCGAACGTCGCAAAGCAGGGTCACCCCGGCCCGGATGAGCTGGTTCAGGTAACATTCCAGGCTCTTTCCCTCGTAGCCAATGGTCAGCAGCCCGGGGTTCGTCGGCACGTCCCGCGCAGTCTGTATGCGCTCTTGCGTCTTCAGGTCGATTTCCACTTGGTCGAGGATCTCGCTGCGAAAGGCAAGGTATAGGGATAGAGAAGCAGAAGCTTTTGGAAGTCCGTAGCGCTCACCGGCTCACCCAGGATATCCAGCAAGGAAATAAGAAGTTTTTGTCGTTCATATCAGATAGATTCGTAAAAAGTCGAAAATTTCTTGAAAACGTCATTCCGGAGAAAGCCGGAATCCAGTCAATTCAGTTATTTCTGGATGCCGGATCAAGTCCGGCATGACGGGATTGGGCCTTTATATAAGTTCGTCATATAACATGGTCAACACATTACCATAGTGTAATTCATACGGCAATTTGCCCGTTCATGAGTTTCGGGAGAAGGAGGTTACGTCCTGAACGAAGCTTCTGATTTATTTCGTTTAATTTGTCCATCTGATCGTGCATGGGCGAGATAATTTCCAGAAATGCATGGACGATTGAAGTCTTTGGGATCAGTAAATTTCGGCTATGCGCAAAATCCCGATTCAAGCCGGGGACTGCGACATCTGTGCTAATGAAGTGCATCTGATTGAGAGCGTAGTATAGGTACAAGTTGCTATCATGAGAAGCTACAAAATAGACCGTGTCTATAGGGCAGTAGCTTTTGCTCGACCAATAAACACTTCCCACATTACCCTTGCGGCCGACAATTATTCCCGGCCCAGAAACTAAAGGTTTTTCGTGTGTGCCAACAATCCCGCTCGAGCCAAACACAGGGTATTCACCCTGAATCCTGTCATCAGATTTTAGCGCTTTTCCATAGTTCAAAGGGGCGTGCTCACCAAGAGTTTTTTTCTCCCACCCCTCCGGCACCCCATCCTTGATTCGAGAGTGTTCCCTCCCCGGAAATCGGAGCCGCACGAACCACTCCTTGTAGATCTGGCGCGCCGCATCCTCCAGGAGGGCCATCCGGCGGCGGTTGTTTTCGATTAGGTCGTCGTAGGTGGAGAGGATTGAGGCAATACGAAATTGGCAATCCCTATCGGGAACACTAACGGAAATATCGTGAAGAACATTCCTATTGACTCCTGGTACTGCAGCCTTGTCGCTCTGATAATTACACAATATAGTTTTTAAAAAATATGCAACAAAGTGCGGATGGTTTCCTTTAAAGTCTGTAACATATAGTGCGGTATTAAGAGGCCAATAATCTTGATCAATATAGAAAACTTGTCCCAGAGTGCCGTATCGTCCTGTTACTACTCCAGGAGAAAGCACTTTAGCTTCGTTATGAGAGCCAGTTATCCCAGATGATGATACAACGGGCACATCACCTTCTTGTCTCCGTGATTTGGGCAAGTCGTGTCCTCGTTTCAGTGTGATAACATCACCAAGACGGCAATCTGTCCACGTCATACCCCCAACTCCTCAAAATTCTCCTGAATCTTTTCTGCCAACTCGGCAGCCTCGAGATTGAGCTCGGCAAGCTCGGCATGAATATCACGGATGGTCTGCTCGAAGTCGAAGTCCTCGTCCTCCTCGGGTGGGGCGACACCCACGTAGCGGCCCGGGGTTAGGCTCCAATCTGCGGCCTCGATCTCCTCGCGTCCGACCACCTTCACCAGTCCTGCCACGTCCTCGAGTTCGGCATCGGGGAAGCGATCGAGCAGCCAGACAACCTGTCGGTGGAAGTAAACTGTGCGTCGCAGCTTTTCAACAGCCCTCTTTCGATCCCCGTCGAGCTGCTTTGCCAGCTTGCTCATGGCCCTGCGATCCCAGGCGAGGGCCTTGGCGTCGTCCTTGCTTTTCCCATTTGCCAGCTCTCCCGCCAGGCCGGAGCACCGGGAGACGAGCTTGAATAGAAGGTCCACCTGTTTAATGAGCCCTTGGATGCCCACGGCAACGGGACTGAACCTCTTGCGTGCGGCATGCTGGGGCTTTGTATTTTTAGGAATCTTGGTGTTGAGTGTTTTCCGAAAGTCCGAGATTCCGGAAAGCAGGTCCGTGCGATCGGCCTTGTAGAGTTTCTCGGCTTCGAACAACTCGGCGGCAGCGTCCAGGAAGGACTGCTTTTTTTCGGGGTTCACACCCTGAAATTTCCGAAGCGATTTCCGGAATGTCGTCAAAGGATCACGTATCTCATCGAGCGCGGCCTCGAACGCCGAGAGCTTTACCGAAATGGATTCACTCTCTGTGACGATCGCAGCCAGGTATTTTTGGACCAGATCCAGGAAGCGTTTACTCTGGCCACGATAAAGCCAGACAATGGCGGCCAGGTTGGAGAGTTGCTCGGAGGAGAAGTCGTTGATCTTGCGGGTGACCTTCCGGTAGACGTT
>CAZFWM010000004.1:15977-67993 GCA_964522545.1 uncultured Thermodesulfobacteriota bacterium
TCGCCTGTGAGCCCGTGGACCGCCAGGTTCATCTTGGCCAGGCGGATCGTGTCCCGGTTTTTCTCCTGGCCGCGAAAGACCACCTTCTTTGCGGTGTCGTGACCGGAGCGCTCGATGAAGTGACTGGACTGGACAAACATCCCGCCCGAGCCGCAGGCCGGGTCGAAGACCGTTCCGTGATCGGGCTCGATCACATTGACGATGGTCTGGACCAAAGAGGAAGGTGTGAAGAACTCGCCGTTGTCATGGGCCTTCTGGACCGAGAACTTGGCCAGGAAGTATTCATAGATGCGCCCGAACACGTCCCCGGTGGCCTGCTTGATCCGTTCGCTGTTGAACAGGCGCATGAGATCTTCCAGGACCATGGGTTCAAAGATGCCGTAGTCCTTGGGCAGGATGCCCTGGAGGGGCTCGAAATCGGCCTCGATGGCGTTCATGGCCTCGGTGATCAGCCTGGGAAGATCACCGCCGGAGGCTTTTTCCATGATGGAGTCGTAACGGGCCTCCTTGGGCAACCACAGGGCGCGCCTGGCGATGAAGTCGGCCTTGACAATGGCCCGCTTGGGCATCCTGCCCGCTGCTTGGTCGGCCTCGATCTCCCCGGTCACCAGGGCAAAGCGGTTGGCCGCATGACGCAGGAAGATGACCCCGAGAACGGGCATGAAGTAGTCGGAGGAAGTGAGCTTGGAGTTGGCGCGAAGCTGATCGGCCGCCCCCCAGAGGTCCGTTTCCAGCTTCTCGATGTCGATTGATCGGGCTTCGGAAATAGACATCGAAACTCTCTCCCTGTTCGTGATGGCCGAACCAAACGTTTCTGCTAGAAAAAGTCCGGATAGCCCTTGTTTTGTAACCTTTTACCCGCCTGGATGCAACATGATGTGATCGAGCATTTCGTTCCAGGGCAGGGCCGTGACGTGGCCGATCTGTAAGGCCCGAGGCGCTCGGCACGCCAGTATTAGTTCGGCGTCCGGCACGCTCTGCTTGAAAGATCGCAGGCCCCGGCAGTGAGCCGACGTTGGAGACGAGGTCGATTTGATTTCCAGGGCGATCGTCCTTCCCGCAGGAAACTCGATGATGCAGTCGACCTCGGCGCCCCTTTCCGTTCGGTAGAAGGATAATCCCAGATCGAGACGGTGGGTTTCATTGATTTTCATGATCTCACACAGCAGGAAATGCTCGAAAACCCTGCCATATTCGCTGCTGCCTTCGATCAATGGGACGGAGAGCTTTCGCGTGAGAGCCCTGACGACACCGGTGTCGAAGAAGTAGAACTTCGGGTGCCTGACCATCTTCTTTCGGATCGATTTTCCATAGGGCAACAGGTAGAAACCGAGGAGAGTATCTTCGAGGATTTGAAAGTAGGCCTTTACCGTCGTGCCGGCTACAGCGGTTTCCCGTGCAATATTCGAATAGTTGAGGGTCTCACCGTTTTCTGAAGCCACGATGGGGAGGAATCGCAAGAATCCCCCTACGTTTCTCAGTTGAGCCTCCAGTTCGACCTCCTCTTTGACGTACGTATCGACATAGGAACGCAAGATCTCGCTTCTCTCATGGTCATCGTCTGCAAGAGTTATGCTTGGAAGCATTCCGAATCGCAAGGCCCGGTCCAGGACAAAGCGGTCTGTGATCTCGTGAAAACTGAACGGGTGGAGGTGAAATGTCCATGCCCTTCCCGCGAGCATGTTTGCCTGTGTTCTCTTCAGCTTTCGGGCGCTTGAGCCGCTCAGGACGAACTGGCACGAAACACCGGACTCGATCAGATAGTGTACTTCATCGAGGAGCTGAGGGATCTTTTGAACTTCATCGATGATCACATGGGTAACTTGCTTTCTCGATGTGGCTGCCTCCACTTCAGCTCTGAGGAGCTCCGGACGGGCCGCCAGTCGCCTGTAGGTTTCGGAGTTCAGGAGATCATAGAATAACGAAGTCTCCGGTGCGAAGAGCTCCTTGATCAGAGTAGACTTGCCTGTCTGACGTGGACCGAAGAGAAAGAAGCTCTTGTTCTCGGGAAGGCTGAGAGCCCGACGAATAAATGACTCCATGGGACCTCCGGCGGTACATCTTGAAAAGAAAAGATTTCTCCCTGCGGTCGAAATGACAAAGGGGACTGTTGAAATGACAAATCCGACCGCATCATCTCACCCTGAGACCAGGATCGTTAAAGGTAATATAGGGCAAAATTAATACAATGTCAACAAAAATACGTCGAAAAAACAAACAATAAATTATAAAATTCGACATAAATACCGTTTGTCCTTCATTTTGATTTGATCTCCAAATTCTGGTACTTTCTGCCTGTCCAGTGGATTGACGGCGACCTCTTTTTTTCGCTCGGGAGTTACTATGCTCAATATTTTCAGAGATGCTTATTATTACCTCGATTTGCTGGTCGGTTTTTCTTCGCCTTTTCTTTTCTATCTCTTGTACAAAACCGGACGCATCGAAAAATTCATATGGCATTTTTTCTGGATCGGGGTCCTGGTCGGGTTGACATGGGAAATCCCCATATTCGTTCTGAGCGGCGAATCCACTTCCGTGCCCCTTGTTGTATGGAACCGTCCGTTGATTGCCCATTATCTCGTGTTCATGATCTCTCATTCCTTGTGGGATGGACTGATTTTCGTAATTGGCATTTGGCTGATATACGGAATATGTCGTAAGCCCTTTTTTCAAGAGTTCCGATGGTCGGAACTGGCCGTACTCCTGATCTGGGGGCAGGTATCCGAGCTGCTTGTCGAGATTTCCAGCACCCTCAACGATGGATGGTCTTTTGTGGAGTACGGGTGGAATCCCGTACTGTTTCAGTGCAATGGACATAATATCACATGGCTTATGCAGATAATCTGGGCCGCGGCATCGATCGTATTTTACGTTTTGCTTATAAAACTGAGACGAAAGTACGATTAAACCACACAGGAAATCCATGAATCGTCGCAAACTTGTCCATGTTCAGGTCATCGTCGCGTTGTCTCTGCTGTCATTTGCCGGGCCGACGATTGCTGAGCATCCGGCGACGCGGATTCAGGCGCGCGTAGATCCGCGTGTCGAGTTGATGAGTATCATCTTCCGTCTGTCCGGAGCCAACGAATACAACCAGCCGCAGTCGAAGTCTCCTTATTCAGATGAAGTCGAGACCCGATTCGGCGGGTTTCGTGATCATCCGGTTGTCAAGATGGCGCAGCAGCTTCGGTCCGACCACGGCGTCAGTTTCGATGCGGTCATGAGCCTGGCCATTCATGTCGCGGACGCGGGAAGCCTGAAAGAGAAGATCCCCCTTGATAAGAGCCCGCCTCGTCTCGACTCGCGATGGCCCTTGGAAGAAGGACGCGATTTTCTCGAGCGGGCACGGAGTTTTGCCAAAGAGACACGATTCCATGACTTCGTGAGGGCCCACAAGAAATTGTATGAGATCGCCGGCGCCCGGATGACCGACAAGCTCGCCGAGCGAGCGTTCCTCCAGTGGTTTGATTCATTTTTCGGAGCGCGGCCGGAGACCCGGTTTCATGTAATTGTCAGCTTATTGAACGGCCCTTGCAACTACGGTACGGGTATCCGATATCTGGACGGTCGTGAGGAGATTTGCCCCGTACTCGGCGTGGCGAAGTTTGATAAGGAGGGATTTCCCGTCATCGGCGACGATGTCTTTCCCACGGTTGTACATGAGGTTTGTCACTCCTATACCAACCCAATAGTCGACAAGTACGCCGGGGATCTCGAGACGGCGGGAAAGCGGATTTACTCAGGCTGCGAGCAGACCATGAGGAAACAGGCGTACGGGAAATGGAAAACCATGATGTACGAGTCGATGGTCCGTGTAAGCGTCGTCAGGTGCCTGGCAGCCACCGAGGGCGAAAAAGCAGCGCAGAAGGAAGTCCAGCGCCAATACGATCGCGGTTTTCAATGGATCGGCGATCTGTCGAAGCTGGTCGAAGAATACGAATCGCATCGTTTCCGCTACGAGACCTTTGAGGCCTTCATGCCCGAAGTCGTCGA
Source organism: uncultured Thermodesulfobacteriota bacterium (assembly GCA_964522545.1). Taxonomy (GTDB): domain Bacteria; phylum Desulfobacterota; class DSWW01; order CAZFWM01; family CAZFWM01; genus CAZFWM01. The sequence goes on from CAZFWM010000004.1 coordinate 19,971, forward strand.
ATTCTTCGACGAATATGAAGGTGAGCAAGAGGGCCGCGTCGCTGAGGCTCCCAAGGTGATAGCGATGACTCCAAAGAACGGTGCGACCGACGTCGATCCTCAGTTGAAAGAGATAAGGGTCACCTTCGATCGATCCATGGATAATGGGAATTGGTCTGTTGTCTGTGAAAAAAAACTATGTCCGAAAGGTGCCGGGATGGTACACTTCGATGAGGAGTGCAAGGTGTTTACCATGCCGGTGCGCCTGGAGCCAGACCGGTTGTATCGATTCTGGCTGAATAGCTCGGAGTTCAATTCCTTTCGGAGCAAGGAGGGCGTTCCGCTCGAGCCGGTGGAAGTGACCTTCAGAACGCGGAAAGAAGCGGGGGATGGGAAGAGCGGCAAGTCCGATTAGTCAACCCCAACGCTGGGATTGACAAAGCAGATTTTCGAACGTCCGGGGAGATGCAATCATGCTCAAAGGAATCCATTTTCTTCTCACCTATACCTGTAACTACAAGTGCGACCACTGTTTCCTATACAGCAGCCCTGACGCCGAGGGGGTGTTCACTGTTTCCCAGATCCGGCAGGTGCTCGCCGGAGCCAGTGAAATCGGCACAGTCGAGTCGATCTATTTCGAAGGTGGCGAGCCCTTCTTGTATTACCCGGTGATGGTGGAAGGGCTGCGGCTCGCGCGCGATATGGGTTTCAGGACCGGTGTGGTGACAAACTGTTACTGGGCCACCGTTGAAGAAGACGCCCGGCTCTGGCTGGGCCCTCTTGCCGAGGCCGACATCGATGATCTGAGTCTCAGCGATGACAGTTTCCACCACGGAGAAGAGAGTGAAAGCCCTGCCACGCGGGCTGCCCGGGCGGCCGGAGAGCTGGGAATGGGCGCCGGCTCGATCTGTATCGAGGAGCCGACGATGAAGCCGCCTGCAGACGCCAAGGGGCAGCCGGTAGTCGGGGGTGGGGCGCTGTTCAAAGGACGCGCCGTCGAGAAGCTGGCCGCTGACCTGCCCACTCGACCGTCAGATATCTTTCGCGAATGCACCCACGAAGAGCTGGTTGCACCGCAACGGGTTCACGTGGATCCCTTCGGCCACGTCCATGTGTGCCAGGGTTTAAGCATCGGCAACATGTGGGAGCGGCCGATTTCCGAGATCGTGGCTTCCTACCAGGCCGCCGACCACCCCATCTGCGGCCCCCTGGTCCGGGGCGGCCCGGCCGAGTTGGCCGGAGCTCACGGCGTGGACGTGGGCAGCGCCTTCGTGGACGAGTGCCACTACTGCTATCTGGTCCGCCGCGAGCTGCTCGATAAGTTCCCCGATTTCCTGGCTCCACGCCAGGTGTACGGACTGAAAGATGAGAATTGATTTCCTGGCGAAAGTAGCACTCTAGCAAAAAGATTTAACGCAGAGACGCAGAGGCGCAGAGAGAGGAGAATCAAGGGAGAATACGGAAAAAGTCATGGATGTTGCGAGCGAAGCGAAGCAATCCCCCGGGTTCCGCAGGCCAATGGGCTCGGGGGATTGCTTCGGGGCTTTGCCCCTCGCAACGACCCTCAATTGAGTCTTATTGAATCAAATGAAAAAAATCCTCTGCGCCTCTGCGTTAAGAAAATCTGGGAGCCAAAGTCCGCCCGGAGGGCGATAAGTGCAGATGCTCTCCACCATTGACAGGATGGAATCATGAATCGTGACAGGAAACACACTAACGTTCTGAGCTTGTTTGCCGTTTCCCTTTTTCTTTTCGAATCCGTGGTGACCGCGTCGGCCGTCGAGGTGATCGAAGTCTTTCAGCAGGGGCTCGACGGGTACGCGGGCGTGCGCGACACCTGGGTGAGCGAAGCGGACTGGGCCGTGCCGCCCCAGTGCACCATGAACTACGGCCTGAACGGAGTGCTCACCCTCACGCGAAGCGACGACGATAATCCGCTTCTGCGCTTCGATCTCAGTATAATTCCTGCCCATAGCGTCGTCGCATCGGCCACCCTCCAGCTTTACAACACGCAGGCGTCCAGCTACAGCGGCACCCAGGATTTCTCGAGGCGGGTAGAGCTCTTCCGGGTGCTTCGCGACTGGGACGAGGGAAACCAGACGGCCTCGCCCATCGACGCACCCGGCAAGCACGGCGCCACCGGCGACCACGCCTTCGACTACTATGACGGCGAAGGGACCGACGTGCCCTGGGCCGGGCGCGGCATGGCCGCGGGCATCGACTACGTGGAGGTCCCGGCCTGCAACGCCGACGTAGGGAGTGAGGGCTGGTACGCGTGGGACGTGACCGGTCTCGTCCACGCCTGGGTCCGGAGCGAAGCGCCCAACTACGGCCTCGTCTTGCGTGACGCCACGGGATGGGAGGACGATCACACAGACTGGCGAACCTTTGTGTCGAGCCAGGCCGTGACGGATCCGAGCCTGCGGCCCAAGCTCACCGTGGTCTACAACCCGGACGTCCCCTATGCCGACGCAGGCCCGGATCAGGAGGATCTGGGTTGGGACGGGAGCGCCGTGACCCTCGACGGCTCCGTTAGCCACGACCGGCCCGGCGGGGATGACGAGACCCTCTCGTACACGTGGAGCATCTTCGAGGCGGCCTACGGCTCGGCCATGAGCGGTGTACTCTCCTCCGGTGCAAATCCGATTGCGATCTTCACGCCGGATGCAGCCGGCGAATGGGAGATCGAGCTCACCGTGACCAACGAGATCCAGGAGAGCGCCACGGATCGGATGCACATCCGGGTCCTGACCATTCCGACCGGCCACCCGCGGATCTATCTCACACACGAGAAGCTCGCCGCCCTCCGGGCGCGGGCCGTACCCTCGAACTTCCGTTGGACCCAGCTCCGGGACGAGGCCGACAATCCGGACGGAGATATGCACGCCAAGGCGATCGTCTCCCAAGTCCTCGACGAGCCCTCGTACTGTGACGGTGCGATCGCCGGCGCCCTCGACGCCTTTCTCGACCCGATCTATTGGCGCCAGTCCAATGCTTCCCACGCGGGCGACATCGCCCTGGTCTATGACTGGTGCTACGACGAGCTGAGCGTCGTCGAGCAGACAACCATCATCGACTACCTCAACGACTGGGGCGATGCCTCCATCGATGACGACTACTACCTGGGAAACCAGCCGCAATTCTACGGAAATTACGCGCCCCGCTACGGCTACTCCTACGCTCTCATGGGCCTTGCGACCTTCGCAGACAACCCGCGCGCCCAGGAATGGTTCGACGAGAGCCGATACAACTACTACAGGGACTACAACCTTCCCGCCCTGGAGATCATAGCAGGCGGAGGCGCCTGGCCCGAGGGCATCCTCTACGACTGGGTCGCCAACTGGCCCCGGATCAAGCTCCCAGAGGTCTGGACCACCGCCACAGGGGAGAACCTTTTCCTGAGCACCTCCTGGTATCGCGAACGCTTCGGATACCTGCTCCTCCAGCACTGGCCGGGCCTGGCCGATCAGTGGGGATACATGTATCACCCCTACCCGTCGATCGGCGACTCGGAGCGAAACCGCGGAACCATGTCCAACTTCGGACGGATCACCTCTTTGATCCTCATCGAACGTTTCCCCGATGAACCATTGGCCCGCGAGCTCCAGGCCTACCTGGACGCGCCCCCCACCGACAACTCCCATCGGACGCGCTACGCCGAGGAGTTTCTCTGGTTCAATCCCGACCAGCCCGCCGAAACGCCCGGTATCCTCACCCACTACGCGACCGGCACGGGGACGATCTTCATGCGCTCCGGTTGGCCGGAGGGCGCGACCGACACGGATCTGAGCGCGACGCACCTGACATTCCAGTGTGGAGATCACTTCACCTATCACCAGCACTACGACCAGAACAGCTTCACCCTCTTCAAGCACGGCGATCTGGCCGTGGAGAGCGGGGTCTACAGCGGGAGCGGGGACTCCTATCACGACAAGAACTACGAAGCCCGTACCATCGCGCACAACACGCTGATCGTTTATAACCCGACCGAGGACTTCCAGCACGCGCGGCCCGACGCGGAGTCCATTGACGGCGGGCAGCGCACCATGTTCCCGGCCGGACGGATGCCCCTGGACGAGGAGTATTTCCTCGATCACTCGGTCCACTACGACACGGGCGACATCACCCGTTTCGAGGACGAGGACCTCTACACCTACGCCCTCGGCGACGCCACCAAGGCCTACAACAATCCGACCTACAATCAGACCATGGACGGCTACTACCTCGACGGAAACGTGGCCAAGGTGAGCCGGTTCCAGCGGGAGTTTGTCTACCTGCGGCCACCGGCCGAGGGAGGGGCGGAGTTCGTCGTGCTTTTCGATCGTGTGGGTGTGGTCGACCCGGCCTTCAGCGCCGAGAACACGAAGCTCCTGTTCCACACGATCAACGAGCCGGACGTGAGCGGGACATCGATTCCGATCGAGCCCGGCGAGATCCTCCATGCAGACGCGGACCTCGCCACGGCCGTCTCCGGAGATGGCAAGCTCTTCATCAAGTGGCTCCTGCCGGCGTCGCGCAACGTACGCAAGATGGGCGGACTCCAGCAGAAGGCATTCTGGGTCTTCGATGACATTTACGACTGGCACTGGGACCCGGGTGAGCCGCACCCCCGTCCCACGAACGACTTCGAGGAGACGCCCTACGACCAGTGGAGGCTCGAGCTCGAGCCGGCAGACACGGCCCTCGAGCACAACTTCCTCACCCTGCTCCACCCCACGACCGTCGACACGACGGCCATGCCCGAGGCGACCCTCATCGATGGAGCCGGCCTCTCCGGCGCGCACATCGCGGATCCTGAGCTCGACCGGGTCGTGCTCTTCTCAGCCGCCAGCGACGGGAGCTCGCCCGCGGGTACCCTCACCTACAGATACGAGCCGGCCGCGGCGGTCACCTTCCATCTCCTCTTCGACCTCACACCAGGCGCAACGTACGCTCGTGAGGTCATGCTGGCGGCAGGCGTGCAGATCGTGGAGCTCACCCCCAACCCGGGCGGCACCCACCAGGTCAGCAATCAGGGCGTGCTCGGCTTCACCCTGAGCGGCGGATGCACGGACGCCGACGGCGACGGGTACGGGTCCCCTGCGAGCGAGGCCTGCACGCACCCGGAGGAGGACTGCGACGACTCCGACCCGGACGTCAATCCCGGTGCGGCCGAAGTCCCGGGTAACGGGATCGACGACGACTGCGACGGCTATATCGACGAGAGCTGCTTTGTGGGATTCGTGCCTCTAATCTGATTGTCATGTTTTTAAAGGTCTGATAGGCTTGCCTTTCCTAAGATGCTGATTTGAACTTATCGCCCTTCGGGCGGACTTTGGCTCTCAGAGTTTTAACGCAAAGGCGCAAAGACGCTAAGACGCAAAGGGCTGTTAATAAATCGATTTAAATGGATTCAATTAAGGGACGTTGCGAGGGGCAAAGCCCCGAAGTCGAAGATTGCGAGGCACGAAGTGCCGAAGCAACCCACTGTGCTCTTTGGCCTGCGGAACCCGGGGGATTGCTTCGCTTCGCTCGCAACATCCATGACTTTTTCCGTATTCCCCCTGGATTATCTTCTCTTTGCGCCTTGGCGTCTTTGCGTTAAAATCCTTGAACGGAAGAAATTGGATTTCCTACGTGATGAACTTAAAAAATCGAGGTGACACATGCCTGACTTGACGAACCAACAATTCATACTGAAATCCCGACCCACCGGTATGCCCACGACGGATAACTGGGAATATCGAACGGCCCCAGCGCCCCAGCCCGGTGATGGGGAGCTGCTCGTAAAAGTCCACTACATTTCAGTGGACCCGGCAATGCGCGGCTGGATGAACGACTTGAAGTCCTATGTTCCTCCTGTCGGAATCGGCGATGTGATGCGCGCGGTAGCCGTAGGGGAAGTGATCGAATCGCAGCACTCGGGATTCCGGGCGGGAGAGTTCGTCAGCGGGGCCCTGGGCGTACAGCGATATGCCCTGACCGACGGAAGCGAACTGTTCAAAGTCGATCCGAACGCCTTCCCCCTGCCCACGTACCTGGGCGTGCTCGGCATGCCGGGCCTGACCGCCTACTTCGGCCTCCTCGACGTGGGGCGGCCCGAGGCCGGGGAGACGGTGGTCGTCTCTTCGGCGGCCGGGGCGGTCGGGACCGTGGTGGGACAGATCGCCAAGATCAAGGGGTGCCGGGTGGTGGGCATCGCGGGGACGCCTCAAAAATGTGAGTACATCACCGGAGAGCTCGGATTCGATGAGGCCATCAACTACAAGAAGGAGATTCTTCCCAAGCGTATGCGGGAGTGCTGCCCCCAGGGCATCGACGTCTACTTCGACAATGTGGGCGGGCCGCTGCTGGACGTGGTGCTGATGCACATCAACCGGGCGGCCCGTATCGTCTTCTGCGGTGCGATCTCGATGTACAACACCACCTCCGCGGTCGAAGGCCCCAGGAATTACCTTTCGCTGCTAGTCAATCGGGCCCGTATGGAGGGTATGATCGTCTTCGACTACGTCCACCGCTACCCCGAGGCCATAGTGCAGATGGTGCAATGGATGAGGGAGGGGAGACTCTCAGGCAGAGAGCACATCGTGGACGGTCTGGAGGCGTTTCCGGAGACCCTGCTCAAGCTGTTCAGCGGAGACCATTTCGGCAAGCTCGTGATCCGAGTTAAGGATTGAACGTGCGGCGCCCCATCGCACATTTTTTTCACCACAGAGGACACAGAGGTCACAGAGAGAGAATTAATGCAATCAAACTCTTTCTTTCTCTGTGCTCTCTGTGTCCTCTGTGGTGAATATTTATAACGTAAGGTTTGAATTATCAAAGACAAAAAGTCCGCCCGAAGAGCGATAAGTTCTGAAATCATGGAGTTAGGACTTTGTTTAAAACATCGGGGCGATCGGTGACGATCCCGTCGAGCTCTTTGATGGCCATGTACTCCCGCATCTCCTCCTCATCGTCGACGGTGCTCGTGGTGAGAATGTGATCGTGGGCCTCCGACCACGCAATGATGTGGGGAAACAGGAACTCCGGGTTGAGGTCGAGCCAGGTCGGCGGGTACTCCTCGAACAGGCAGGGGAGCACGGCAAGCGCGACCCGCTCCAGGGTGTTGAACGCGACCTTGGGGGGCGGGTCCAAGGCCCTGAGCGTGTTGGTCAGCCTCTGGTCGTGGGTCTTGATGTAGACGAATTCCCGCGCATCGTCGTCGAATTCGTCACGGACGAATGACTCGAGCGCATCGGCCATGGCCGGGGTCTCGCCCTTGACGTCCAGGAGCACGGGAATCCTCCTGAAGGCGTAGAGAAACTCCTCGAAAGAGGGCACCTCGATCCCCTCACCCCGGTAAGGATGGGTCTCGCCCCCGTCCGGCGAAAAACCCCACCCGGCATCCAGCCCCTTCATCCCTTCGATGGTCAGATCCTCGAGCTCGTGGTCCTCTCCGGTCTGGTCGAGGGTGTTCTGGTCGTGGAAGGTCACCAGCGTGCCGTCCCCCAAGACCTGCAGGTCCACCTCCAGGGCGTTCGCCCCCTGGTCCAGGGCATGCTGAAAGCACTCCAGGGTGTTGGCGGGACAGAGCTCTTTCGCGCCGCCGTGGCCCACGTTCAGGAACCCGGTGGGGAACTCCCTCTCCGCGGCCGTCGGCGTCCCGTCGCCGTCGGAGCAGGCGGTCAGCGCGCCTGAGCCGAAAAGCGAGAGAATCAGGCCGAAAATAGAGATCCAGAAAGTCGGGCTCATCATGTTTTCGCCTCGGGGTTTTCTGAATCAAAAACGGCCCATTTTGTATGTATAAATGTATTGGGCCCAGTCTGTTTAATCCGTCTATTTCTTCTCAGCGCGGGAATCAACGAAGATGCTTTTATCTCACCGGCGTATCGTTGGGAAAGTATGGGGAGAATTTCGTTTGTAGCATGCATGGGCTTCTTTTGTTCGAGCAGTATCTCTTCAGCAAGGCTTCCCATTCCGCGGCGATCGTTCTTGTTTTCTTTGCGCGCAAAGTGTAGAGCCATTTGATTGCCGTCGCTCATCATTCTTTTCTTTACTCGTTTCAGGACCGCAAGCTCTTGTTTTCGTTCTTCTATTTCTTTTTCTAACGCCTGGATCATTTCATCTACGTTCATTTTTTTGATCCTCTTTTTTTGGCGCCGATTGGCGAATTTCTCATCTAGAATCACACCATAGCATTGCATGCAATTCAGTGTCAATGTGCTGCCAAGTTGCATTGCAGCGTTATTTGGCATTTTTTGTGGCACACACATTGCGCATATTGTCAGGAAATGCTAAGTTGACAATAAATACTATCCCGGGAGGTGAGATGAACGTAGACAGATCCTTTTCACTCGGTCGAATCGTCTTTCACGCCTTTCTCATCATCTTTCTGGTTTTTGGCGCCGCCGGGTGCGGGGAACAGTCGTTCCGTTCCTTCTGGGCCGACGCCTTCAGTGTGGGCTTCAAGAGCATGGCCCAGATAGAAGACATGGTGACGAGGGCCGCCTCCGGGAACTACAACGCCATCTTCGTGGAGGTGATGGCCTACCACGACACCGGGTACGGCGGGCACGGGGCCTACTGGCAATCGAGCATTCTCCCCATGGCCTCCGATATTTCCGGCCTGGCCGATCCGCTGTCCGAAGTGGTCTCCATGGCCCACGCGGCCAACATCGAGGTGCACGCCTGGATCGTACCGTACCGGGTCAGCACCAGCTGGCCGCCGAGCGGCAACAGCCTGCTCGCCGCGCATCCGGAGTGGCTCATGGTGCCCATGGCGGACATGGGGGACGGCCCGTCCAAGATCGGCAGCCAGTACACGCTCGATCCCGGGTCGCCGGACGTGCAGGAATACCTGGTCGGGATCGTGCGGGAGCTGGTGACCAACTACGAGATCGACGGCGTCAACCTGGACTACATCCGCTACCTCCAGACCGACGCGGGCTACCCGGCCGTCACGAGCTACACCGGCTCCTCCCTGGCCCGGTTCAAGGCCCACACCGGATATAGCGGCACCCCGGCTCCGTCCGGGGTCGGCTCCTGGAATGACTTTCGCCGGCGCACCATCGACGAGCTCGTGCGGCGCCTGCGGGCCGAGATCCCGTCCATCACGAGCAACCCGCGGCAGCCGCTGCGTTTCACCGCCGACCTGATCTGCTTCGGCGACGCGCCGGCCGACTTTACCGGCTCCGACGCCTATCTCCTGCACCAGAACTGGCGCCACTGGATGGAGCGGGGCTGGCTCGATGCGGGCATCCCCATGAACTACAAGCGGGAATACTCCTCCAGCCAGGCCCAGTGGTACCGCAACTGGGTCGACGCCTCGCTGGGCTGGCGCTATGACCGGCACATGTTCAGCGGCCAGGCCAGCTACCTGAACAGAAAGGCCGACAGCATCACCCAGATGCAGTACGCCCTGGATGTCGGTGTGGACGGGACCACGAATTTCTCCTATGATGGGACCGCCGACGAGGACATGGACGGAGTGTCGGAGGCCAATTGGTCCTGGTACGATTACGTCTCGACCCAGCTCTTCACCCTCCCGGTCTTCACTCCCACCATGCCGTGGAGAATCCCGAGCCTGGCCGAGGAGGGCACGGTGTGGGGACGGGTCGTCGATGCCATAACCGGGGATCCCATCGAGGGGGCGACCGTTCAGGTGGGCGGCCTCGACATCAACGAGACCGACGCGAACGGTTATTATGTGGCCACCATGATCCCCGCCGCCCAGGGCGGATCGGTCTACTACGTGGTGGCCGCCGAGCCGGGATACACGGAGCCCACCGTCACCGGCGCCCTGGTCCTGCCGGGCGAGGTCGTTCGCCTGGACATCCCGCTCTGTTGCGATGACTTGGGGTCGTGACAGGCGGATCAAAGCAGATCTTCATAAACGAGGGGGGAATCCATGAAAAAGAGATACTTTTGGCAATGCCTTTGTCTGACCGTATCGATCGTCGCCATCATGGCCGCGACCGCGCCGGATGCGGCCGCCCAGGGATACGTCGTGGAGGAGCTGGTCCACCCGGCCGGAACCATGGTCCAGGCCGAGGCCGTCAACAACCTGGGGGACGTGGCCGGCCACACCACGGACCCCGCGACCTACATGATGCAGGGTTTTGTGTGGGCCCCCGACTCCGGCTTCACCGAGCTGGGGAGCCTTCCCGTCCCGGAGCACAATGAGAGCAACGCCTACGAGATCAGTGACGCCGGCCAGGTGGCCGGGGCGTCGCTGTACTGGGACTGGGACCTCTTCGACTACGCCGGGTCCGCGATCCTCTGGACCCCCGGGTCGGGAATGGAGGATCTCGGGACCTTCGGCGGATACAAGAGCCAGTCCTGGGGGCTCAACGAGGCCGGGCAGGTCGTGGGCGAGTCGATGATGCCGGACGACCTCGCGCGCGCTTTTCTCTGGGACCCGGTCTCGGGCATTCAGGATCTGGGCCTGCTCCCCCTTCCGGACCACAATGTCAGCAAGGCGATCGACATCAACGACCTCGGCACCGTGGTCGGGATTTCGTCCATATGGAATCCGACCTCCTACTGGATCGAGACCCGTACCTTTGTCTGGGATCCCGTGGGCGGGATGCAGGAGATCGAGGTTGCGATCCCCGGCTACGAGCAGTACATCATGCCCAACGCCATCAACGACGCCGGCGTGGTCGTGGGCACCGCCTACACCCCCTCGTTCGGCGGCGGCCCCGGCCGTGCCTTCCGGTGGGATCCCGTCAACGGCGCAACCGATCTGGGCGTTCTCTTCGGTCCCGAGAGCAGCTATGCATCCGACGTGGACAATGAAGGCCGGGTCGTCGGGGAGTACGACGACCGAGCCGTCATCTGGACGGAGCGGACCGGCATGGTCGAGCTCAGCGGCCTCCTGCCCGGGGATTTTGTCTACTCCGTGGCCACCTCCATCAGTGATGCCGGGTACATCACGATCCAGGGATACGAAACAGGTGGCACCTGGTGGGATACGCGGTCTTTCCGTCTGGCTCCGGACCTGGACGAGGACGGTGTGGAGGACGCTGAAGACAACTGTCCCGAGGACCCGAATCCGGACCAGGTCGACGCGGACGACGACGGGTGGGGCTCCGCCTGCGACTGCGACGACGCGGATCCATCGGCGAACCCGGGGGCCGAGGAGATCTGCACGGGCGGAGTCGATGAGGACTGCGACGGCCTCGTCGACGGCGAGGACCCGGACTGTCCCGCGGAGTTCACCCTCGATCTCGATGCTTCCCACGAGGCGGGAATCCTGAGCCTGATCTTCACGGTCGGCACGCCGGAGACGGCCGGATGGGGAGCGTGGCTGGTCCTGACGTCCCCGTCCATACAGACCATTCCGCTCTGGTGGACGTCGCTGCCGGTCCTCGATCCTCCCTACGAGATCCCGGTCTCCTTCCCCCTGGCCGGCCTGGGGTGGATCGGGATCTGGACCGGTCTGTTCACGGAAGGCGGCGCCCAGGCCGTGGATCTCGCCTGGGTCGACACAGGCTGATCCTCCTTCCGTAGGGAATAATTCAAGTAGGGGCACGGCATGCCGTGCCCCTGTTTTGTTGCAGTCCCTGATCCCCGACACCTGATCCCTGCGAAGAAAATTCCTTGACTTTCCAGGGCCTCACGAGTTATACTAGTTTGCTTCGAACTTTGTGAAAAATTGAAAAGATTACTTGTAAAACTTTATAAAAAAAAGGAGAGGACACATCATGAGGGCGACACCATTTCATTCCTTGAGCCGGCTGGCGACGGCTCTCCTACCCTTTCTCCTCCTTTCGTCGGCGTCGGCCCTGGCGGGTCCGGCTCCTCTGACCGGAGCGCTCGAAGAGATCCTTCAGAACGCGGCCCCGGACGAATTGATACCCGTGACGGTCGTGCTCGAACAAAATGTGTCGAGGGAAACACTGGCCGCCGTCAAAAAGGGCCTCCCTCGGCTGGATGCGCGAAAGGCGGTGTGCGCCTATTTGCGGAGTTTCTCCCGGGAGAGTCAGGCTTCGCTTCTCACCCACCTGGAGCAGCGGGAACGTGAGTCGAGGGTGCAGAGGATACGATCGCTCTGGCTAGCCAACGTAGTCAGCATGCGTGCGACAAAGGAAGTAATCCGGGAGATTCAGAGCCGTCCGGGCGTGGCACGAGTCAATTACAACATTCCCAGGCAGGGTGTTTTCATCGAAGACGAAGGGCACTCTGCAGACGGCTCGACAGGAGCAATACCTGAAAGGACGGAAGTCGCCTGGGGGATACCCTGGATCGGCGCCGACCAGGTCTGGGAGATGGGCTATGACGGCTCCGGGATCGTGGTGGCCATGGTCGACTCCGGCACCGACTACACCCACTCCGACCTCGCCGACCACCTCTGGTACAACACGGACGAGATTCCCGGCAACGGCATCGATGACGATAGAAACGGGTACATCGATGATGTGATCGGCTATGATTTCGGGGATGACGACAACGATCCCATGGACGAGGACGGCCACGGGACCCACACGGCGGGCACGGTGGCGGGCGACGGCACAGGGGGCGTCCTAACGGGCGTTGCCCCCGGGGCCAGGATCATGATCTGCAAGGTGGGGCTCAACATCAATGACGTGGACGAATTCTCCACATGGGAAGGCTTACAGTACGCGGCCGACAACAACGCCGACGTCATGAGCGTCAGCCTGGGCTGGTACCACAGCTGGGATCCCGACCGGGCCACATGGAGAGAGGTGTGCGAGAACGCGATCGCGGCCGGCTCCGTGATGGTCATTGCCTCCGGGAACGAGCAGCACTGGGAGGGGCCTCCCGATGATGTTCGGACCCCCGGCGACGTGCCTGCGGTCATCACGGTGGGGGCTACAAGCTACAAGAGTGATGTGATCACCCGCTTCAGCAGCGAGGGGCCGGTGACGTGGCAGGATGTTTCCCCCTACTCGGACCATCCCTATCCTCCGGGCCTGGTAAAGCCTGACGTGTGCGCCCCGGGCCAGGGGGTGAAATCGACCGTCGTCTTCGGCGGGTACAGCGGCGAGTCCTGGAGCGGCACCTCCATGGCCACGCCTCATGTTTCCGGGCTCGTGGCCCTGATCCTCGAGTCCAATCCGAATCTCGGCCATGAGCAGATCAAGGAGCTCCTGGAGTCGACGGCGGTCGATCTGGGAGATCCGGGCGATGACAATTACTATGGCATGGGCAAGATCCAGGCGGTCCCGGCCGTGACCGCCGTCATGGCGCCGAGCGGAACCGTCTCGGGATATGTCACGGACATCCAGGCAGGCACTCCGGTCCCCGCCCACATCCGGGTTGCGGGGATGACCAAGGACGCGGACGCCTCCACGGACGGCTTTTACGCGATGAGGCTGGTCGCAGGAGAGACCTATACGCTCGTGGCGAGCTATTTCGGCTATTATCCATCTCAGGGCCAGGTCGATATTCAGGACGGGGGCCAGTCGCAGCTCGATTTCCAGCTCCTGAAACAGCCCATCGGCACCCTCGAGGGTACGGTTTCGAACGCGGAGGGGACGGCCCTGGAAGGGGCCGAGGTGCTCGTCGTGGGCACTCCTCTCGATCCGGTGACCACCGACGGGGACGGACGGTTTTCCATAGAGCTTCCCGGTGGGGACGACTACACGATCGAGGTCCACACCTATGGCTACGAGAAGACCTCCGTTTCAGGGATATCCGTCATACCGGGCCAGGGTACGGTTCAGGATGTCGCTCTCGAACCCTGGCCGCCCGTGCTCATCCTGGAGTACGACAGGACGCCGGAGAGCGGGGCCGCCCTGTCCGAAGCGCTACGCTACAACGGTTACGATCATTTCATCTCCACCGACGATCTCACTTTTTTCGGGGATCTGAGTTACTTTGACGCCGTTTTCATTCTCCTCGGCATAATGCCCCACAATTACACCATCCCGAAGCATAGCGAAAAGGCGCTGGTCATCAGGGATTATCTTGTTCAGGGCGGGAATGTGTACATGGAAGGTGGCGACACCTGGGTCTGGGACGTCTACTACGGGCACGGCTACAACTTCAACCCCCTCTTCGGTGTCATCGGTACGAGCGACGGGGACTCGATCTGGTTCGATGTCCTGGGGATTCCGGGTACCTTCACCGCCCAGATGGATTTCTTCTACAACGGGGAATCTTTCTACAACGACATCATCAGGCCTGCGCCGCCGGCCTTTCGCATTTTCGAGGACTGGGACCATGGAGAAGGCCGGGGTGTGGCCTATTACAATGCGGAATGGGGCTACCGGACCATTGCCGTGACCTTCGAGTTCGGCGGGCTCCGGGACGCGTCCCTCCCGTCGACCAAGGTCAACCTCGCGGCCGAGATCATGAACTTTTTCGGGATCGAGCCTCCGGACTGCTTCGAGGAAGTCTGCGACGGAAAGGACAATGACTGTGACGAAGAAATAGATGAAGGCTTCGATCAGGACGAGGACGGCTACAAGACCTGCGACGGAGACTGCGATGACGCGGACCCGGTAATCAATCCGGGGGCCGAGGAGATCTGTGAAGACGGCATAGACAACAATTGCGACGGCCGCGTCGACGAGGGGTGCGGCACTCTTCCCTGCGGGGTCCTGATCAGCTCTTCCGGAAACACTAAAATCCATTTGGCATATCTGTTCATCATGGCACTTCCGTTATTTGTTGCCTTAATACGGAGGACCCAATAGGGCGGGCCATGCCCGCCTGGCCGAGCCCGTCTGCTCACGCAGTATGCAATCAGCAAGGCGGCCACGGGCCGCCCTATCTGGAGAAAGGGAAATCGATGAAAAAGATGAGCCTTGCCTTCGCCCTGTTGGTCTGCGCCGCCGGCCTGACCACCTGCATTCCCTCCGAGGCCCTGCGCACCCCCCATGACGTGGACCGGATGCCGGACGGCACCACGGTCATTACCGACGGGGGAAACTGGGAGGGGTGCCAGTACTCGAAGATCCTGGCGGTGGACCCCGATGGAAACACCCTCTGGGTCTATGACCAGGACCTCTGCTGGGCCCACAACGCCGACCTCCAGCTCAACGGCAATCTCATCATCTCCGATACCGGGAACGACAGGGTCATCGAGGTCGACGCCGACCACAACATCGTCTGGAACAGCGACGATGTGACCTTCAGCGACGGCGCCCTTCTCAACTACCCGAACGACGCAAACATCCTGGAGGGCGACACCGTCCTCATTACGGACCGCGACAATCACCGGGCCTTCGAGACCGACCGGGCCGGAAATATCCTCTGGCAGTTTGGTGAGACCGGGATCGCAGGAGGCGACACCAGCCATCTCAACGGCCCGCACAACGCCGACCGGCTGCCTAACGGAAACACCATCATTGCGGATTCGAACAACGACCGGATCGTCGAGGTGAACCCGGCGGGCCAGGTGGTCTGGATGTACATGGAGCAGCTCAACTGGCCCCGTGATGCGGATGTGCTCCCGAACGGAAACGTCCTCATCTGCGACTCTCAGAACAACCGGATCCTCGAGGTCACCCGGGCCGGGCACACGGTCTGGGCCCACGGCCCGCTGAACTGGCCGTACGACGCCGACCGGCTCGCCGGCGGCCGCACGCTGGTGGCCGATCTGATGAACCTGCGAGTGATCGAGCTCACCATGGATCACGAGGTGATCTGGGAGTACTCCTGGCAGAAGGCATTCACTCTCGAGCTGGATGCATCCTACGGGGCGGGCTCGCTCAGCATGGACTTTGTTTTGGGCGTACCGGAGCCGGCCATGTGGGCGACCCTCCTGATTTTGACGTACCCCTCCGTGTCGGTCGTCCCGCTCTGGACGGTCCCTCTGGATGTAATCGATCCCCCGGCGCCTCTGCCGATAGGGATCCCCTTACCCAGTATTGGATGGGTTGGCATCTACTCCGGCCTGTTTACGGAGGGGGGAGTTCAGGCTTTCGATTTCGCCCTGGTCAACACCGGCTAGCCGAGCGGATAGAAAGCGATGGCTTCACCTGTTTGCAGGACAATGAACTGATTGCCAAACGGGCTCCTTCGGGCGCCCGTTTTTTTTTCAGTCGGGAGCGATGATGGAGGCGAGCGAGTGAATCGGTGGGTAAAATACCTGATAGCCGCCTTTGCCTGGACGGTCATTCTTGCCGGGATCGAGTGGATAGGTGTTACCGCAGGATTCTGGAAGTATCGCGTTGAGATCGAAGCGCTCGGGATCTGGAGTTTTCTGGTCTACTATCCACTTGTTTTGATTGCAGGGTATGTGCTGAGTGTGATAATCGATGTGGAGATCACGAGAGAATCACACTGGTTTCATGATGGGCTCATTACATTTTCCCTGGGCTCCGTCCTGGCGATGGCGATGCAGGTGGGCAGACTGTTCGATATACTCGGCTATCAGTCCGGCTGGAATGCAGCCTGCTGCTGGATTTTACAGACCGCACAGATCGTACTGTTGCGCGCTCTGCTGGGGAAGCTCTATTTCTGGAAACTCAAGGGCTCGGAGGCAGCTAAATAGAGAGAACTACGAAATACGCGAAAATCGCGAAAATAGAAAAGAGCGAACGGTTTGTGCCAGATACCTTTTCGCGCCTTTCGCGTTTTTCGTAGTTTCAATAACAATGCTTCAACTGGACTTCTTCGGTGCATTTGGACTGCAGGGAGGACGAAATGAGAGTTGGATCATCCGTGTTCGGAAGAAGAGCGTACGTTGCTCCCTTCATCCTCTCGATTCTGCTTCTGGCTTCGTGCGGGGGAGATGATTCCTTGGTTGGTCAGGATCGGCCGGACGGGGAGGATACACCGGCCGCCCGCAACTACGAGGCCAGGGCGGATGCCTTCCGTCTCTATTACAGGGAGAGGGTCGAGCGCGTCCTCCTCTCCTACAACCGCTTCGCCGCCGTGGGTGACTCGGTGGCCGCGGCGTCGATCAACAAGCAGGCCATCGCTCGCTCGGGAAACACTTTCGAGGTAGTTCCCGGGCCCAATGACAACAACTCCATAGGCCAGGCCGCCTTCGACGCCTACCATGCCTATAAGGCCCTGGGAGGCAGGCCCCTGGCTCTCACCTGTATCCGGCTCTTCGAGGGCCTCGCCTTCATCGAGGGAGTGAGCGGACATCCGGGCCTGACCTGCAGGGAAGCCCTCCCCGGATGGACCCTGACCATGGACGGCGTGAACAGTACTGTGACCCGGGTTAAAAACGGGGCGCCGGTGGCGCCGGCGGTCCTGTATCCGCCCGAGCTGGAGCAAGAGATCCTCTCCACATTCTACGACGGCATTGTCGTAACTTACCGTGAAGATCCGTCCGAATACTACTTCAACTTCAAAGCCGTCGACGAGCTCGAGCAGTTCGCGATCACATTTGTCTTCTCCGGTCTGCCGGACTTCCTTCGCATCAGCGACTGCTGCTCCTCGTGGATGGTCAGCAAGCTCGGCCCCTGGGCCGGCGCCTTCTGGGGAAACCACAATTCCCGCGACAATTTCCCGGACCTGGCCCTCGGCTTTCTCGCGGCCAGGGAGTGCGCGGCCGATCCGGATGCGGACGAAGACCTCCGGCTCGCGGCGCAGCGGGCCGCCGAGGCGGGTGCGCGCATCGGCGATTCGATCATGGCCCACGGGGGAGCCCTCATGACCGTGGACGAGCACCACGACTACGACGTGCTCGTACCCTCCGGCCAGGTCCGGCCCGACGGCGCCACCGAGTGGCAGGACCTAGGGAGCATGGCCTCGTGCCAGATGGCCTACCTCGCCCAGGCCCTGAGCTCCGGGGGCCTTTCCTGGCCCCCGCCCCCCGTGCCCCTTCCGGGCGCCCTCGAGACGATGTATCTCTACGAGCTTATGCGCAGCCTCGGGATCTGTTTCCCCTTGCCCGTGCGTTACTGCGGCTGCATCGACGACGCCTATCTGGGCAAGACCTGGGGGGAGGCCCTCGAGATGGAGCTCTTCGGCGTCCTCTGGTACAAGTTGGCCGAGTTCATATCCCAGCTGGATCCGGACCTGTTTCCCTCGCTTCTGGGCGGCATGATGGACGACTTCAAGGAGATGCAGCTCGCCGTGGTGGCCATATGCTACTACGCTCAAATCAGCGGAGAGCCCGAAGTCTATGAGTCGGCCCTCGAGAGCCTGGCGAACCTGATCGGCCTGCAGCGCATCCTCGCCTGCCTTGTCTACGACATCCTCGACGATCCGGAGCTCTCGCGGGCCCTTGTCGAGGCCGCGGCCCGGGGCGGCATGGACGATCCCCTTGAATCGCTGAGGAGGGGGGGCGAGGAGATGCTCTACCTGGCGGCCGTGTTCTCGAAGATGTTCGGTCTGGATACTCCTTCCGAAGACCTCCAGGCGTTTGCCCCGGCCGAGAGTCAGAACGACTGGATCGAATCCCAGCTCTACCGCGGTGACACTTCCCCGTGGCCGCTGCTCTCGGACGAGGAGATCCGATCGAGGATCGAGGCCCGGCTGGAGCACAAGGAACCCTGGATACAAGAGCGCTACCTCGAGCGCTTCGGAGAGACCGGCCCGCCTGTGCGGAGGGCCGGGGAGGGCTATGAAGCGATCGGGCCGGACGGCGAGTGGGGCCCGGCGGAGAACCCCCGGCACGAGTGGTTCGGCGGCTTCAAGCTCTTCTTCGAGCTCCCGCTCTGCACCTTCGACCCGTCCACCCTCGACTGCGCGTGGGCCGCCATGGGGTGCTCCAGAGCGGATCTGGACGGCAGCGGGGCAGCGGACGGCGACGATCTCGCCATCTTCCAGACCGCGTGGGATCAGTACGGCCCGGGCGCGACATGCTCCGAGGCGGACGGCTGGTGCGGCGGGGCGGACCTGGACCGCAGCGGGCTCCTCGACGAGGAAGACCCGGCCTTCATGGATGCGGCCCAGGGGTGCAGTGTCTGGTAAACCGAAAAAGAAGCAGCCATGTACAGGCGTGCCATCCTCTTATTCTCCTTGATTGCGTGTGCGGCCGGGTCGGCCGCGTGCACGGGATGGGGTGATGCTGCCCCGGGCGGGACCGGATTCTTTCGTGTGGAGCAGGCCGGCGACCGGTGGCGCTTTGTCGATCCCGCAGGCAATCCTTTCTTTTCCACCGGGATGTGCAGTGTCAGCGCCAAGGGGAACTATGCGCCGGCCCTGGGCTACAGCCCGTACCATGAGAACATCATGGCCCTCTACGGCAGCGAGGAGGCCTGGGCCGAGAAGGCCCGGGACCGCCTGGACGCCTGGGGTTTCAACACCATCGCCAGCGGCGACGAGTACATCAAGGCCATGGGCCTTCCCTACACGCTGAATCTGGGCATGGCCGGCGCAAACTGGCAGACAGGGGAGATACCGGACTACTTTTCCGACGAATGGAAGGAGCGCATCGACCGGATCGGCCGGGAAAAGGTCGTCCCGGTCAAAGACCAGCACAATCTCATCGGGTTTTTCTTGGACAACGAGCTGCACTGGGGGCCGGACTGGCGCAAGCTGAGCGACCTGTTCGATGAATATTGCGCCATGCCCTTCGATAGTCCGGGCAAGCGTGCTCTGGTGCAGTTTCTCCAGGAGCGTTACGAGAGCGACATCAAGGCATTCAACATTGCCTGGGGGAGCTCTTTCGAGAGCTTCGAGGAGATCCTGCACGTCTCGAGCCTGGGGCTGAGGCCCTGTTCGGCCCGGGCCCGCGACGATCGGGCCGCCTTCACCTATGTTGTTGCCGACCGCTATTTCCGACTCTGTCACGAGGCCGTCCGCAGATATGACGAGCATCACCTGATCCTCGGTGCCCGGTTCCAGTCCTGGCTGACGCCCCGCGAGGTCGTCGAGGCATGTGTCCCCTATGTGGACGTGGTCTCGGCGAATCAGTATTTCGCAAGGCCCCTTCTCCTGCCCGCGGTCTTTGCCATGGAGGCGATCCTCGGATTCGTCACTCCCGTCAATGCGCTGCGGGAATTTTACGAAATTACGGGCCGGCCGATCCTTATCTCAGAGTTCCATTTCCGGGCATGGGATTCCGGCCTGCCGAACCATAAGCCTCCGCCCCTCCTCTTTCCCGTGCTCCCCACCCAGAAGGGCCGGGCCAACTGTTTCGAGGCCGCGACCCGCTGGTTCATCGGGAAACCGTACTCGGTGGGCTATCACTGGTTCGCCTATTCGGATCAGCCCGAGACGGGCCGGTTCGACGGCGAGAACTCCAACATCGGCGTCGTGAACGAGATGGACGAGCCCTACGAGGTGCTGGTGGAGAGAATGGCCGAGATCAATCGCCTGGCCCAGCTCGAGGTAACTTGCCGGTAACGCCGGTGGAGAGACAGGTCGTGATCCGGCCTAGTACCAGCAACCCTGCGCGACGCTCATGAACTCCTGATCGTCCGCCTCCAGAGCGCCGCTGTGGTCCAGGTCCGCCCCGCCGCACCAGCCGTTGGCCTCCGAGCACGAAGCCCCTTCACCGTACACGGTCCACGTAGCGTCGAAGAGCGCCTGGTCCGCCCCGTCGACCGCCCCGCTGCCGTCGAGGTCCGGGACCTCGCAGCCGAGGAGCGCCCAGGCGCAGTCGAGGGAGGTCGGCTCGAGGGTGCACATGGGGATCGCTTCCCAGAGGCGCACGCTCCCGAACCACTGGTGGGAGATGTTCGGGATCTCGTGAAACGTCCCGTCCAGGCCGACCGCCTCGTAATGGTCCCCGAGCCGCCGGAGCGGCTTGTCCCCGGGCGTGGGGAACCGGTCCCAGTACCTCTCGTACACGGTCGGGCGGGGGATGCACTCGCCGTTCAGCTCATCCTCGATCTCGCTCCAGATATCCTCGTCGGTCATGAGCGGCCACGGCGTGGAGTCGGGGCGCACGAGGACCCCCTCGTATCGTTCGGTGTATGTTTCGTCCCGGGTGAAATCGTAGGGGGCGAATTGCTCGCCTCCGATGCCCGCCACGTGGGCGTACTTGGCGGCCAGGGCCAGCTCTTCCAGGGCTGAACTCACGATGTCCCCGGGCGGGTCGGGCTGGGCCGTGGCCCAGTCGTAGAGCAACTGAGCCGAACGCCGCTGTACCTCGAGGATGTGGTAGAGGGTTTCCCGTGCCTTCTGCACCAGCTCGCAGCTCCCGGAGAAGGTCCGGGCGTAATAGACGAGGGCTTCCGCCGATTTCTCAGGCTGGTGTACGGCGTCGGCCA
The DNA here is from genome assembly GCA_964522545.1 of uncultured Thermodesulfobacteriota bacterium. Classification (GTDB taxonomy): domain Bacteria; phylum Desulfobacterota; class DSWW01; order CAZFWM01; family CAZFWM01; genus CAZFWM01. The sequence goes on from CAZFWM010000004.1 coordinate 41,000, forward strand.
GTGTTTTTACCAGCGGGACGAAGGTGTCCGGCTGCTCGTACAGGTTGGTCTCGAGAAGGTCCCACAGGGGGGTGCCGAGGAGCTCGAGCTCGAGCAGCTCGCCCCAGGTCTTGCCCATGTAGGCATCGTCGATGGAGCGGCAGGTCTTGGTGATGTCGGGCGCCGGCAAGCCCAGCAGCTCATAGATCGCCTTGATGGCGATGATCTCGTAGGCGCCCGGGTTTTCCACTTTTTCGCGGGGCGAAGCGAGGCCGTCGGTCGAAAGCGCCTTGGCCATGTAGGCCATCTGGCACGAGTTCATGGAGCCGAGCCACTCGGGCCCTTCGCTCTCCCCGGAAGGTCGGATCTCCCCGGCCACGATGAGGTGCTCCTCGTCATAGGGTTCGTACTCCGAGACGGTCATCAGGTTGTACCCGTGACCCACTACGGAATCGCCGATACGCCTGCCCGATGCGCAGGCGCGGGCGGCCGCGGCCCGCACGTCCGCGTCGGCGTCCGGGTCGTCCATGGCCTCGCAGGCCGCGAAGTACCCCATTGCGAAGTCCGGGAAGTTGTCGCGGGAGTTGTGGTTGCCCCAGAAGTAGTCCGTGAAGGCGCCGAGCTTGGAGACCATGAAGGAAGAGCAGCAGTCCGAGACGCGCAGAAAGTCGGGCATCTCCTCGAACACGTAGGTCACCGCCCAGTGACCGGGCCGGATGAGCGGCTCCATGGTGAAGTAGTACTCGGTCGGGTCGCCCAGGTACGTGTAGACGCCGTCGGAAAAGAAGGCATCCACGATCTCCTCCTCCAGTGCGGCCGGGTACGCTTCGGCCGGGGCGACCGGGAGTCCGCCCCGGGTGCGCGTGATCGCAGAGCCCGGGCCGTCGATGGTGAGCGTATAGCCGGTCTGCCACTCCCGGCAGGTGAGCCCTGGAATGCCCGAAACCTCTTCGGCAACGGCCAGCCCCTCGAAGAGCCGCACGAGGGTGAGGGCCAGCTCGCGGCTTCGAAACACCTTGTAGGCGTGGTAGGCGGTGAAGGCGGACGTGCCGATCTCGTTGTTGTCCTTGGGGTGGAGCAGGATGTCGTAATGGTTCGTGCTCTTGTCGACGTAGGTGGCACCCAGCGTATGGGCGGGCACGACGTCGTTGACCAGGGAGAACCGGTTGTACGCGAGCAGCACCCGGGAGATGCGCTCCTTATAGAACAGGCGGAACGCGTCGGCCCTAGCATCCGTGTTTTCCCACGGATCGAAGGGGATGTCACCCGGCCCGCACGCGAAGAGGGCGGCTGTCAGGAAGGCCGTCAATATCAAGGCCAGGGCGGGCCGATATCGGAATGCTTTCATAATGTGCTCTCCTTGTCTTTAACAAACAGGGTGAATTAGTGTAAATAAAGGGAACAATATATGCAACTTTCACCGAGAAACAGGAGGCAAACCATGGCTACAATATTCGAAGAAACCACCATCAACGGTATGAAGATACGCAATAGACTGGTACGGTCCGCCACCTGGGAGGGGATGTGCGAACATGACGGCAGGCCCACGGAGAAGCTGATCGACCTCTATCGCGGTCTGGCACAGGGCGGTGTCGGCCTGATCATTTCGGGCTATGCCTTCGTGCGGCCCGAAGGGAAGCAACTGCCCCGCAAGATGGGGATCTATACGGACGACTTCGCAGAGGAGTATAAAAAGCTGACCCGTGCGGTCCATGACGCCGGCGGTGCGATTGCGGCCCAGCTGGTTCACGCCGGAGGCCAGACCGATTCAAAGACCGTCGGCCGGCAGCCCCTTGCCCCCTCGGCTGTAAAGGTCGCCCAGTTTCCTGAGATGCCGGCGGAGCTCACCATTGATGAGATCAGCGACATCGTCAAGGCCTTTGGTGAGGGGGCCCGTCGTGCCAGGGAATGGGGCTTCGACGCCGTGCAGCTGCACGGCGCCCACGGCTACCTGATCAACCAGTTTCTCTCTCCCCTAACCAATCGCCGCACCGATGAATATGGAGGCGGCATTGAAAATCGCAGCCGGTTTCTGCTCGAGGTTTACCGAACAGTGCGCGAGGCGGTCGGTCCCGGATATCCCGTGCTGATAAAGCTGAACGCTTCGGACAACCTGCCCGGTGGTCTGGAGAGCGATGATGCGGTCTATGCCGCCGGGAAACTTGCTCAAGCAGGCATCGACGCCATAGAGGTTTCCGCCGGTACTCCCGCTTCCGGCAAGGGAACTCCGGCACGTCAGAAGATAGACAGACCCGGAATGGAGGCATACAATCTGGACCCGGCCCGCCTCGTCAAGGAGGCGGTCGGCTGTCCGGTCATGGTGGTGGGCGGATTCCGGTCCTTTGAGGTCTCCGAAAAAGCACTGTCGGATCATGGAATGGACTACATCGCCATGGCCCGACCCCTCGTCCGGGAGCCGGGCCTGCCTGAGCGCTGGCTTCAGGGCGACCGCAGTCCGGCCCGGTGTATTTCGTGCAATAGCTGCTTCAAGCCCGGCGTCCAGGGGGAAGGTATCTATTGTGTGATCGAGAAAAAAGAGCGGGAGAAGGCAGCGAAAAGCTGAGAGCTTACAGCGTCTCGCCTAAGTGATTTGTCAAGGAATGTGGGTTTGATTTTCGTTGATGAAATAGCGTCGCTGTGGTATCTTTATAAATGCGCATCCATAAATTCCTTCCAGTGAGAATCGTGTAGTCTGGATTGAGTTTCATCATAACGGCAGGACGGGATGAAAAGAAACATCCTTTTTTATATCACAGTGGTTGCCATTAACGTGGCGTTGTTGATCTCTGTTTTGGGGTTGTTCATTCCTGAAAAAGTAGATTCTACTTCATTTGACAGCGATATTTTGGAGACGCTCTCCGTCAATCCGGGGCGGGCGCATCGTATTGCTCCAGGTGCAACGACAACGTTTGTTCTCCGGGTTAATAATCCGGGCCCGGATCCGGTGTCGGCGCAGGCAGAAATAAGCAGTCAAACCGAAGGCTGGCAGGCGTTCTTGTCAGAGGCGGACTTGTGGTGGCAGCCTAAAGGCGAAGGCGGCTTCACGATAGAATTTCCTTTTGTTGGCGCAGGTGAGGGGCGGCTGATAATAGTTTCCATGATACCCACAACGATCCTTCCCATCGGTCAGTCCGGCACGGTTAAGATAAACGCCAGCCTGAGCAGTGGCCTAACAGGGGCTGCAGCCGTACAGTCCACCGTAAGCGAGCAGCCAAAGATTTATTTCCTGAGCATAGATGGGCTTTCCCCGCGGTACTTGATGCTTGGTCGTCAGGGTGAACTCGAGCCGGCCTACGATGAGCTGCTGATGCCTAACGTCCGAGCATTTTTAACAGAAGCCTCCTGGTTCCCCCAAGCACGCTGCTCCCTTCCTGCAGCGACCGACATGAATATGTTTGGCCTCTACTCCGGATCTTGGCCCGGGACCGCCGGCATCCCCTACGTTATTAATTTCTTCAAAGGGTGGGATGAGGAGGGGATGCCTGTTTCAAGTGAAATCTCTTCTGACGATCTACGCTTCGGCCCAGATGGTCAGCCCGTGCTTTCTATTTTCGATGTGGCGAAAGATCCCGCTTATGGGGGTGATCCCGATACATTTACCGCCTTACTTTCAGGAAAGCACCAGGTTGAAAATCTGTTTCGCACTGGCTTTGAAACCCATCTTGATATTCTTGCTGATGGCCAATTCCTCACGTACTACATGACTGAATCCCAACCCTATGTCCTGGGCGATCCAATCTCGGATGAGGATGCCGCCACGGATCGAGACGGAACACTCCTGTTGCCGCTCGATGAATATAAAATGCATGCGTATGGCCACGGCCTGGCCGGTGATGATCCCTCTCTTTATCCTTCAGATCGCTGGGTTGTCTATAATGCTCTACGGATTCTCGCCGCCGAGGATCCTGATATTTTTTCCATCCACATCGGCAATGTGGACAAGATTCAACATGCCGCGGGTGCTGCGCACCTGCCTCAAGAATGGATAGATCCCGGAACCCCGGACGTTTTGTGGGACGATATCAATATCTATAACATCAATGCAAACCGAGAACCCGTTATCGATATCGTCCACGAAGCCGACGTCTGCATCGAAAAAATTTTAAACGTATTGGAGATGCGGCGTGTTATGGATGAATCCATTATTGTGCTTGCTTCTGACCACAACGGAACAACATTCATGAATCATCAATTAAATGTACAGGCACTTCTTGATGCTGAGGGGCTGGGAGATGCCGTGAGATCTTTTGGAGCTTATGGAAATAAAGCCAACGTATTCCTCTGGGATCAAGACTATACGGAAGCGATCGAGACAACCCTTGAAAACTTTACAATGTACCACTCAGTTCTACAAAGAGAAGTTAATCCGTTGGTTGTCATTACACAAGAAGAAATGCTTAGCGGTATCGACAGCGTTCTGGGTCGCATTGGCCGAGACGGGGAAGCCTTGCGAGGGGAATCGTATAGCGAATGGCTTATTGATTACCCGGTTACCGATAACTCCAAAGTCGTGTGGCCCCATATGTGTATCCACACGTTGTATCGCTTTCAAATACTTAAAGTATCAGAGTGGCCCCATCAACTTGGCGGGCACTCCCATATGCCGGAAATGCCTTCCCTGCTTGCCATCAAAGGGCCTGAGTTTGCGCAAGGCATCTTTAACGTACAAGACACCTCCTTGGTAGATGTGGTGCCCACCCTCTATGAAATACTGGGCTGGAGGACACCAGGGAATGTTGATGGACGGGTGTTGACCGAGGTTTTACATGAGCGGTAGCGATGGGATACCGGGTGGTCAAGACAAACGCGGAAATTCAATAAGAAAAATCCTTTATATAGTACGTTTTTTATATTGGATGGTCTGGGATGCCTTGAAATTTGCTCTGTGCGAATTGACACGGAAGCGTATCAAGAGCATTGGCCGACGCCCTGATTCCGACCCGATTCGACCGATATCGGGAGAGCGGGCGGGTCTGCTCGATGGCCGGGATTTTGTCCAGGTCAATGAGACCGGATTCGGTGACCGCTGGAACACATGGGTCTGGTCGATGAAGTGGTGGAAGGGAAAGCTGTACGCGGGCACGAACAGGGCTTTTCCGTGTGTCGAGCAATTCGTTGTGCACTCCGGCATCCCTCGCCTTGTCAAATACCCGCCTCGATACGAGGCGGACATTCAGTGCGCGGATTCACCTTATGACCTGCCGCTTCAGGCCGAGATCTGGTGCTACGGTCCGGAGACAAAGTCCTGGGATCGCCTCTACCAATCACCCAAAGAGGTGGAAGTCCCTTCTCGGCCCGGTACGTTCGTGGCCCGTGAGTTCGGCTTCCGCAATATGCACGCCTACAATGAGTCCGACGGTACCGAGGCCCTGTACGTATCCGGGGTCAGCACTCGAGCCATCGACCGCACGTTCCTCGACGGAATCAAGGGACATTATCAGGATGTGTCCATTATCTGCGAACGGACCATCGAGGGCGCCTTTCCCCCACCCCGCCTCTTGCGCTCGACGGACGGTCTGCACTTCGAGGCGATTCCATGTGAGCCCGGGACGGTGCTGGGGGACATATCCGCTCTGAGTTACCGCGCCCTGACAGGGTACAAGGGGCGCATGTATGTCGCCGCCGGCGCCATGATGGGCTGGGGCATCGTACTCGAGTCCGACAGCCCGAAGCTCGGAAATAATCATTTCAGGCAGGTCTCTCCTCCGGGTATGCACGTCTTTGAAATGATTCCCTTCAATGGGTATCTGTACCTTGGGTTGCTCGACTACGAAAAGGGATACTCTGTGGTAAAAACGGACGCGACGGGAATTCCTCCATACAAATTCACTCAGGTTGTACCCTATAGCGGACACCGAAAGGCACAGCGAGGCTTTAGTGCCGTGAGCATGCACGTTTTTCAAGGCAACCTTTTCGTGGGCACCTTTTCCCCCGCCGAATTGATCCGCATCCATCCTGACGATCACTGGGACTTAATCGTCGGCAACCCGCGCCGGACGCCGGATGGCATGAAATGGCCCCTCAGCGGGATGGGGGACGGGTTTGATAATGGTCTCAATCGTTTGATTCAACGCATGGAAGAACATAACGGATGGCTCTACTTAAGTACGGTAAAGCATTACGCGACGAAATTTCGGAAAGTTCCGATCGTGGGCCCCTGGTTCGAATCGCGTGCCGGCTTCGACCTCTATTGCACACGGGACGGCGAGACGTTCGAATGCGTCACGGACAATGGGTTCGAAGATGTGTGCAATACGTTTGCGCGCACCCTGACTTCCACGCCGGTGGGATTGTTTGTCGGTGTGGCCAACGATCATGACGGGGCGAAGGTGTACCTGGGCTCCGATGAGAGCCGGTAGCGACCTCCTTTTTTTACCAAGTCAGCTCATTGACGTGCGTAAGAACAGCCCTTGCAGGAAGGATGGAGGGATCCGGAGAGCAGTCCCCGGCGTAGGTCGACCCACTCCTCTGCATGCCATCTCTTCTCGAATGAATCGTCCTCTATGTCGCCCCAGAGGGTATCGTTTCGGATATTGCAGCAGGGAGCGAGCGCCCCGTTCGCCTTGAAGGAGATCCCCCCCCAGGGCCATTTGCAGGATCCTCCCAAAAGCGAGGCGTGGATGCCGTATCGTTTCGAATAGCCCTGCAGGAGTTCTCGCACTCGAGCTTCGGCCTCCACCACATCGGAAAACAGCTCTGCCCGCAGGGCATCGTCATAGGCGGCCACAAAGTCGTCCTTTTGCAGTGCGAGCTCCACCTGGATCCGCTCGGCCGCGCGGGTCTTCGCGGCAAACTGAAATATCCCTTCGAGAGAATCGATCGTTCCCTCGGTCAATGTCGCCCAGAAGCCGATGCCGAAGCGCCGTCCGTTCTTTGCCCTCATCTCGCACAGGAGTCGGAGGTTGCTTTCCAGCCTCGAAAAGTCGCCTCCCAGTCGATACGACTTGTAGCGTTCAGGGTCGGCCGACTCCAGGGATATGTTTATGGCGTTGAGGTCCGAGTCGGCGAGACCAAGGATTGTCTTTTCCGGAAGATTGAGGTTCGTCACCGTATAGATATAGATTTTTCTTCTGCGGGCTTCCGACGCCATTCGAAAAATATCTTTGTTTAATGAGGGTTCGCCGAGGCCCGAGAAATTGATGACAAGGAGGTGGGGCAGTGTGTTTAGGATATGAATAAATTGGTCATAATTTAAATTCTCTCTAGGCTGGGGCAGCTCCGGATTTGGACAAAATCTACAGCTCAGGTTGCATGCGGTCGTTGTTTCTATCTGCGCGAAAATGGGCTGAGTGGTGATGGATGCCTTGTTTCGGTTCCGCAGGCAGAGCATCGCATTCCAGAGTCGCCTCCCTGTCTGGTAATCCGGCACACCTATATTCCGGATGACCCTTGCCGCTATGTACATTCGCAGTCGAAATTCGATCAGGGTAAAGCTTCTCATTGTCAGCGCTCCTCAGTGCACATTCTCCGGGATTATGGGCTTCAACGCTCGGTCTCCCTGTTTCGAGCAATTTGATCTCACACCTATTCATATGTCAAGGAAGTCATCTCTTGCGGCAGAGCTTCTCTCATTAATAATTGTTGACAGATAGCGGTGAACGCGGCAATATTGAGCACTCGATCCGAGGATCACATGAGGCCGGAAAGGAGGTCGTTGATGAGGCGATACGCCGCGAACCTCATGACGAACTTGACCAGGGCAGCATCCACGATACGCCAGGTGAAATCAGGAATCTCGACGGCTCATTTCACCATATCCAACTGGTGCAACGCAAAATGCGTCTTTTGCTCATATCCATCCCAAGATCAACGGATTACCGTTTCGCTAGAAAACGCAAAAAAGGCAATCGATGCGTTGCGCAATCTCGGAGTTGGAATAGTAGCATTGACTGGGGGCGAGCCTTTTCTCAATGCAGACATCTTCGACATCGCCGAATACGCAACCTCAAAGGGGATGTCGTGCTACACTGGGACGAACCGCTCCTTGATGACTCGAGACGCCGCCTACAAGCTCAGGGACGCGGGGATACGTTCGATTTGGATTTCCTATGAAGCCCCATCCGAAGAGATCTTTGAAAGAAACAAGGGGATTCCCGGATTGGCGAAAAAGATCAGAATGGGCCTTGACCATCTGCGTGAAGCGGGAGTTGATGTCTACGCCATCAGCGTGATCAATAAATCGATCGAGAATTACAAGGATTTCATTGATCACCTCATTCACCTGGGCTTCGACGCGGCCAATTTCGATTATCCGATGACGGCGCTGGAGTCCACCTATCGCGGCTATAGTGACTGGCCCGGTCTCAAGTACACCGGCGAGGAGATGCGCCATGCCATCGAGCAAATCAAGGAGCTCAAAAGGACGAAGTATCGAAACTTCAGCATCAAGAATCCAACGGCAGGGCTGAACGGCATCGTGGACTTCTACAGCGGCGCGGAGACGAGGTTTCCCTGTTTTGCAGGGTTCAAAATTTTCTATCTGGACTGGAACCTCGATCTGTTTCCCTGCCCTGTGTTACCACAGAAACTCGGAAAAGTTTGGGATGTCCAACAGGAGGATCTCTCTTTGATCGAATGCAACAGATGCTACTATCAGGGCTGCAGGGATTATGACAGCCTCTATTATTTGCTTTACTCTCTGGGGGAGGCAAAGAGGATAGGGCTCGATGGAAACTGGATCGATGCTTTGCGGACCCTGGTCCACTCAAACAATCTTGTTGGTCTGAAATCCTTTTTCGAAAGTGGTTGAGAGTGAAAGTCGTCCTTATCAATCCTCCGAGGGGTGCGTCAAGACCCTATTTCATGTCGGTCCAGATGCCGATCAATATAGCTTATCTGGCGGCATCCTTGAGAAAAGGAGGCTTTGACGTTGAAATATGGGATTACGATGTCGAGGCGTTCACTGATTCCCTTTTCGTCGAGAGGGTATCGACCGTCAAACCACAAGTGGTTGGGTTTGGCTGTTTCACTCCGACCGTTCTCAATGGCCATCATCTGGCGGATCTGGTTAAGCAAACATATCCACAAACCGTGACCGTGGCCGGGGGCGTTCATATTTCAGCACTGCCGGAAAGAAGTCTTGAAGAATTTTCCAATTTCGATTACTTGGTTGTAGGGGAAGGCGAAATAACCTTTTTTGAGCTATGTCAAAAAATAGAGGACAGGAATAGCCCCGGTGGAATCAATGGGATTCTATGCAGAGATGGGGAAGAAAAGGCTCCATTCGAGCCGAGGGCATTGATTGCCGATTTGGATGAAGTTCCTTATCCCGCCAGAGATCTGTTCAAATTCAATCTGTATAAGGGACCAACACATAATAAATTTTCGAGAAGCTATCTAAATATCGTAGAGATCTTTACAGCACGCGGCTGTCCTTACGAATGTATATTCTGTGCTTCCTGTATAACACTGGGCCGTAACGTTCGATTCAGGAGTATTGAAAATATCTGCGAAGAGATTTCCCATTGTAAAAAGGAATTCAAGACAAATCACCTGACTTTTTTGGACGATACCTTTACGCTGAATCGACAGAGGACTCTGGAGATAAGTCGCTATCTCAAAGAGAACGATTTAAGCTGGAATGCAACCGGGACCAGGGTGAATACCGTGGACCTGCAACTTTTGACTGAAATGGCAAATTGCGGATGCGTTGGTCTTACATTCGGTGTAGAGTCGGGAAGTCAGCGAATCCTGGATCTGCTCAAGAAAAGAATAAAACTGGATCAGGTGAAAAATGCGGTCGGGTGGGCACAAAAGGCGGGCATTAAGAGCATTGAGCTCGATTTCATAATCGGCGCTCACCCGGATGAGACCGAGGACGATCTGGACTCGACCGCGCAATTAATTAAAGAGCTAAAGCCCGATTCATTGGGCGTCTCTTGTATCGTTCCGTATCCGGGGACAGAGATAAATAGGATCATGAAGGAAAAAGGCTTCTTGTCCCAGACCGAGAATTGGAATGACTTCGCGTTGTTCAGCAGACAAAAGCCGTCCTGGCGCACTACCCATTTTTCTTCGGGTGACCTATTTACTTTTCAAAGGAAGTTGCTCACGGAATATTACTTTACCCTGGGGTATCTCCTGAGGAGGTTCGCCAGTTTCGAGAGCGTCGGCGAACTTGTCTTCTGGGGAAAATCGGTGCTGAATTTTATACTGTGTGATCTTCTCAAAGTAAAAAAAGCATAAAAAGATGCCAAAGTTCCTCTTTACGGCCTGGCCCTATCCGGGTTCTCTCCTTCCACAGATATCCGTGGCGCATGCACTGGTCGCGCGAGGTCACAAGGTCGGGTTTTACACAGGCACCCGTGCGGCCGGCCTCATCCAGGGAGAAGGATTTCACTTCTTTCCCCTTGGCGCCTCCCTGGATAAGCAGATAGAGGATTCTCTCTCATCGCCGCGGGGTATCGGCAGCGGCTGGCAGCGTCCCTGGAGAGTCTCGGAAACATTCAAGACCTGGCTGCTGGAGACCATACCGGGCCAACTCGCGGATCTGCATCGAATTCTTGAAACATGGAAACCGGACGCGATCATCTGTGAGCGCGCGATGTGGAGTCCTTTCGTCATACTCCATGAGGCGCGACGGATCCCTGTTGCCCTCTTGGAGTACGCCGCCTGTGTGCTTCCCGGACCGGATGTCTCCCCCCAAGGGATGGGGCTCCCCCTTCCCCGCAACCGGCGTTATCGTTTACTGGCCAAGCTTGTTAGCATTTCACAGGAGCTAATAGCGAGGGATCCACGTCGTTTCACCAATCATTTTCGTAAACAGTATGGCTTGCCGTCGTTGAATGTTAAAATCGCTGAATTACCTGGAAAATTACCCTTGGTCCTGGTGCCGAGTAGCCCGGAGTTTGATTACATGCGGCGTGATCTTCCTCCCAGCGTCAAGTATGTCGGCCCTTGCAGCTGGTACCCTTCAACGTGGAGCGAGTCGGATTGGCTCAATGAATTACCGCACGATAGACCCTGGGTGCATGTAACGGAAGGCACCTTTCTTTCTTCGGAACCGGTCATCCTGCGAGCAGCGGTGAAGGGCCTGGCTGATCTCCCTGTACAGGTTATTCTGACAACAGGTACTCAGCGGAAAGGGGATAGGGTCGACCTTGGAAGGCTGCCCTCCAATATGGTGGTAAAGCCGATGGTTGCTCATTCCGAGCTGATGCCCCGTCTCGACGTTCTTGTCTTCCAAGGTGGAGGAGGCACTACGATCTCCAGCCTCGCAGAGGGAGTGCCCATGGTGGTCGTTCCCTTGATGTGGGATCAGATGGAAAATGCTCAACGGGTGAGTCAGGCCGGAGCCGGCGTGCGATTGTCGTCCCATCTATGCAGCCCAAGACGGCTGCGCAAGGCCGTTGAGCGAGTGCTCAACGGCCCCGCCTACCGCGAAAACGCGCAACGGCTCGCTGAGAGCTTGAGACGTTTCAGAGGCCCTGTACAGGCCGCGGAATTGCTGGAGAATATGATATGAAGGTTCAACTATAGGGATACTTACCAGCCCATCAGACCGCAGCATCTCGCGCAAATGGGAAACAGTCCACCCTCTTCCTTCAAGGCGTTTCTGAATTTTCTGAATCGCTCGTTGTTCCAGATGTCGAGGATGCCCTCTTCCTGGATGTTGCCCACGACATAATCCGGGTGGTCCCGGCAAGGGGCCACATCGCCATTCGGCATCACATCCGATTCCATCCAGGGGTACACACACCTGTCGTAGCCGAACATTTCTTCCGGCTCCTGGTAATAACGAGGAATATCCTCGTAGTCGAGGCTGGGGACAAGCAGGTAATGGAAGCTGTATTGTTTTGAGTTAATCCGCCGTATGCTCTCCACCACGGAGCGCGTATCGATCTCGTCAAAGCTCCACAGATATCCTTTCCAGGCTTTTGGAGTGACACCCAATCGTCGCTTTATTACCTCCTCATGCCGATGGCCGATCTCCTCGGTCGTGAACCAGGCGTAGTGGAAGAGCAGCAGGTCGATCCCCATCTCCTCGGCCACATCGAAGATCTCCTCCAGATGGGCGGTGTTCTTTTTGCTCACCGTTGCATACAACGACACAAAAGGCTTTTGACGGCCTCGTCTTTTCTTCTCTTCCTGAATGGCCTTGACCGAGTCCAGGACCTTGTCGTAGGTGCCCTTGCGCCCCCGGATCGAGTCGTGGAGCTCGCGGGGGCCGTCCAGGGAGACCACCACCGCGTCCCCCCCGATATCGACCAGCGCCACGGCGGTAATTGCCGTTGGTAATAAGCGATCCCGTCATGTCACTCTGTTTCATATAGCTTATAAGAGGAATGAGGTCCGGATAGAGAAACGGCTCTCCGCCCCAGATATATGTAGAGGCTTTAAACCCCGCGAGGTCGTCCACCATCCCCTTGTACACGTCCAGAGGAACGGTCTCGCGCACCTTCGACGACGGGGCTCCGAGCATGTAGCCTGCTTCACCCCACTGGGCGCACGTATCGCATCGAAGGTTGCAGGCATTCGTGATCTTGATATTCACCTTCTTCATCGGTTTGCTGAAGCCATCTCTCCGGTTGTAATCGAGATTGACGGCCAATCGCTTCCGAAAGGCATACTTGATGGAGTAAAATATGAGATCAGGTGAATGTACCAATTTCGACATATAGCGAATCGGTATTTTGCTTTTCATGCTCCGTGCCTCTATTCTTATTTTATCAAAACTCCCATAGCTCTGGATTGTGTGCGCGAAGAGAGAACTTTGCTTCGTCGATCCTGTCCTGTTGGAAGTGAAAGCTGATGCTCCCGTTGAGGCGATCGATGGTCCATTCCTTCAGGGTTTCGGAAGCGACCACCACGTCCAGGATGACCTCATTTTCCTCTACCCTCACATCCTCGATATCAAGGATTTTCAAATCCGCCAGGAATCTATCGTTGTGCCACTCCTCAATGGCCTGTCTGCCACGATAGCGGGTGTCCTGGAAATGAATGGTTGCATTTTCGGAATAGAATTCGAGACATCGCGCCAAATCCCTCGATTCAAATGCTTTCATGTATTCCCGTATGGTCCCTTCGAGCTCACTTTCCCGCATACGCCGGCCTCCTTCTTCAAAGCTCGTCATCAGAGATTGTGCTTGTTGTCCCTACCGCCGGCCTCTCCCCAGGGTGATGGCGTCATCCCGCACCGGATCCTCTGAGCGCCCCTGAGCATTCAGACGTTCGGCTATCCAGCCCTCCAGCTCCACCTCCATAGCATCGGCAATATCCGGCGCCATATCCACAATATTCAGCGCCTCTTCCGGGTCCGCCAACAGATCGTACAGCTCCCGAGGCGGCCTCCCCTTAACATTCCGCTGGCGGTTCAGAATCAACTTGTACTGATCCGTCCGAAGGCACCAGTTAGCTTGCCAGCTGCATTCGAGGCTGATGAGTCGCTCATGTCCGCCCGCTTCCTCCTCTCCGGTCAACAATCTCCAAAAGCTCCGGCCTTCCATCGCTTTGGGTACCGGCAGCCGGGCCGCATCGAGAAGTGTGGGAGCCATATCCGACATCCGCAGCAGCTGGGGAAGGCGCCTCTCTCCCGGCAGCCGCCCCGGCCAACGTGCGATCAACGGTATCCGCAATGTACAATCATACAAACCATAGTGTTCGAAAAAGATGCCGTGCTCGGTCATGCTTTCACCATGGTCGGCGGTAACCATCACCAGCGTGTTTTCGGTGATCCCGAGCTCATCCAGCGTCGCGAGAAGAGGGGCGAGGCCGTCATCCAGGTAGCGAATTTCCTGATCGTACAAGGCAATGACGTATTCGGCATCCGTGATCAGGCCCTCCTCTTTTCGCAACCAGGTATTCCGGGCAAGCCTGCCCACCGGGTGTTTCCACCAGGCATCCAGAGAGCGGTTTGCCGGGTCGGCCGGATTGTCGCCTGTGTAGAACAGGCCCTTGTAGCGATCCGGCGGGGTGAGCGGGTAGTGGGCGTCCCAATAGTGAATGAGGAGAAAGAAGGGCTCGTCCGCATGAGAGCGGAGCCATCGGATTGCTCGTTCATTCAGTGAGTCGCATGTTGCGGCAATCGGCAGGGTATGCTTTATGGTAGGATCGATATAATACTCATACCCGCGACCGAACCAAGGTCGTGCCCGCCACAGGTTGTCAATAGCACATGTGGTGTAGCCTGCTTGGATGAAACACTCGGGCAGAAGAGGCGATTCTCTCGCGAGCTCGACTCTTCCGTTCTGGGTCACGATGCCATGTGTGATCGGATGCTGACCGGTGTACAAAGTAGTAAACGACGGCTGAGTCGGAATGGCCGGGCAAAAAAGGCGCTCTCCAAGCACACCCTCCCGAGCCAAGGCATCGATGGTTGGGCTTGTAGGATGGGAGTAGCCGTAGCAGCTCAAATGGTCCGCACGCAGGGCATCGGCTACAACCAGCAGAATGTTGGGCTTATCATTCATTCCTTCCGGGCTCCCTCACGACGGGCTGTTTAACAATTCATCGAGTCTGGCATTGATAAGCTCTGATTTTTCTCGCATGAGCAGGTGCCCGCCGCCCACTATGAAATCCGCCGTGCTCGGACGGATACTTTGGCAAAGCTCTCGTCCCCGTTCTGCGGGTAGCACTTTATTGGATTCACCCCAAATAACATGAACCGGTAACGATTCCATCGGGGATTGAACTCGATCCAATGAATGTAAGCTTTCCCAACAGCAGAGCAAATTCAAGAAGGAAGACATCTTACCTCTTCTGCGGTAAATACGATGTATGTGTTCTGCGAATTCCTGATCTTCCGGAGGATTTTCTCCGTATTGGCCCCGCAATATGAGTTTCGTAACCGGCCTGAGAGACATGAGGGCCTCGACAAAAGGGGCAAGCAATCGGGTCAAGCGAGGACGACCGGCCAGCATCCGGCAGTTACGCTCGATGTTGCCGCCCAATATGGTCTTTCTCGTCGCGACATTGAAAAGAATCAATCTCTTTACTTTTTCCGAGTGCTTCAGCCCGTAATTGAGGGCCATCGATGAGCCGGTGCAATTGCCGATGATCGTCACGGGAGAAAGCGACAGCTTTTCGACGACCGCGGCAACCATCTCCGTATACACAGGCAACGTGTAGTCGATCTTCGGACTATCTGATTGACCGTATCCAAGACTGTCCAGAGCAATAACGCGGTAGCTCCTCGAGAAATGCCTCAGTTGATAATCCCAAATCCGATGGTCATTCCCCGCGTTGTGGAGAAACAACAGGGGCTCGCCTGAACCCTTTTCATAGTAATAAATGATATGATCTTGAAACGGAATTGGATTCATGGAATTCGAGGCAACCTTTTTTTCCTTTAGCTCCCTTTCAGCATAGTCGGTCAATAGATCGTGCCTGATTTTGGCGTTGTGTCGAACATCGACAGGAAAATCTCCGTTGTAGATAAGGATATCTCTTATTGCATGCGTATCCGGGTGGCTGTGGACCAGTGCTTTGAGATCCCGACAAAGTTCCATCCTCTTCTTGCGATTGAGCTCTTTGTCCGCGAGCTCGATAACAATGACCGGGCGTTTGAGATCCGAGTCGACACAGGGGACTCCTACCAGGGCACTGCGAAAGACTCGGGGGTGTTTATCGAAAATGCTCTCTACCAGATGAGGATACAAAACCCCGTGTTTCGTTTGGACTCTGTCCGCTATGCGGCCGTAATACCAAAGACTGCCATCCTCATCCACACAACCAACATCCCCCATGCGATGCCAGCGTCTGCCGGATTCATGGATCTTGGCCCTGCGGGTACAATCGGGTCTGTTTTTGTATTTGGGAGTGACAATGGGTCCGGAAACGCAGATTTCACCGATCTCACCGGGAGAGAGGACAGGAGCATCCCGCCAGTTTTTAATGCATTGATCTGTAATGCGGATAGTCCGGACGTTTGCGCCGCTGGCCGGTCGTCCCAGATAGGTCCCCGTTCTCTCAAGCATTTTTCCGGCGGCATTGCTCAGAATATCATTGCCATCGGCATAGCTTACAGAGAGAGCCTCGGTAGCCCCGTACATCGAGCAAATATCCGCATGTGGAGATGTAAACGCTTTTTGCAGGCCCCGGATCAAGTCGAGGGCAAGGGGAGATCCTGTCGTGAGGATCCTCTTTAGATAAGGAATCTTTTCCTTATGATCCATTGCATATCTGAATAGATTATTTAAAACAGGGGGCGGCATAAAAGATATGGTTGGTTTTTGATCATGTATGATTTCCAGAATGCTTTTCGGATCCGCCTTGGCCGGAAATCTTGGGTCGATATCAGGGATGACGACCGTATTGCCAAGCCCAGCAAAATAAATGGCAAATATGGGATGACAGACCAGGCATTTATCGTCAGGGCCCAAACCAAGAGAGCCTTTCAAGAATTGGCTCACCGAAGCGCCATTGCCATGCGTATAAATTACACCTTTCGGTGCGCCCGTGCTGCCCGAAGTGAAAATGATCGCGATTTCATCGTCCGCCTTCGTTGGGATGTGCACCGCCGATTCACCTTGTTTCTTATGGAGAAAAGACTTGAGGGTCGGCCCTTGTAAGAACCATCGACGTCCCGCGATGACAGGATGTGTGATAGTGCGGAATGTTTTCGGATACAAAAATCGAAGTGCATGGGCAAGGGGAATGCCGATCATTCCATTGGGCTTGATTTCCTCAATGCACTTCAGCTTTTGTTTCCGGCTTGCGCCGGGGTCCACCGACAGCAGCACGGCGCCGATCTTCCACAAAGCAAAAACAACAGGAACTAGGTCGAGCATGGGCTTCATCAGGAGCAATACAGTATCACCGCGCTGAATTCCGCAGCCATGCAACCCATGGAAATAGTGTTCGTACAGCTCTCGGCAACGGCTGAAGGTCAGGGTTGCATATCGGTGCTTTCCATTGATCTTCTTACCCGTGGCAAGGATCACAGCCGGAGCTTCCGGCCGCAAGTCGGCTACTCTCGCCAACTCATCTCCCAAGTTGAGCGGAATGTTTTCGCCTTCGATCAAGGCAGGCATTCTTTCATCGAGTCGAGAAATATCTATCATCTTTGTGCCGATTCGATACGGACTTGACTTCCTTATTCTTCGCTATCAGGCTACGTGGCGGAGCCAAGCTTGGAGAGGGTGAACTCCTTGGCAAATACACTGGCGATCCTTGCCTTCCTCGCAATTCGCGCCCCCGTGTCAGTGTTGAGCGCCTTGCGCAGAATGCCCAGGATCTCAGAGGCCAGGCCCTCATCGATGTTCAACGGTGGCGCAAGGCCTATGGTACTTTCGATCGGGTAGACCATCATGCCCTGGGCGGTGATGTCCAGGATGTGGTTGAAGAAAGCGCTTTTCACCAAGGGCTCTTTTGTGCTGCGGTCCGCAACCAGCTCGACGCCGATCATAAGCCCCCTGCCCCGCACGTTTCCAATGAGCTCGCGCTCTTCCATCATATCCGTGAGCCCGGAGATCAGGAAGTCGCCGACTCGGGTAGCATTCTCGCAGAGATTTTCACGCAGGATGATCTCGATGTTCGCAAGCCCCACGGCCGAACAGACCGGATGGCCCACCGCCGTGCTTCCATGAACGAAATGATTGCCCTCTCCCTCAAAGCGTTTGTAAATTTCATCCGTCGCCAGGGTCGCCGCCAGAGGGAGATACCCACTGCTGATGCCCTTTCCCAGGCACAGAATGTCCGGCTTCACCTCCCAGTCCTGGCATGAAAACAGCTTCCCCGTACGTCCGAATGACGTGGAGATCTCATCGGCGATAAGGACCACCTCATATTTCCGACAGATCTCGCCGATTCTCTCGAAGTACTTGTCCGGCGGGAAGATAAAGCCGGTCACGGCCATGGCCGGCTCGACGATGAAGGCGGCAACGGTTTCCGGTCCCTCGTCCTGGATCTTGTGCTCCAGGCTCTTTGCACAGGCCAGATCACATTCCGGGTACTCCTCGGAGCCATAGGGACAGCGGTAACAATAAGGAGGTTCGATGTGATGAAACCCTCCGGGAAGCGGCCCGAACTTCTTTTCGTAGTCCTCATGGCCGGCTGTGCTGAGGGCCCCGTACGATACGCCGTGATAGCTGGTGTGCAGTGATATGATCTTGTATCGGCCGTGGTCTCGAAGATCCGGACTCTGACGCTGGTACTGGCGGACCATCTTGATGGCGGTTTCGACCGCCTCGGATCCATTCGTACATAGAAAGGCATGCTCTAGATCCCCGGGAGCGATTTCAACCAGCTTTGCGGCCAATTCGATCGCGCGAGGGTGAACCTGTCGGAAGCAGGACGCATAGGATAGCTCGCGCATCTGTTCGGAAGCGGCTTCGACCAACTCCTCATTTCCGTGCCCGATGGCTACATTGAACATGGAAGAGAGGCCGTTGATATATCTTCTTCCGCGAGGATTGTAGATATACGGGCCTTCGCCTCGCACAATAGTAAGAGGTCCCAGATCGTGTATCCGGAGATACTCGTCCATGGCCGTAAAAGGATTCCAAAGATGATAGCCTTTTTTCTTCTTGCTCATTTTTCGGTCCTTTATATTTTGAAGATATGCGTTCTTTTCGTTTTGCATAAATTTCGTTACATTTTATTATATTACTCCATAATACTCAAATAGCGTGCCGCAGGTGAATCTCCCTGATGGAGACGGGTCACCCTGAAGCTTCCTCCCCTCTTCACTCCTCTCTGTTATTCGATCCATGTTGATCGGGCCACTTCCGAGGGTTTCCAGCCTTTTCTTGCTATGATCTCTCCATTTTGGTATCCTTTTCTTGTCTCTTGAAAGGGGAAATCATGAATCCTAAAAAGGTCTGGATAGCGCACAGCCTTATAGGTTGTCTTCTGAATCAAAACCACACTCAAAGAGTAAGAGATTATTTTCACGCCAACCAGTGGATCATAACCGATCGACTTCTGGATGCAGATCTCATTGTCTATTCCGGATGTGCCTTCTTAGACCTCTCCGAAGTAAAGGCTATGGAGGAAATCCAACATTTGAACGACAAAATAAAAAGTTCGGGCAAAAAAATACCTATAGTCGTTACTGGTTGCCTCCCGGATATAACTCAAGTGACAAAAGGAAAGGTCTCCGGTAAGGGGTTTGAAGAAATTCACGAAGGATTGCATTGTTCTGTCACGGGTATGGAAGGCCTTGATGAAGCCATCTCGGCCGAGATTCCATTCCATTTGATCCCGTTTCCAAATGAAGTATCTGACGAATCCTTCAAAAGCAGTGTGCACCTCTTTTCCGATTCCATCCAGGATGGTCCGAAGCGGAGAAAAATCAAAAGGGCCGGAATTCTGAGATTCTTGCTCTTGCGTTTCGAACGCTGGTTCGCGTTGATGGATGAAACGGTGCTGGGCGATGGAGGAGCACCGAGGAGATTGGTCAGAAGCCTTGGTTATAAGATGATCGTACCGGGTCGTGGCTGTAAGAATGCCTGTAGCTATTGCAGCATAAAATTCGCGATAGGCAAACCGAAAAGCGTACCGCTGCCCGAGATCATGGAAGGATTAAAAAAACTACTGGCTTCGGGTGAGAAAAAATTTGTCTTGTTTCCAGATGATCTCGGGTCTTGGGGCCTGGATATAGGGAGTGATTGGATCACATTACTCAAAGAGCTCGTCTCCACAGAAGGGGATTTTCAGCTCTCGGTCCATAATCTGGGAGCCTCCGACTTATTGGAAGAGAAAGAGGCGTTTTTCGAGATTATAGAAACAAAAAAAATCACTTCCATGACCATCCAGCCTCAACATACCAATCCAAGAATTCTAAAGCGAATGAACAGGTCCCCATTCGATATGGAAGAACTTATTACTTCATGGAATCGAATGGGCGAGATGAACATCCATCTGTGTGTTGAGATTATTGTTGGTTTTCCCGGAGAAACCGAGGAGGAATTTCAGGATCTTCTTACCTTTGTGACCGGAATTGAAGCCAAGAACAGCCGTCTGGAAGTTTTTCCATATAGTAGAAGAGAGGGTACGATGGCGGCACGCAAATATCGAGACGACGAGTTACCTGAAAATGTAGTACTCGAAAGGCGGCAGCGGTTGATTTCGACCTTTGAGAAAAAATATTCAACCAATCCCATTCTGAACGTGTACAAAAGTGCTCTCAAGACGCTTTTTCTTAAAATGGAAGCCATAGTCACGGATTATCAGCGGGAACAGAGCCCTCATGATCAGGCCGAAGTCGACCTTTTGCCAAGGTAAACTTTCGCCCCGTCACGTTCATTGGTGACTCCTACGAACAATCCCACAGGTGTGGAAGCCAGGGTGCGTCCAAACGTATTGCACAAGTCATAGAAACCGTTGTTCGTAGCTCTCGCGAAATTCACACCATCCTGGGTGGCAAATAAATCAAAGCCCGCTTGCGATTCGAACCAGGGGCCTAACACCGGTACGGACCGGTATTTCGTTGCCCAATACTTTACTGTACTGATGTAGAGCCAACCATTGTGCTCTTCCATACGTTGAATGACTCTGATGAGGCCATTATCAAAGCCATCTCCCATCCCACTGAGAGGCGACTTCAACCCATCCGGCGTCCGACGCTCTTTTCCAACAAGGAGATCCCAACGATCGTCAGGATATATGCGGATCAGCTCAACCGGGGCGTCAGTACCCACATAGAGGTTGCCTTCAAAAACATACATGCTTATGACACTCAAACTGCGCCATCTCTTCCGGCCGCCGCTATAGGGCACGACCTGTGTGAATTTGTACGGAGGGGCTCCTTTCGCATCCGTTTTAACCACTGTGTAGCCTTTGCTGTAGTGGAGCAATCCAAGGTACAGGTAGCCGTTGAAGGGAATCATTTCAAAGACGTGCATATCGGGTGGAGAAATCTGTCTGAAATGATTGTTTCCACGGCTCGGGTCCTCAGACTCCAGCACAATACCCCACCCCATCAAGACGCCGGCCGAAACATACATCCGCTCCCTGTAGCTTGTCAGGGCGCGGAAACCCAATGCTGAAATATCACCCATTACCGTCCCGGGCTCACACGGTATCGCCTCGAAGTGAATGCCGTCCGTCGAACGCAAGAGGCGTGGCGGAGGAAACGCGCCGTCGATCTTCCGAGTCATGATGCTCGATACATCATGATAGAGTCCCTTCATCCCGGAAAGAAACGTACTGTCGATGCCCCGTGTACTGACTCCCGACACATAGAGGGCTTCTGTGCCGTCCGGTTCGTTGAAAACCAGCATATTGCGGAAGCCAAAATCACGAGCCACATACTTGCCCGGCTGAGTAGGGACCTCCACCTCCTTGGGGGATTGGTATAAGCGTTGCCAGGTCTGCGTCTCCGGTGTGTAACACCAGATCTCTGCCTGAAGGGGGAGATCAAAAGGCGAAGCAGTACATTGGATGTCCGGCTCGAATGTCGGATACTTCACAAGGCGGGGTACGGTAGAGTGTATGACATAATGCGCAACGCAAGGAAAAGCCCTGTTCGTTCCCGCATAGAGTTTCCCCCGCCACCACTTCATGGACCAAACCCATGTGTTCCAGCGGTCACCAAATCCCGCCTCATTGATCTGGACAAAATCCCGGTCCTTTAGCAAATCCATTTGCTCGACTGGAATCGGCCGATGTTGGCCGGAGGAATGCCGTCGGAGAAAATCCGGAATGAGTTTCTTTATCACATCGCCCAGGATCGTCTTCGCGAGGTCAAGGATTATCTTGATCGAAAACCGCGCTATGTAAAGGTACTTTTCAGTTAGGAAGCCGACCTTTTTCATATTTTTCATCTCCTTTTCCACCAAGTTAGCTCATTAACGTGCGTAAGGGCAGCCGTTCCCTCGGTTACCGTTACCCAGAGGCCGATGCCGAAGGTCCGGCCGTACTTTGCCCTCATCTCGCTCAATAGCCGGAGATTGCTCTCCAACAGCGATAAAACTCTTCCCAAAATTCCGGAGAAGCCTTCCAGCCATGTACGCTTGCAGCCGAAATTCGATCATGGTCAAGCTTTTCATAGGAAGTGCTCCTCAGTGCACAGACTCTTGTATTCGAGTAATTAACTAATAGCATGTCAAACCGAAAAATCAAATCATTTTCAGTTTTTTCTTGCTTGATTTCCTCTATTCTGGTATCCTTCTTTTTGTCTCGCTGAAAAACAAATGTTCTATTAAAAAAATTTTATCTTTACCAGGATCTTGGCGGAGATAGACGCATGTTGGAAAGAAGGATGTTGCTGCTGTGTTCTCTTGCCGTAATCGCCTGCCTCTTGGCCTTGATCTCGGAAAGGGAGGGGCTCCTCGCAAAAGCGGGGGACAAGACAGCAGGAGCAGTACCCACCCCGGGCCCTCGATCCCAGGCACAATCTCCCTTTACACCCAAAGACCTACAGGAACTCACGCTCCTCTACTGGACAGTGGAGGATTGCAAAGTGGTACCGGATTGTCACAATTTCAACCCATACAATGCCTATGGCATCTTATCGATGCCCGCGGATCCGCAAGATCGCGACCGGAAATGCACAAAGCAAGACATCGCAACGGGCGTATGCAAAGAAGCCTTCATGATGAGCGGCAACGACGTGCTCTTACTGTACGGCTGGACCTTCCCGGATGCAAAATACTTCAACTTTATTCTCAATCAGTTTGACCGCTCGGACGGGGAAGGGGGAAGGGAGCAGACCAAATCGAGTATCGGTCTCGGAATCAATCACCTCACCCTGAAGCACTTTGGAGAGGATCCCTTCGGTGCGCCGTTCTTCATGATCCTATCGGCGAGCACCGCGGCGGCCGCCTATGTAAAGGATTTTCTGATCAGCGGAGGATATTCCGAGGAGTGGATCAATGTCTATCTCTTTCATCGCGACTTCGCCAACGGCTACCTGGGGGAAGAGGCCGACAACTTCAAATTTCTGTACAGGATCAGCTTCCCCGACGAGGAGTCCCTGACCGCGTACGCCGCAACCGACCAGGTGAAAGCCTATCTGATTCGCGGGCTGCCCACGGCCGTCGGCGATGTGACCGAGATGGAGGAATGGGTGCCCAGGCCGGATCCGGCGGAGCTGGATCAAGAGGACGACCTCCTGACTTTAATCACGGAGATCATCAATTATTACTGGTCTGAGCAGGAAATGCCCGAACTGATTCTGCTCGAGGAACTGACCCATCTGGATCCTTTGGCCTGCAGAGGAGAAGAGGCCCACCCGGAATTGTGCCGCTTCGACAACCCCGATGCCCTTTACTTCGTGTTCAAGACGTCGGAAACGGACATCCTTCGTCCATTCCTGGACGAAGATGACTTCATCATTCTGGCGGGGATCAATCACGGCCTGTACCAACTCGAAACCTACTTTGCCTATTTTTTTTACCGTAACCGTGACCGATTCGTGTTCACCTACTTCAATGATGAGGATATGATCGGCTCGGCTCAACAGTACTGGCCCGAGGCGGGGGAAGATTTCTTTGCTTATAAGCTCGCCCACAACTGCAATGGGGAACCCGGGTGTCATGAGTTCCCCACGGGTGAGTGGGGCTTGAATCCGGGGGAGCGATTCGTCATCGGGGGCCGAGTCTGCCTGGATCCGGTGAGCAAAACCGGCCCGCATCCCGATAATTTCGTGCCCTCGGTCCTGCTCTGGTACCAGAATTAATTTACACCCTCTCGGAGCGTATTTTTTGCGAGACGGCTTCGACTGCGGCGTGCGCACACTGCAGGCGCCCCCGGTTGGGTTGTTCCTGGAAACGGCGAATCCCTTTTGCGGTCTGCGGATCTACCGTGCCGACCCGAGATAGTCGGGCCTGAAAGGCGGGAGGGGTATATCTTGACTTCAAAGCCGGGCGGCAACACCACGCTGAATCTCCTCAAGACACCTGGGCTGCTCGTTCAGATCACGGCGACGGGTGCACGCAAGCTCATTCAAGCGCCCATCGACTACCTGCTTCGTAACGGAATTGCCGGTCCGTTCAGCCGACTGGACATCAAGCTCACTAACTCCTGCAACCTGCGCTGCGAGATGTGCCACCAGTGGGGTGACAGCGGATGGCATCTGGACCAGGAACCGTCGTTCTTCGCCAATCTGGTACCACTCGAGCGCTACCAAAAGTTGATCGAGGAAGTGTCAGATTGGAGCCCCTGGGTTGTACTTTTGGGGGGAGAGCCATTCCTCTACCCTTCCTTGCTGTCGCTGGCGAAGACCATCAAGATGACGAGATTGCCTCTAACCATCAGCACGAATGGCACGATGCTGGTCAGTCATGCTGAAGAGTTGGTGCGGCTGGGAGTCGATTTTCTGCTGATTTCCATCGACGGTGGACGCGAGGTCCACGATCGGATTCGGCGGTCGCCCGGCTGCTTCGATAAGATTCTCGAAGGGATCGGCGCCATTCAACGTCAGAAATTGCAGCAGAAGCGCACCCGGCCCTTTCTCGTCATTTCGACTGTGGTAACGGCAGCCAACGCCGGATGTCTGGACGATGTATTCTTGGTGGCCGAGGAAGCCGGCGTCGACGGTCTGTCCACGGCTTTCGGCTGGTACCAAACCGAGGAAAGCTGTCGGCGATACGAAGATATCATGGCGAGTAAGTTCAACGTCTGTGCGATGACGCCGCGGGGATTCGTGCGCGAAGTCGCCGCGATTGACACAGCGGCGCTTGTGGACACGGTCAACCGGATCCGGGCGCGCCGGTGGAGCTTCCGCTATCGCTTCCGGCCGGATCTCATGGCCGAGGAGATTCCCCGGTACTTCACCGACCACGGCCGGACCTTTTCCCACAAACGTTGTCTCGTTCCCTGGTGGGTGGTCTACGCTTTGCCCAATGGCGACGTCACAACCTGCGGAGACTATCCGGACTATATCGTCGGCAACATTCTTCGATCGGGAATTCGAGATATCTGGAACAACGAGCGTTATCGTAAGTTCCGCCAGACTGTCAAGCAGGATGGACTACTGCCGATCTGCTCGCGTTGCTGCGGGCTGCTCATTGACTCCTAGGAGGCGGGCTTCTCATCCAAGATCCGCTGGATGAAACGGGAGACAGACCGCTGCCATGGAAACAGTTCCCTGCAATTTATGGAACGCCTTGATGAAGCCATCTCGGCCAAGATTCCATTCCATTTGATCCCGTTTCCAAATGAAGTATCTGACGAATCCTTCAAAAGCAGTGTGCACCTCTTTTCCGATTCCATCCAGGATGGTCCGAAGCGGAGAAAAATCAAAAGGACCGGAATTCTGAGATTCTTGCTCTTGCGTTTCGAACGCGGGTTCGCGTGGATGGATGGAATGGCATTGGGAGATGGAGGAACACCTAGAAGAATGGTTAGAAGCCTTGGTTATAAGATGATCAAGCCTCTCTTTCGGGCCGGACTTCTCTCCTCCACCATAATTTTGCCTGCTGTTGGATTCCGTGATATGATGGGAACATGAGAATGACGAAAATGAGAATGAAGCCTGCCTTGTTATTTTTCGTGGCCTTCGGAATGGCGTGCTGCTGGACCTTCACGTCCAAAGGGGAAAGCCTATCTGAGCCGGGAGGGGGGACAGTCGAGACCGGACTCGCATCGGGTTTTCATATGCCGGCGCTGGATCCCGCCATGCCCAAGGCCTGGACCCCGGTCTCGTTCATCTTCATCACCAAAGAGGACTGCGAAGGGATGCCCGGCTGCGTGGCGAATAATCCGTTCAATACCTATGGGTCCATTGCCGTGCCCGTGGATCCGAAAGCCCACGATCGGGTCTGCACCAAGCAAGACCTTTTCGATGGCACGTGTACATCCTGCTTCCCCATGAGCGGGGAGGACGCGATCGTGTTCGGCGGCTGGACCATCAGCGATGCTCGCTACATCAACTTCCTGATCAATCAGGTGGACCGCTGGGACGGAGAAGAGGGGCGGGAGTCTACCCGATCGAGCATCGGCCTCGGCTTCAATACTCTCACCCTGAAGACCTTTGAAGGGTATCCTCTGAATGCTCGATTCATCATGATCGTCACCGCGAGCACTACCACAGCCCAGGCGATCAAAAACTACTTCATCAACATGGGTATCCCTTCGTCGGGAATCAACGTTTACCTCTTCCATCGCGATTTTGCCAACGGCTATATGGGAGAGAACGCCGACAACCTCCTCTTCATGTACCGCGTCTGCGGGGTCGATGAGGAGGTCATGGCTCGATATGCGGAGTATCCGCCGTTGATGGCCTGGATTATCCGCCGCGATCCTTCGACGATCGGGGATGTGGTCGAGATGGAGCCATGGGTGGCCAGACCGGACCCGGTGGAACTGGGCCAAGAGGAAGACCTGAGGACCCTGATCAGAGAGATTATCACCCAGTACTGGCCTGAATACGGCCCCCCTTTTCGGCATGTGCGCGAAATTCTGAGACATGCCGATCCGGAGGAATGCCGGGGAGAAGTGCCCAGGCCGGAGAGATGTAATTACGATAACCCCGACGCCCTCTACTTCAGATTCATGTTATCGGAGACTGATTTCCTGGCCCCCTACTTTGACGACGAGGAAGATTTTATCATCATCGCAGGGGTCAACCACGGCCTTTACCCCATTCAGTCCTGGTTCAGCTATTTCCTCTACCGTTTGTCCGATGGTAGAGCTTTTGTCGGCATCCAGGACGTGGATATGATCGGCTCGGCCCAACTGTACTGGCCAGAGGCGGGCGATCATTTCTTCGCCTACAAGCTGGCACTGAATTGCCACGGGGATCCCTGGTGCTACGATGTCTCAACGGGGGAGCAGGGTATAGAACCGGGAGAGAGATTTCTCCTCGACGGCCGGATTTACCTGGACCCGATCAGCAAGACCGGCCCGGATCCGGGCAACTTCGTCCCCTCGATCGCGCTTTGGTACCAGAACGAGTAGCCCCCATACTCCCGGTCAGAATTCGGGCTAAAGAACTCCGGTGTCCACCAAGATGAATTCATCAGCCACGGTCTCTCCGTCCGTCTGCAGTCGAGTGTAGATCGCGATCCAGCCCACGCCCGGGAAGGGGAAGGACATCGGCAGATCCACGGGGGGGGCGATTCCCTCCAGGGGAACGGACCAGAGGGGAATGATTTGCTCGGCCGGATCCGTGAGGAACGCAAAAGTCTCCCA